>JAFTCN010000067.1 GCA_017454675.1 Clostridia bacterium
CTTATTACAAAGATGGCAACTATCCCTTTGAAGATGTTCACGACGGATTTCTCCTCAGGATTGAAGCGCTTTACGAGGAATATGATATCCCGGTAAGCCCGGTCCTGGAAAAGGCGCTCGAAACGCTTCGCAAAGAAAGAAAAAAAAAGAAAGACGAAAAATTCGAAGATCTCAGTCCGGAGGAGAGATCATTTTACGAGAACCTTGACCGGTATGAAAAGACCGTCGGCAGATCGGCCGTGAGATTCGGAGCGGAAGGCGAAAGGGAGTACCTCGAACCTGACGGCGGCTTTGTGAAAAACTGCATGACGTCTTTCGTAAAGGATCTCGTATACTCGGGGGGCGGACTTTACCGCGACAGCGAACTCCGGGAGGACGACGGATACGAGGCCGATCTCGACAATGTTTACGAAGAGATCCGCGCACGTCTGTCTCCTGAGATAAACGTTGTAAGGAACCATGATTCTTACTATTCGGAAAACATCACCGTCGAGGTGACAGGCGGCATTCAGCTTATACTTGTCAGAGCGGCGCCGCTTAAGATCTTAAGTATCTGGGTGAACAAAGTCGATCCCGGGCGCGGGCAGGGCAAGCGGCTTTCTCCCGACAGGCTCTGCGAGTTCTGCGGCATGGTCGCGCATATCCGCGATATATACGGAAAATATGAAGAGCTCGCGAAGAGGCGGGCAGCGGAACTGAGAGAAAGATTCGGGCTGTAAGACCCCAGTCCGGAAGGGTGATATCCCGCGGACCGGGATCCGCCGGGAAATATGAAATACGGGAAGATTGTTCTGTAAGACGATGAGAACAGCGCCGGCTGCCCTTCCGGGACTGCCGTCAGTGAAATAAAAACAGACTGGGTGAGATATTTATGAAGATAGCAAAAGAGTATAGTTTCGGCGGCAGATACGATATCGTTGTATGCGGCGGCGGACCTTCGGGGGTCGCGGCAGCTGTTTCAGCTGCAAGGAAAGGCGCGAAAACGCTTCTGATCGAGCAGGGCGGCTGTCTCGGCGGTTTCTGGACCCGGGGCCTGCTGACATGGCTTATCGATACCTTCGGCAAGGGAGCTCTCATGGATGAGGTCATGGAACGGCTCGAAAAAGAAGCCGACGGCAAAAGATTCCCGAACAAGTCCAGATTTACCGCCGATACCGAAAAGACAAAGCTTGTATTTGAAAGAATGTGCCTGGAATCGGGCGTTGATTTTTTATACCATACGTTTGTTTCGGGCGCTGTCACCGATAAGAGACTGGTCAGGTCGGTCCTGACAGAATCAAAGAGCGGACCCTGTTATTATGACGCTACTGTTTTTATCGACGCTACCGGCGACGGCGATCTGGGTTTTCTTTGCGGAGCATCATATGAGATCGGCAACGAAGAGGGAGCGACCCAGCCGATGTCGCTAATTGCGCATGTGGACGGCGTAACGATCTGCGGTACCGCATACGACAGCAGATACGCTCCCGGCAAAGAGGCAAAGGCGAAGCTTCTTGAGGATATTGCGCGGGCGGGTCTTGTCCCTTCATACCGGTATCCGCATCTCGCGGTCCTGTCTGAGAAATATAACTCGATCGGTTTTATGGTGGATCATGAATACGGAAGCGGACTGAGCGTGAAAGATGTTACCGAAGGAACGGTACGCGCACGCGAAGAGATCCAAAAAATAGTCGACGGGTTAAGGGATCAGGGAGGAGTCTGGAAAGATCTGCGCGTAACTGCGACGGCGGATATGATCGGCGTGAGAGAAGGACGCAGGATCAAGGGACTCTACCGTATAACCGCCGACGACGTATCGAGGGGGCAAATGTTCGACGACCGGATCTGCACTGTGACCTTCAACACGGATGTACACGCACTTTCTCCCGAAAAAGGCAAGGCGTTTGAAAGCAGATATGGAACAAAGCACCCGCCATATCAGATTCCGCTTCGCTCGCTTATCAGCACTGATTTCGACAATCTGATGATGGCGGGACGATGCATAAGCGGAGATTTTGTCGCGCATGCAAGCTACCGGGTAGGAGGTCCCGCCTTCAGGACCGGGGACGCAGCGGGAGGCTGTGCCGCTTTATGCATAGAGAAGGGAATACTTCCTCCTGAAGCTGTCGGAACGGCCGGCATGCTGTAAACGGCATGAGTATTCGGACGATCGCGCCGTATTTCTTATCCGAAGCCGGGATACCGGTGAGAAAATGAGTCTGCCATCATGAAAAAAGAAGAACGAAGCAAAACGGAAATAAACGGAACGGCTTTGGCGGCCGGAATCTTTCTCGGGATCAGGATTCTGATCTTTGCGGTTTTGATCACGTGGAATGAGCTCGCCGGACATAAAGCTTCTTATATCGATGGCAGAGGGCTTGTCCGTATGCTGCTTTTGCTTCTGGTGATACCCTGTCTCTCATCAGGAACTGTCCTGCTTTTGTCCGCATGTCTTAAACCGCCTTCCGTGCAGGGGAACGGGACCGGCTCCGGATCAAAATACTTTTCCGTTGTAAGAAGATGTGCCGCCGCGGCGGCGATCGTCGCGGTGCTGCTTTACTGGCTGTTCCTGATCTGTATTCCGTCGTTTGGAATTGATAATCTGTTCTTTGCATGCTCTCTGGGCGCATCAGCGATCTCCCTTGTTATGGTGATAGTCTTCCAGCTGATGAAAGATAAAGCCAAAATGGAATTGAAAAGGAAAAACGTATCCGAAGATCCGGATAACAGTCGATCAGGGCAGGGAAATTTTGAAGAATGAGAAAAACCAAGTTCTGTAATCCCGGATCTGCGGAGGAACGATGAGGATTCAATTAAGACCTGATGACGGCGTTAAAGTTCAGAAACTTCGTATTCGCGGCGTGCCGACGCTCGTTATCAGACCTGCGAAGATCGCTGCTATCCCTGTCGCTGTCCTGTGGATCCACGGCGGCGGATATATTACCGGTATGAAGGAAATGGTATATATGAGCAGAGCCATGGATCTGGTGAAGAAACACGGAGCGACCGTGCTTTCTCCCGGATACAGGCTCGCCTGGCAAAAACCGTATCCGGCGGCTGTGGAAGACTGTTACGCAGTCCTGGATCATATCGATAAGCATCGCGATGAGTTTCAGGCGGAAAGGATCGTGGTCGGCGGTGAAAGCGCCGGAGGCGGCCTTGCTGCGGCGGTCTGCATGATGGCTCGTGACCGCGGAGTGCATATCGTGTTTCAGCTGCCTTTGTATCCGATGATAAGCAACATCGACACGGAAAGCTCGAAGAATAACCACGGCAGGGTCTGGAACACGCGCAGAAACCAACTCGGATGGCGGGCCTACTTAAGGGCCGACGCGAAGAAAACCGTGTCTCCCTACGCCGCCCCGGCACAGCAGACCGACTATGCGGGGCTTCCGCCCTGCTACACTTTCGTGGGCGGCGGCGAGCCGTTTTACCGGGAGACGCTGGACTATATCGCGGCGCTCCGGGCAGCTGGTGTGGAGGCTGAGGCAGACGTGTATCCGACTGACGTGCACGCCTTCGACATGCTTTATCCTGATGATGCGATAAGCAGGGAAGCGATCCGCAGGTTCAACGAACATTTCGAAAAGGCGCTGAAACAGGGAACGTGAACAACGTGAGTCACGGGTCTGCATTACAGGATGGAAAAGACGGAACGTGAACAACGTGAGTCACGGGTCTGCATTACAGGATGGAAAAGACGGAACGTGAACACCGTAAGTCACGGGTCCGCACAAAAGGAAAGGAGCCCCGTGAAATCGAGGCTCCTTTTGTTATCTTTTGCTTTTTCTGCGTCTTTCAGCGCACGTATTTTTCCGCTCAGCGGTTTATTGTATCCGGGCAGCCTTTTTTGTACGGCCTGTCGGAAAAAGGCACCGAAGAAGGCATCCGCTCAATTTACTCGGTGCGAAGCGTTACCGCGGTGACAGACGCCTTCGGGAAGAAGAGAGGTTTTCCCGCTGCCGCTTCGGCCTTCCGCGGCGAGACTCTGTCAGGGTGTTCGGCGGTGTTGCAGTCCGCGGGGTCGCCGGAGCACAGGACATACGCGCTCTCCGCGCTGTATCCTCTGACGCCGAGCAGGTCGAGCCGTGCTTCCGCGTCGGTCTCGGGCGAGAGGTTGGCGACGGTGAGCAGTATTCTCCCGCCGTCCTTCTCCGACGCCGATACCGAAAGCCTCGCGCCGTCGCCGCAATCGGTCAGCACGCGCAGAGAGTTCGCCCCCTGATGCTCCTTGTACATGTCGAAAACGTGGTAGGAGGGCGTCGCGACGCATTTTCCGCCGTCGATGAGCAGCATGCAGTGCAGATTGTTGCAGATCTGCGCGACGTTCGCCATCATGATCTTGTCGGCGTGCCGGTTGAATATGTTGAGCGTCAGAGCCGTTATTACGGCGTCGCGCACCGTCGACTGCTCCTCGAAGAGGTTCGCGCCGGCGCTGGGCCCCGATCCGCCGGGATACCAGCAGCCCCATTCGTCGATCACGAGCGGACGCGGCATCTTCCGGTCGAGTCCGTAGCCGCGTATGATCGCGTAGTGGCGTATGACGGCCTCCTCGATGCCGGCAGCCCGGTCGATCATCGAGTTCCAGGCTTCGCGCGACATGTCGAAGCAGCCGTATTTCGTTCCGGTGTAGTAGTGGAAGCTCATGCCTCCGGCGGGCGCTCCCGACGCTGCCAGCGACGACGAAAGGCCGCGGGTCCAGGCGTAGTCGGTCCCGTTGGCCCCGCCCGCGATGAGAGTGACGCCACGCCTGTCGGGCTTCGGGGCCCTTGAGACATTGTCCATGACGGTGGCGAAGCGCTTGTATTCCGAGGCATAGAAATCCGCGGTCATATTGCCGCCTCCGCCCCAGTTTTCGTTTCCGACGCCCCAGTATGGGATGTCGAAGGGCTCGGCTCTCCCGTTTTTCTCACGCTCGAGCGAGAGCGTCGTGCTGCCGCGCGGCGACAGGCAGTAGTCCATCCAGTCCCGTGCATCCATCGGCGTCGCCGACGTCACGTTCATCGCGAAATACGGTTTCGCGCCGATCGCCTCGCACAGGTCGATGAACTCGTGCGTACCGACTTCGTTCGTTTCGAGACGGCCGTCGTGCGGGTACCACCAGTTCTTTCTCACAGGACGGACGCCGCCTATGCCGTCGCGCCATGCGTATGTCTCGGCAAAGCAGCCGCCTGGCCAGCGCAGCACCGGCGGGCGGAGTTTTCTCAGCATTTCGACGGCGTCGGCACGGAAGCCTTTTATGTTGGGTATATCCGAGTCTTTTCCGACCCAGAGGCCGCCGTAGAACACTCCGCCGATATGCTCGCTGAAGTGTCCGTATATCTCCGGCGCTATCCGGGATATGACCTCGGGTACTACGACAGTGATCCTGTTCATCTCGCTCCGATCTCTCCTTTTTCGTCGAATTTTCTGCCCAGCATCGCGTATTTCGCGCCGGCGAGGAGGTTGTACGCGAGCTTTTCCCACGGATGTCCGCCGGCGATCTCCGCGAGCGCCCGGAGATTCTCCGCGCCGTCGGTGATCCCGGGTATGAGCGGGGTGCGGAACATGATACAGGTCCCGCGCTCCTTCAGCAGTCTTATGTTGTCTGATATCATTCCGTTCGGCATGCCGGTGTATTTCTCGTGCAGGGCGCTGTCGGCCAGTTTCAGATCGACGATCATGAGATCTGTGTTCTCCGCGAGGAGGGCGGCCTCGTCCGCACTCCCGCAGAGCGACGTCTCGGCAGCGGTATGGACTCCGCTGTCTCTCAGTCTGCTCGACACCCTCGCGACGAACTCCGCCTGGACGATCGGGTCGCCGCCGCTGAAGGTCACGCCGCCGCCCATGCGTTCGAGCCGCGGCGCGTAGCGGAGCAGCCTTTCCGCCAGGTCCTCCTCTGTCACGTCTTCGCCGCAAAGTGTGATCAGTCCGCGCGGACAGGCTCCGGGATCGCGGGGGTAGGGAGTGCGGTTGTCCCTCGTGCACAGACCGCAGCCGTCGCACTGCGACAGCTTGTGCATGATCTCCTTCTCCGTGCTCTGGCCCTCGGGATTGTGGCACCATACGCAGCGCATGCGGCAGCCCTTCATGAAGACGGTGACCCGGGCTCCGGGGCCGTCGTGGACCGAGAACTCCTTTATGTCGAAGATCCGTCCGGTCATACCGAATACTCCTGCCTCGCTATGACGTGGTCCTGGTATCTCCTGTCGAGCTCGACGAAGTACGCGCTCCATCCCCAGATGCGGACGATAAGGTACGGGTAGAGCTCGGGGTGCTTCTGAGCGTCGCGGAGACGCTCTGAGCTGACCGCGTTGAGCTGCAGCTGGTGTCCGCGCGACCTCACGAATTCGCGCACGAGCATCGCGAGCTTGCACAGGCTCTCTTCGTCTCCGAAGGACGACGCCGCGAACTCGAGGGTCAGCGGGCCGCCGTTTACTGTATCCGTAAGATCGTGCTTCGTGAACGACGAGATCACCGAGAAGGGCCCGGGGATGCGCGCGAAGAGGCTGGGCGAGAAGTTGGTTCCGAACGGCTCGCCTCTGCGGCGGCCGTCGGGCGACGCCGGAAGCGCGTCGGCGTGCGAGAGGTAGAACATCGCGGTGCCGGTCCCCGCCCTGAAGCATCCGCCGAAGCAGTTGACCTTTCCGCGGAGGCTCGACGAAAAGGCGTCGAGCAGCTCACCCGCGATCTTATCGACGGCGTCGTTGTCCTGCCCCATTTTCGGCATCCCGGTGCGCAGCCTGTTCAACAGCGCGTTCTTCCCCTCGAAGTCGGTATCGACGGCTTCGGTGAGTTCGGCGAGCGTGAGCTCGCGGCTGCGGAAGACCAGTTCGTTTATCGCCGCGAGCGAGTCGGCGGCAGTCGCGATGCCCGTACCGTGTATGCCGAAATTGCGGTATCTCGGCTCGAGGAAGAGGCGGCGGAAGGGGGAGGGAACGAAGAAAATGTTCCGGATGCCGTCGCATATGCCGTCGGCCTGCGCCCTGATCTCCAGCTTTACAGCCTTCATCAGGGTTTCGAAGCCGGCGTCGGCGCCGGGCCTCCTTATCGCATCGTTCACCGCCTTCGGGAACGAGAGGGCCCCTATGTTGCAGATGTCCTCCCCGTATTTGGGGATTATGAACTCCCAGCAGGCGGCGACGGTATAGTCGGCGGCGTCGGCGGGGGAGTAGCCCGCCTTTATCAGGCCGGGGATGACGACGTCGTCGTTCGAATACTGCGGGAAACCGAGACCGGCGACGGTGAGCCGGCTGCCCTTCAGGTAGACGTCGTCGGGTGTTTCTGACGATACGCGTATGTTTATCTTCGGGTCGGTCATCATGTTGGCGCCGGCCGCTTCGAGGCAGAGCTCGGACAGCATGCCGAAGACGGGCCTGCCGTTTCCGTCGGTGCCGCCGAGCATCATGCTCTGTCCGTTGTCGCCCTGCTGGACGCCGGGGTAGAGGTCGCTGTCCTTGTTGAATGAGAGGAAGAAGTCCTCTGTGAGCTCCAGAGCGGACGCCCGGTCCAGCCTGCCTTCGGCGATGTCGCGCTCCAGGTATTTCGACGCGTATTTGTCGAATCTGCCGCAGGTATTGTGGTAGTTGCCCTCGAGCCAGAGCGCGAAGTGCACCGCGCGGAAGCTCTGAAGCGCCTCTCTGAACGTCGTGGCGGGATATGCCGGCACGCGGTCCAGCACGTCTGCGATGTCGTCCCTGCCGGCGGCGCGCGCGGCCGCGGAATAGCGGCGGCAGAGGTCGAGCAGGGCGTCGATCATGCGCCTGCCGTATCCGTCGGCCGATCTCCGGTAGTCGAGCAGGCCGCGCTCCAGCACGCCCTGCCAGTCGATGCAGACGTTCGAGCCGTATCCAAGCTCGTGCACAAAGTGATCCCGGCGGATCTCCTCCCATTCCGACGCCGTGAAGCAGTCGGGGATATTCGCAAGTGTGCGGGACATCGTAATGAGCTCGCCCGGGAGTATGACCGGCGTTTCGTGTGACGTCATGTATTCGAACCTGCGCGTCATACGCTCCTCGGGGCAGAGCCCGAGACGCGAGAATTCGGGCGCGAAGAGGTCGTCCGGCAGTCTTTTCCGGACGTTTCTGTGCTGTCTGGTTTTTATATATTCTCTGAGCTGCATGCGGCTTACCATCCCGATTGTTGAACTGAGCCGGACTCTGCCGTTATTTCTTTACATGATTCCTGACCGTCGGCATGACTGCGCCGCAGTCGTTCGAGAGGATGGTGTCGACGCCCATGTCGAGGTATCTCTCCGCCTCTTCGGGGTCGTCGGCAAAGAATACATTGAGCTTTATCCCGTGATCCTTCGCCTTGTCGATCATCGACTGGTCGAAATAAGGCTTGAAGAGCTGGACCTTGCCGGCTCCGAGCTCGATGGCCCTGTCGACGATCGCGTACGGCCGGTCGCTCCTGTGACCGACGCACACCGCGATGTCGGGGGCATAGTCGCGGAACTTGCGGATGACGCCGTCGTGCGAGATCATGAAGTACACGTATTTTTCGCAGTCATACTGTCTTACGAGCCCGACGATCTTCTTCATCGCGCCGGTATCGTATTCGTCGGACAGCGTCTTTACGTGGATGTTCATGATCACTCTGCCGGCGAATTTCTGCAGGATCTCCTCGAAGAGCGGGATGCGCAGTCCTCTGAAGTGTTCGTTGAACTTTGAGCCGAAATCAAGCCTCCGGAGCTCGGCCAGCGTATGCTCGTAGACTTTGCCTTCGCCGTCGCTCACGCGTTCGAGCTTTTTGTCGTGGATCGAGACGATCTCGCCGTCGGCCGTCGGCCAGAGGTCGAACTCGATCTCGTCGGCGCCCATGGCCACCGCCGCTCCGAGCGACGGCATGCTGTTTTCAGGCGCGACGGCAGGGAAGCCCCGGTGCGCGCAGATGCGGGGGTAGGGGAGCTGCAGTTCGGTCTTCGATATCCCGCTGCCGGCGTTGCGGTATCCTCGCGGGCGTCTGCCGTATTCGATGTATTTCCAGTGCGGGGCGGGCGGGTTTCCGTATCCCGCGGGCTTCAGGTATTTTGCGTGAGGGTTGATCTCGGCGCAGGCGACGCCGGTCTTTCCGTACATATTGGTCAGAACGGTGCCGTCGGGGGCGACGATCATGCTCGCGCCGCAGACGTCGGACGCCTCGTCGAAGCTGACCGATGAACGGATGACATACGTGTTCGTGTTGTACGCGGCGAAGCGGCACATGATCTCGGATGCGGAGTGGGTGTCGCTGCGCTGGAGCGAGCATCCGATTATCACGTCGGGCTCCTCGCGGGCGATCATCGGAAACGCCTCGTAGAAGTAAAAGTCGTAGCAGGTGAGAAAGGCGTATTTCACGCCGTCTATCACGACGGTATACGACCTCCCGTATTCGAAGGTGTACTCCATGTCGAGTTTCGTCCTCTCGGCCTCCGCCGGCGGGATATGCGCCTTGAAATACTTTCCGGCGATCTTTCCTCTGCTGTCAAAGCAGAAAGTCGTATTGCGGTAGCCGGTCTCCTCCTCCGAGAGGGCGTTGACGAAGAGCGTCGCGCCGCAGCGGACGGCCGCTTCGGCGCAGGCATCCATGAGCCGGCCGAAATATCTCTCATGCAGCCGGATCACGTCTTCGCGCGTCTTTGCGGCGCAGGGGACGTCGCTGTATTCGGGCAGCACGATGATCCCGGCGTCACCTGGTATGCCGCGCAGCAGCGTGAGTTTCTGCTCGAACAGGGAGTCCGAGCGGGAGAGGTCGGTCGAATATTCAGGCTGAATTATATAGGCTTTCATTTTTTCTGCTTGCTCCTTGTTCCTTGCCCCCTGATCCTTTATGCCGCGTCGCGGCCGCAGGGCGGAGTCATATCACATTTCCACGCAGATAATCGCGGAATGTCCCGTCTCCGAGATCGGCTTCGGTGCCGTGGTTCAGGCATACATTGTTGATGAAGCCGTCACCTCCGGCTTCGGCGACCTTCAGCACCGCGCGCGTTTCGACGCCGGACCTGAAGCCCACCTTCGGGTTGTTGACGGCGGAGCGGAAGCGGCCGTCGCAGCGGATGAACACCTGGTGGCCGCCGTTTGCCGAATACCAGTAGCACATGCAGCTGTCCAGCACGCTGCCCCTGGCGTCGGGACCGAAGCGGAAGCCGTTTGCGAACTGGTCGCTGTATCCGAACGAGTACCAGTTGTTGCCCTTCATGTCGAGGAAGCCGCAGCTGTTTTCGTAATCGTCGTAGCTCACCGTGAAGAGCGGATGTATGTTGCGCAGCGAATTGCCGGCCGAGCGGAGCACAACGCCGGTGAAGACGTTCGCGATGCGCATGTTCGTCAGCGTGTTGTCGTATCCGTCGATCAGTACCCCTACCGAATCGTGAGTGCCGCTGCCGGTGATGTTGACGCGTGAGATATCGGCGTCCGACGACCCCGAGTTCGCGCCGTGCTTTATGTGTATGCCGACCTTTGCGTGCTTGATCGAGAGATCGCGCACCGCGGTCTCGCGTCCGCTGTCGACCGACACCGCCTTCGCGACGCCTGAGCCGTCGATGACCCCGCCCTCGAGCGAGTAGTTCGAGCCGTTAACATATATCGTGTTGAAGGGATGCGAGCCGCCGAGCCGGATCATGGCCTCGTCGCTGTCCCACGACGGGTCGGCCTGTATCACGGCGAAGTCCGACAGCTTGAGCGAGACGCTGAAGGCGGGGTCCGCCGGCGTCAGTACTGGCTTCGCGATGCGGTAAAGTCCGTCGGGGAAGAAGATCACCCGGTTGGGGTTTCCGTCGATCAGCCGCTGGATGTCGTCAGATACATCCCGCGAGCCGTCGCCCGGCATGTGATCTGCCGCGTTGAGATAAAGGTCCTGTTTCATGTGAGCCTCCGTTTTCAAATGATCAGCATTGCGTCTCCGAATGAGAAAAATCTGTAGCGCAACTCCGTCGCTTCGCGGTAGGCGGAAAGGATCCGGTCCCTGCCGGCGAGGGCGGATACGAGCATGATCAGCGTGCTCTCGGGAAGGTGGAAGTTGGTGATCAGCGCGTCTGTGACCTTGAATCTGTATCCCGGATAGATGAATATCCCGGTGTCGTCAGACATCGGGTGCACGATGCCGTTTTCGTCGGCCGCGCTCTCCAGAGTCCGGCAGGTGGTCGTCCCGACGGTGAACAGCCTGCCCTTTCTGCTGTTTATCGCCTCGGCGGCCTCCTCTGTCACTGTGAAGAACTCCGAGTGCATCACGTGGTCGGCGATCTTGTCCTCCTTGACCGGTCTGAATGTGCCGAGCCCGACGTGAAGCATGACGGGTACTATCTTCACGCCCTTCGCCCTGATCTCCGAGAGCAGACGCTCGGTGAAGTGGAGGCCGGCCGTCGGAGCCGCGGCGGATCCCCTCTCCTTCGCGTAGACGGTCTGGTACCGGCTGCCGTCGGCCAGTTTTTCGGTGATGTAGGGAGGCAGCGGCATCTGGCCGATACGGTCGAGCAGGGAATAGAACTGCTCGCCCGAGCATGAGAACCTCATGAGCCGGTTGCCGTCTTCGATCACGCCGGTCACGGTGCCGGTGAGCAGTCCGCCGCCGAAGACCACCTCCGCACCCGGCTTGAGACGGCGTCCGGGGCGCACGAGCACCTCCCAGACGTCGAGTCCGCGGGGACGGAGCAGCACCGTCTCGACATCCGCTCCGGTGCCTGCCTTGACACCGTAGAGCCGCGCGGGTATGACTTTTGAGTCATTGACGACCAGGACGTCCCCCTCGTGCAGATAGTCGGTTATGTCCCGGAAGACCCTGTGTTCGATCCTTCCTGTCTCTTTCGACAGCACGAGGAGCCTCGACGAATCGCGGGGTTCGACGGGAGTCTGCGCAATCAGCTCCTTCGGCAGATCGTAATAAAAATCGCTCTTTTTCAGATCGGTCACGCTGAGTTCGTTCTTTATCATCCTGAGTAATTCTCTACCTTTTTATTCAGTCCGGCAGGCTGCCGTCCCGAAGGCGACGATGCCCGGGGCGCAACTTCCCACATATGAATTATATCATTTTTTCCCGCGGGTGTCAACAGCAAAGAGGGGCGTTACGCGGCGTGAAAAGGCGGCCCGGAGAGATATCCGGGCCGCCGCCCGTATCTATTCGGGCGTATTGAATTTCACGGTAAAGACGGTACCTTCGCCTTCGCGGCTTCCGACCGTCATCTCGGCCCCCGACAGATCGGCCATCTGCTTTATTATCGTGAGCCCGAGGCCGTGCCCGCTACGGATGTCGCGCGTCTTGTCGCTGCGGTAGAAGCGCTCGAAGACATGCGGCAGGTCTTCCTGCGAGATGACGCTGATGTCGTTCTTTACCGCGAGCACGACGGAATGCCTTCCGAAAGGATGGAGCTTCACGACGACCCTTCCGCCGCGGGGCTCATATTTGAGCGCGTTGTCGATAAGGCCGGAGCAGATCCTTTCCGCGTAATCCTCCCGGGTATTCGCGAGGAGCCCGTCGGTTATCTCGGAATCAAGCGTTACCGACCGCTCGAACGCGACCGACTCCATCTGCAGGACGCTCTTCTGGGCAGCGGACGAAATGTCGGCCACCGATTCCGAGGCGTCGACCGAATCCTGCCGCCGGCTGAGCTTTGCCTTCGATCTCTCGGCGTCCAGCCTCGACAGTTCGAGCATGCTGTTTACCAGGCCGAGGATGTTTCTGGCGGAGTCGTCGGTGCTGTCGATCCACTGCAGCTGTTCGCCGACGGTCAGGTCGGGGTTCGACTTCAGGATGCTGTTGTTCGCCAGGATGACGGTAAGCGGAGTCTTCATGTCGTGAGACAGATCGGCTACGAACTGACGTTCCATCTCGACAGACTTCTCAAGCGGCTTCAACGCGATCTTCGACAGCCACAGGCAGATGAGGAAGAGGAGCGCGGTAGAACCGATGAAGATGATCGCCAGCGCGACAAAATCGTCGGCAAGCCGGTCGCGTATATAGCTCTCGGAGGCAAACGAGATCATCACGCCCCGGTTTTCGGTTCCGCGCATATAGTAGACGCCAAGATCGCCGATCCTGCCGGTGGGGCTGTCCGCTTCCATCGCGTACAGTGTGGCGGCCCGCAGTTTTTCGTCGCTGATGGCGAAATGTCTGTCGGTCATGAGCGTGACGGAGCCTGTCGAAGGATTGTGCAGCACCGCTATGACCTTTTCCTCTCCCGTGCCGTCCCCTGCCGGTCCGGCAGGGCCTTTTTTTCCGTAGATCCGGGAGAACGCTCCGCTGTCTGCGCCCGGCTCGGAGTCTCCGGATACGTTCCGGCCGGTCGAGTCCGTCGCCGCCGTCTCCGCGTTCCCGTCGCGGCGCTGTTCTGCGATGGCTTCCGTTTCCGACGAAACCGCCGGAGGTCCTTCAGAACCCCCGGCGGAAAGGTCATGTTCCGTGTCGTTCGCGATCCGCTCTCCGCCGGAATGATCGGATTCGACCCGCCGGTGCTCGGCGGAGGCGTTCCAGGGCTCGAGTACCAGGCGCATCGCCGTCCACATCTCGGAAGCGGTGTTCCGGTATTCGACGAACCCCTGGGTGATCAGTGCGATGACGAGAACGGTAGTCGTCAGAAACATCGAGGAAGCGATAAAACGTTTCCTGAATGCGTTCATCAGAGTGTTTTTTCCATCTTGTATCCGACTCTCTGGATCCTCTTGATGGCGACCCTCGAGCCGACGAATTTGATCTTTCTTCTTATGAATGAAACATAGACTTCCACGTTGTTGTCGACGGCCTCGGATTCGACGCCCCAGACATTGTCAAGAAGCCAGCCGGTCTTGATGACCTTCTCGGGATTGAGCATGAATGACTTGAGGACTCCGAATTCCTTCGGGCTGAGTCTTACCGATCTTTCGCCGCAGGTCAGGACGCAGGATGCGAGGTCGAGCGTGAGGTCTCCGAATTTGATCTCGTCGACGACGATCTCGCCCTTTCTTCTCGTAAGGGCTCCGACTCTGGCAAGCAGTTCGTCGATGTCGAACGGTTTGGTCATATAGTCGTCCGCACCCAGATTGAGGCCGTTGACCTTGTCCTCGGTATCCGTGCGCGCGGTGAGGACAAGGATGGGAGTGTTGACTCCCCTCTTCCTGAGTTCCTTGATCACAGAAAATCCGTCCATTCCGGGGATCATTACATCGAGGATGACGAGGTTGTATTCGGTCATGGAGGCGAACTCAAGCGCCGATCTGCCGTCGTATACCACGTCGGAAACATACCCGTGCTGTTCGAGTATCTTTTTGACCGCTCTGGACAGGGAAACTTCATCTTCAACAATAAGAACCTTCATAAAATCGATCTCCTTTTCTTCTTGTAGTTCCTTGTCAAAAAAACTTTAACGCTAATATTATACCACGCAAAACTTAAAAAACCCTTAAAATCGGCCATAAAAACGAAATTTTTTTGTTGGATAATTGTTTTTCAGGCGTACAGGCATCTGCCCGTACGCCTGAAAAGACTTTGATGAACGGATATCAGACGGCCGTTTCCTCATCTGTTTTTTCCGCCGTCTCTCCGGTCCCGTCCGCGTCAGTGTATCCGGGGGCGGGAGCCTCCTTCCCGGCTCTCTTCGCTTTCGCTTCGCCGGACCGGGCGATCTCGAACGGGAGAGTGACGAGCACCATATACGGGAGCAGTATCAGAATTGCCGGCAGAAGATACAGATACGGGACCGGTATCCACCTGTGGAAGGTCACGAGCGGGGATCCGGGCGCCGGCTCGATGGAGTAGAAGTAGTTTGCGTGGGGGTTGAGGCCGGTGGCTCTCATGAGCATGCTGATGCCGAAAACGGCAAGCGAGATTCCGGCAATGAATGCCACCGTCAGCGGGAAATCCCTGAACCTCGGGGCGAATATCCCGAGCATCGCGATCATCGGACCGCTGATGAGAATCAAAAGGTGGGTCAGATAGTAACCGAACACCCTCGGAACGAATATGCTGTATCCGTAGAATCCGACCGACGGGGCGAGCATCGCGAAGAAGGCTCCGATCGGGGCTATGAAGAAGCAGAAGCTCTCGAGAGGCCTGTTCTTCGTGAACATCGCGACGGGAATGAGTATGAGGTTGATGTTGCAGAGATGCAGGGGCAGCTCCTGCCACCACGAGAAGGCGCCGTTTCCTGCCTCCTCTGTGATGACGGAATATGCCTCGTCGACCGAGATCCAGTATTTGTAAAGGAAAAAGAACGCGAATGTAAGAATGTAGAGGACTGCCACCGCCGTTCGCTTTGTCATATCCGTCCTCTTTCTGAAGATCAGCCAGAAGGCCGCGAGGAAGAGGAGCGTGACAGCCAGACAGGCAAAGAAGGTGCCGTTGAAGCGGTCGATCAGAAACCGGCCTTCGAGTTCAGCCTTCATCTTTTACGCTGATTCCGTTTCCCCTGACTTTTATGAGAGGGCGTCGACGACTTTATTAATGTTCTTTTTCCAGACGACCGACTGTCCCTTGTAGTAGGAGGTCCAGCTGTCCGACTGGCCGGCTGCCTGACGGAATCCGGCGAAGCAGTTGATCTGGTCACCGAAGGTTCGTCCGGGCTCGAAGATGAGGGTGTCGTGGAGCAGATCGAAGATCTCGGCGTTCTCGATGGAGTTGAGGTATCTGTACTGGAAGGAGACGTTGTAGACGGCGGGAGTGATCTCTCTGTACCCTTCTGAACCGAGGCACTCGAGCACCGCGCCGGTCATGTCCTTGTCGGGGGCGGTCACGGGAACGCTGTACATCGTCACCCAGTATCCGCAGATCGAGCAGTAGTCCTTCTGGTCCCTGTCATAGAGCGGGTAGGGAAGGATGCCGAACTTGAATTCGATCTCCTGCAGCGAGTTCTGTACGTCGGCTATCGAGCCGAAGTGGAAGAGCACGTTTCCGGAGGTGAAGCCGTTGGTCGCTGTAAGGCCGAGGACTCCGGTGTCGGGCTGTGCCCAGAATCCGTGCCACAGATCGAACCAGTCCGCCATTCTGGTGGAGGAGAGGTCCTCGGAGAGCTGGAGACCGCCTTCCGGGGTGCTCTCGACGAATCTGAATCCGCCGCTGTAGAACACGTTGTCATAGGAGACGTTGCTCGGGAAGGTCGTGGTCAGGCAGGAGGAGCCGTCGGGATTGAGGCCGGTGACGGTCCCGGTGCCGAATTCCAGGAACTTCTCCGCCGTCCAGGCGTGATCCTTTACGAGCGCGTAGAAATCGGGAAGATGGAGACTGTCCGCGAGCGTGAGGTTCGTGAGTATGCAGCACATATTGCGTATGAGCGTGCAGGAGATGTCGCCGGCGACTCCGTAGACGTGTCCTCCGATGGCTGATGAAGTGTAGATGTCATCGGGCCACCAGGGCTTTTCGAGGTCGAGGTACTTGATTTCGGAGAGGTCGGTGTAGCAGCCTCTCACGGCTCCTATGCCCATGGCGGGGGTGTACTGGCCGATAAGGTCGAAGCTGTCGTCGTTGATGCCGGCGCTGGTGTTGTTGTATACGGCGTCGATGAAGCTGTTGCGGTTCTCCCACTCACCGGGCTGCTTTACGATCTCGATCTTGACCTTGAGCCGGTCCTCGGTCTTTGCCTGACGAGTGAAGAGGGCGTCCTTGATGATGTCGCCCGTCGTGGTATCGGTCTCGGCCCACTCCCACATGGTCTGGTTGGACCAGGTGAAGATGGTGAATTCCTTTTTTCCGTAATCCAGCTCGGGGAGATCGTCGAGCAGGTAGCCGTTTTCATCCACATTGGACGGTACGGTAGTGATATCTTCCCCGGGCACCGTGGTGTCGAGCGCGGAGGGCGTCGTCTCTTCCGGAGCGGCAGGCTGCGAGCAGGAGACAAGGATCCCGGAGAGCAGGACGGCGCACAGAATGACCGAAGCGACAGAAATGAGAAGATTCTTTTTCATGGCTGACGTTTCCTTTCAAACAGGGTGATAAGTTTTTTGGTCCGTTTTTCTGCGATTTATAATACATTATACCTTTACAAGCCTGAATTGTCAAGAGAAAAAGACGCTGCGCGGACCCCTGGGAGGAGATCCGGGAACCGCCTCCCGGGCAGGTGCGGGGCAAGCCCGGGTCAGATGACAGACGGCGTATTTTCAACCTTTCGCGGTCCGGATAATTGAATTTGTGAAAGAAAAGTAGTATAATGATATAACAGTTTAAAGATTTTCCTTTTGGAGGCTCTGGAAACCATGAAAAAAAACATGATATGGTTGATCCCTCTGGCGATATTTCTCGTTTTCTCGGTCGCCGCGGGAGCCGTCTTCGCGGTAATGTACACGAAGAGCATGACCGATCTCAGGGCTTCGGCGCGGAGATCGGCGGACGCGATGTTCGGCGACTGGACGGAGATCGTCAGAAAGATAAAAACGCTTGAATCGGACAGAGAAAAGGAATTCAGCGTCGAAGCCGGACTTGACATTCCCGGCGAAATGGTAGGACTTGGCGAAAGCCTTAAAGTCACGGCAGCAGCTGTGAGGGATCCCGGAGGATCCGAGTCGGTCATGGTTTCGCTGGCCGGAAAAGAGGATCCCGCCTGCGCCGGGATCATGCTTTCGAAGGATAAGCATCTGACGGTTGCCGCGACGCTGCCCGACGGAAACAGGCAGGCGGTCGGATTCGACGTCCCGGGCTGCGCCGACGCTTTCCGGGGATCGCGGTTCAACCCTGAGACGAACCCGGATTCCATGCTTGACGAAGAGAACTTCGACGCCGTCCTCGAGCTGTTCGAGTGGCTCGAGACGGCGCTTACCGGGAAGGAGATCGAGGTCCCGGAGGAGGACAGGAAGACGGCGGAGGAGGTCGCGAAGGTCATCCGCGACCTTGTCCGTGACCTCTCGAAGCTTCCCGAGACCGAAAAAGAGAACACCGGGACCATATTCGCACCCGCGGCATCGGTGACCGTGAGACTGTCGAACGAAAAGCTGAGCGAAGCGATAGATCTCATAAAGGAGGCGCTGTCGAACCGATCGGTGAGGAAGCTGATCCTGTCCTACGCTTCGATGCTCAGCGTGCAGGGCGGAGACGGAGACGCAAGCGACGGATCGCAGAGCGACACAGAGGAAGCTCTGTCCGCCCGGATCGACGAAGTGCTTGAGAAGATCGGGGACTTCGTCAGGGAATCAAAGATCTCCATCACGTTCGAGGCCGACATAAAGGGCGGGAAGATAACCTCCGCCATGATCAGAGTTCCCTTCGAGCATGAGTTCGAGACGCCCGACGGAGACGGGGAGAGGGAACACGAAGCGGTGCTCAGCCTTAACGCCGACTACGGCGACGGGGAAAAGAAACTGACCGTCGTGTTCGACGCCGAAAGCGGCGGGGTTCCCGAAGCCGGTCTGACCGCGGAATACCGGGCAGAAGACAGAGAGGGAGAGAAGGGCGCCGGAAAGGTGTGGACCCTGACCCTCGAGATGACGGAGGAGCCGGAAGAAGGCGACGAATCAGGCTATTACGAAAAGGTCGGGCTGAAGCTCGAATATGACGCGGAAAGCGCGGAATACCGGCTGACGGCCGACGGGACCGAGGTGATCGCCGGGATCTTCAGGTCGGACGACAGCAGCCTCGAATTCACCGTAGGACGGGCGAATCTGACCGCGAATAGCGAAATCTTCGTCTACGGAAAGGGACTGTCGAAGACAGAGAAGCCTGTCGCCGCCGTCGATCTTTTCAAACTCCGCGTCGCGTCGGGTGACGAAGAAGGGAAGACGGGGAGTGACGGACTCTTTGACGCCGAAGGGGAGATGTCTCTCTTTGAGCTGACTGAGAGCGATCTTGAAAAATTCACCGGAGAGGAGGGATTTGTCGCCTCGTTCGGCGGATTCATGACCGAATCCTTCCCGCCGGATAAAGATGACAAGGCCTTCTATACAATAGAGGGATATCCGGTCGATCCGAAAAGCACGGCGGAGAAGCGGGCGAGGACGGTGCTCGGCGCCTATATCGGATACCTTAACGGTCTCGGATCCGGCGCGATAACCGAAGAGAGCTGCTACGCGTATCTCTTTGACAGCGAAAGCGCCCTCTGGTTCATCCTTACTTTTGACGGAAAGACGGCAAACATATATCCCGCCGTCTCGCTCGACGGGGTCGATCTGACCGGCTGCCACACCGCGTCGCTGAGCGGCGGCGTGATGACGATTCACAGCTGGAAGGACACGACGCCTCACATAGACTGCGGCGAGGAGATATACACTCAGAACACCTGTTCCGAATGCGGGCTCGTGATAAAAACGACGACGGGACGGTACAGAGAGCACGAATACACGGGCGGAGGTTTCATTGACACCGCCAGCATGCTGAACGCCGGGAAAAAGGTGACGGCGTATCTGCAGCAGTGTCCGAACTGCGGCAGAAGCTGGCTGTCTCTTGAAAAGATCAGCTATGAGTATGAAAATATCCAGGGTGAGGAGTGGCTGGTGTCTGCCGGGCATGACAACGACGGAATCACGAACCTGTCGACCGAGAAGATCCTGAACATCAACGGGCCTGATCCCGAAGGGACATCGACGGTTAAGATCGCCGACGGCGCGCTTTTCCAGAACGGGACCCATATCGGAGCGATATATTTCGGAAAGAACGTGAGATCGGTCGGCACAGGCGCCTTCCGAAATATGGCCGATCTGAAGGCAGTCATGATGCATCCCGGGATAGAAGCGATCGGGGACGGCGCCTTTGAGGGAACGCGGCTGCAGACGATCTATTTCTGCGGCACCGAGGCCGAGTGGAAGGCGGTAAGGAAGGGCGGCAACGAGAGGCAGCTGGCAAACGTGAAGATCGTCTTCGGCTGCGCCGACGATCCGTCGCTCCTCAGGAGCAGCGCGGAATCCAACAGCGTGATACTGAAAAGGTCGCTCGGCTTCGATTCGGTATACGAGAAAACGAGACAGAACGTGAAATCGGCGGCGGGGTCTTTGCCGGGAGTCTCGGTCATTGAGTTTTCGGGCGGAGACTGGCTGACCAGCAATCAGGTGGCGTATGACCGCGTGACCGGCAGGATCGCCGTGATGCACGGCTACCGCTGCCACGTGTACGACAGCCGCACCTGCGCGGAGATCGGGGTGATCCCCGGCAATTCGGTCCACGCGATAGCCGCCGGGGACGGATTCCTGGCGGTCCTGGAGGACGTCATCGAGGACGGCAGGGATCGGACTTTCATCACGCTGTACGATATGGGGACCCTTTCGGAGACCGGCACGATCCGGGCTTCGGCAGCTACTTTCAAAAACGGGGACAAGGTCTTTCCCATCGGGATCTGTAACGGCAGGCTGTTCGGAATGCCGTCGGAGGAGCAACCTTTCAGCTTCGACCTGAAATCGAACGAGGCGGTGAAGATCGTCAAAAGCCTGAGGCCGATCCTGCAGACGGTCGGGACCGGCGGTCCCGAATGCATCACTGCCGGTGAGGACGGACGCTTCGTCTACATGAAGGCGCAGAATCTCATCCTGACGGTCGATTCCCTGACTCTGAATCTGGAGAAGGGTGAATTCGCGCCTGAATGGACGGATGACGCTCTTCCCGAAGGATCCGGAGCGGCGCTCATCCGTTCGGTCAGGCCGATCGTTGACATCGCGGGAAAGACCGAGGCGGGCGGAAGGATCGTGACCCATCTGCACTTCGGACCCGAAGGGGAGGTGCTTGTTCCGGCGAAGAACGTCATAACCTCTCCGCCGGCCGGATATACTCCCTGGGACGTCGTTTACATGTCCGGCGGCACCGCGGTGTACACGGCGTACAACGCGTCCTACGGCTTCGTGACGGTATTTTCGGCCGAAGGAAGGACGAAGAAGCTGCAGGCGGTCGCCGAGTCTGTCATGCCTCTGGGCGACGGGCGCTTCCTCATGTGGTCTGCCGGCGCCCGCGGGCTGATCATCGTAGACACGAATAAGTAAAGAAGGATAAAAAAAGACCCGGGACGGCTCCCAGCAGGGAAGCAGTCCCGGGGATCTTTTTCAGTCGCGCCTCACACTCGATCGAAGTTTTCACGGCCGGCGCCGAGCTTGAAGTGATACTTCACGATGCCGCGGCCGGCCCCCGGCCGCGCTCGGCCGGGGGAGTTTTCAAATCA
>JAFTCN010000068.1 GCA_017454675.1 Clostridia bacterium
ACTGGAACACCCGAGGAATACGAACATGAAATCGGCGGCATCAGCGGTCCTCTTTGCAAGTCCGGCGGTGGAAACGTTGTACATTATGATGTTCTTAACGGAGTTCGAGTAAGCGATGAAAGGCGAGCACCACTGATCGGAGCTGATCCTGCCTCCGACAAGGTTGAACTCGATGTCAACGGTCTGAATGTCGGTTCCACCGCTGCCGTAGCAGAAACCGGCGATCCCGCCTGCATAGAGTTTGCCTTCGATATCACCGTTGTTGATGTTGGCAAAGAATCTGTAGGGGGTGTTGCCCGAGTCATACCGGCAGGTGTTGTTGTTGATCCCGGAATAGGCGAGGAAGCCGCCGGCTTGGTGGCCGCCCCTGACATTGCCGTTGTTGACACAGTACTCGATGTTGCAGTAGTTGGCCCCGGCGGTCATGGCGACACGTCCGACAAATCCGGCGCAGCCGTCCTGAGAGAGGCAGTTTGCATAATCTCCGTCAAACTTTACATCCGCCCTGTTTTCGCAGTTGCGGGCAAGGAAGGTGTCGCAGATGCCGGCAAAGCCTCCGGCGTAGAATCTGTAGCGTTCATCCTTCCCGCACTTTACGGTAACGGCGCCTTCGTTGACGCAACCGGAGAACATGGCACCGCAGTTGGCTGAGGATTTGCCGATAAAGCCGCCGACGCCCCACCAGCTTTCCTTCTCGGCTGTATCGGGAACGGTCATCGTGACGCTCGCCCTGTTGACGCAGTTCTCGATTACGGCATAGCCTGCGGGATCGTCGGAGCAGTCGGCCGAGCAGGAGGCGGCGAGAGCACCGGCGTCGGTGTCGCAGTCGATCCTGCCCTCGACGGTCAGGTTCTTTATGACCGCTTTGCCGAGGTCGGCGAACACCGGAACGCCGCTCACGGTAACTGTGTGGCCGTTGCCGTCAAGAGTTCCCGTGAAGGTCGCCCCGTAGGAAGCGGTAAGTGATAAGTCAGCATCAAGGCAGCAGTTCCCGTCTGCCTTCATCGCGAGGAATTCTGCGGCGGTGGAGATCCTGACAACTCCGAGAGCGGGATCTGACGCCGCGCCGGCTGACGTCGCGCCGGTTTCAATGATTGTTTCTCCCGGGTCAGCGCAAGACGCAAGACACGGGAGCAGCATTGCGGAAAGGATCAGCAGTGAAGCCATAATCTTTGTTTTTCTCATCTGGAAATGCCTCCTTGATATGATTTGACTGTTCCCGGATATCATCCGGCTGAACACTCTTCCACTAAGATACCATAAAACAATAATTTTGTCAATAGTTTTCTGAAAAAGCCGGCTTTTGGCCGGTGCGGTGCGCCGCCTCCTCTGCTCTCCGCCGGATGTCCCGGAACAGAAATGATCCGGCGGAAATATAATCCTTGACATAACACGTGAAATGCAATATAATATAATGGATTAAGTATGAAAATATATAATAGGTGTGATATGTCCGCGCGGGACATTCCCTCACCGGCAAAACAGCACAGAGGTGTCAATTGAGCAGATTATCAATGGCAAAACTGGCGAAACTCGCCGATCAGGCCCCTGAAGGCCTGCCCGCATACCGCCTCGCGGTCATCGGCGACTGCGCCACTCAGCACATATCAAAAGCGATAAAAGGGACCGGCGTATCAAGGGGCGTGTCGATCGAGATCCTCGACACCGACTACGACCAGATACTCGCGCAGACCTCTGACCCCGGAAGCGAGCTCTACTCCTTCTCCCCCGACGGCGTCCTCATCATGATGTGCACCGAGAAGCTGTACGCGAAATACACATCGGTACCGGCGGGAGAGCGCACCGGATTTGCCGACGGGGTGTTCGCCTGGATCTCGGCCAGATGGGCCGAGCTCTCGGCCTCGCTGCCCGGAGTGAGCATACTCCAGTCGCTCTTCACCGAATACGACGACAGGGTGTACGGGAGCTTCGCGTCGCGCCTGCCTCACTCGTTCATATACCAGCTCCGGCGGCTCAACATGCTGCTTTCCGACGGCGCCGCCGCCGCGAAGAACGTCTATCCCGTCGATCTCGCATATCTGTGCGGGCAGATGGGCGCCGCCGCTCACAGCGAGAGGATGTACGCCGTGGCAAAGCTCCCCTTCTCGACCGAGGCCATCCCCGGTGTCGCGGCCGCGGTGACCGACATCATACTGGCGCTGAAGGGAAAGTCGGTGAAATGCCTCGTGCTCGACCTCGACAACACCCTGTGGGGCGGAGTCGTCGGTGACGACGGCACCGACGGGATACAGCTTGGCGACTACGGCACAGGACGCGCCTTCACCGCCTTCCAGACCTGGCTGCTCGAGCTCAAGCGCCGCGGCATACTGCTCGCGGTCTGCTCCAAGAACGACGAGGACAAGGCGAAGGACCCCTTCATCAACCACCCCGACACCGTGCTCCGTCTTACGGATTTCGCGATGTTCGTCGCGAACTGGAACGACAAGCCGTCGAACATCAGGATGATCCGCGACACGCTGAACATAGGCATGGACAGTCTCGTGTTCATCGATGACAACCCCTTCGAGCGCGAAGCGGTCCGCTCGCTCATCCCCGAGATCACGGTCCCCGAGATGCCGGAGGACCCGGCCGAATACGTGCCTTTCCTCCGGAGCCTCGGCCTCTTTGAGACGGTCTCATACTCCGAAGAGGACAGCGGACGCACCGACATGTACCGCGCCGAGGCCGGCAGGATGCTGGCAGCGAAGAGCAGCGAAAACTACTCCGACTATCTCGCCGGGCTCGGGATGACCGCCGAGGCCGCTCCGTTTTCGCCATTCTGGTACCCGCGCATCGCACAGCTCTCGCAGCGCTCGAACCAGTTCAACCTCCGCACGGTGAGATACACCGAGGCCGGCATAGAGGAGGCCGCGCGCGACCCCGGCTGCGTCACGCTCTATTTCACCCTGCGCGACAGATTCGGCGACAGCGGGCTCATCAGCGCCGTCATTATGCGAAAGACCGACGAAGAAACGCTGTTCGTCGACACCTGGATCATGAGCTGCCGCGTGCTCAAGCGCACGATGGAGGAGTTCATAGTGAACTCGATGATCGAAGCCGCGAAGGCCGCCGGATACAAAAAAGTCGTCGGCGAATACCTGCCGACGAAAAAGAACGGCATGGTCGCCGACATCTACCCGCGCATGGGCTTCACCGAGGCAGGCGGGGGCAGATTCGTGGCCGATACCGGGAATTTCAAACCGCTTGACACCTTCATCTCCCGCCGGGAGAACAGCTGACCGGACGAAACACACTCAAGGCTGCACTCGCCGGGAGCCCGCTCCGCCGGAACCCGCGACACCCGCATTCCGCTCGGGGTGACCGCTCAGCCGGGGCCAGCGACACCCGCATTCCGCTCCGGATGACAGCTCCTCCGGATCCCGATATACCCGCATTCGCGCCGGGAGACCGGATATTCCCAAATCAATTTCTGCACCGAAAGGAAGAAACGCCATGACCAATCCCGAAACAGAAGCAAAGATCATATCAAAACTCAACGGAATATTCAGATTCGTCTTTGACGACGACAGCATAGAGGTCACGAGGCAGACAAAGGCCGACGACATCGAGGCCTGGGACTCGCTCACTCACATCACCCTCATCAGCGAAGTCGAGGACACCTTCGGAATGAAGTTCTTCATGAAGGAGGTCGTCGGCATGAAGAATGTCGGCGAAATGATCGACATTATCGCGCAGCGCGGCAAAATCAGATAAGTCCCCGCGAGAGGGGACAGAAGGCAGGACGTCAAATTGCTCTTCTCGACTTTATTCTTTACATATGTCTTTCTGCCGCTGCTGCTGCTTTTCTACTGGCTGCCGGCAAAAAGCAAGCCTTCGCTGCAGCTGTGGGTCTTAACGGTATTCTCACTCTTCTTCTACGCCTTCGGGGAGCCGGTGTACGTCTTCCTGATGATAGCGCTCGTGGGCGTGAACTACCTCTTCGGGATCCTGTGCGCCGGCGACGGAATGTCCGAGCCCGGAACAAAAAAGAAGCTGCTGCTCGCGCTTGACATAGCGATCAACCTCGGCACTCTTGGGTTCTTCAAATACCTCAACTTCGCGGTCGACAACATCAACGCCGTCTTCGGCACCGGCCTCGCCCATGTGTCGGTGGTCATGCCGATAGGCATCAGCTTCTTCACCTTCCAGGCGATGTCGTACGTCATCGACACCTACCGCGGAGTGACAAAGGTCCAGAGGTCGTACCCCAAACTGCTGCTCTACATCTCCTTCTTCCCGCAGCTCATCGCCGGCCCGATAGTCAGGTATCAGGACATCGAGTACCAGATCGAGAACCACAGCTGGTCGGCCGGACAGATCAACGAGGGTGCCTTCAGGTTCACCCTCGGGCTCGTCAAGAAGGTGCTCGTCGCCGACAGCTGCGCGGCGGCCGCCGCCGCTGTATACGCGGCCGGAAAGGGGACCGTCGTGCTTGCGCAGTGGTTCGTCGTGATCTTTTACGCGCTCCAGCTGTCTTTCGACTTCTCGGGATACAGTGACATGGCCATCGGACTCGGAAAGATCTTCGGATTCGACTTCCCCGAGAACTTCAACTATCCCTTTGCCAGCAAAAGCGTCACCGAATACTGGAGGCGCTGGCATATCTCGCTCGGCACCTGGTTCAAGGACTATCTGTTCTACCCCGTCCTGAACTCCGGCGGAGTGAAGAAGCTCACGAAAAACCTGATGAAGAAGAAAAAGCGCAAAGCGGCAAAGATCGTCCCCACCGTGATCGCGCTCTTCTGCGTCTGGACGATGACCGGACTGTGGCACGGCGCGGCCTGGAACTACGTGCTGTGGGGACTCTACTACTTCGTCATGCTGACACTTGACCTCGTATTCCTCGACGACGTAAAGAAGAAGCTCACGCCGCGGGCCGAAGCGGTCTTCTCGAGAGCCACCTTCCTCATCGCGACATTCTTCGGCATGGCGCTCTTCTGCTTCGATCCGCAGACATACAAGACCGGGACCTTCGCAAACCTCGGCGCGTTGTTCGGCATCGGCTGCGAAAAGTTCGCCGACATATTCACAGTATCGTCGATCTGCAACTACGCCTTCCTGCTCGTCTTCGCGGCGGTGATGTCGGTCCCGACCGTCCCCTTCATCTGGGGCAGGCTGAAGGACAGATTCGGCATTTCCCCCGCCGCCGAGCGGATCGTCAAGACCGTGATATCGGCCGCGTTCCTGATCCTCGCGACGGTCAGGATGGCCGGAAGCACATTCAGCCCCTTCCTCTACTTCAGATTCTGATCCGCGGAGCTGCCGCACGCACGGCACATCGCGGATGAACACCCGTCACAGGACATGGAAAACAACAGAAACAGTAAAGAAAACAGCAAAAGACCGGCGCCGAAGAGACGGAAGATCCGCACCGCCGGTTATACGGTCAACGTGATCTGCCTCGTCGCCGTGGCGGCGGTGTTCCTCACCTTCACCTTCCTCAACGTTTTCGCGCCGACGAGAGACACGGTATCGCTGACCGAGAAGCGCGAGCTCGCGAAGTTCCCCGAATTCAGCTTCGGCTCGCTCTTCGACGGCTCCTTCTTCTCGGGCCTTCAGAGCTACGTATCGGACCACTTCTGGCAGCGCGAGAGGCTGGTCGACCTGTCGTCGTCGCTCGAGAAGCTCAACGGCTTCGCGGTCAAGATGGGCGGCAAGGAATTCATCCCCGTCGGCCCCGGCGAAGGCGAGATCGACACCGGGGAGGACACCGACCTCATCGGTCTGCTCTCCAATCTCACGCTTCCGGTGACCGATCCGCCGACAGAACCCGTCACATCGGACGGCGGGACGTCGGCGCCCCCCGAAACGTCGGGACCCGACATCAGCACAGACGCCCCGGTCACCACCCTGTCGCCCGACAGATACACGTCGCTCGTGCTCTCCAAGACCTCCGCGGAGGTGCTCGCCGGCGGCAGCATCACGCTGACTGCGACCGAGGAGCACGTCGGGAACGCACCGGAGCCGCTCGAGTGGAGCGCGGCCGACGGCAGCATAATCTCACTCTCCGTCTCGTCAGGCGGAACGGGCGTGACTGTCGAGGCCCTGAAGGCGGGAGAGACGACGCTCACCTGCCGCGCCGGTGACATAACAGCATCGTGCAGAATAAAGGTCACTGCGATCGACGTCCGTCCGGGCGACCCGAACGCGGTGGAATTCCTTCAGACCGGCGGTTATTTCATCTACGGCAAGTCGGCTTACGTCACCGCGACGTACAGCGCGACACAGGCCAAGGTGGCAGAAAGCTACAGAGCCACCGCCGAATACTACAAAAAGCTCTTCCCGAACACGCGCGTCAGCGTGATGGTCATCCCGACCTCCGCGGCGATGCTCACCGACAAGGCCATTACCGACAAATTCGCCGATCAGGGCGAGATCCTGTCGAAGATGGCGGCGCTGTACAAAGACAGCCCGGTGAACTTCGTCAACGTCTACAACACCTTCATGCTCCACCGCAGCGAATACCTGTATCTGCGCACCGACCACCACTGGAACGGCCGCGGGGCGTACTACGCCTACTCTGACTTCGTGTCGTCGGCGGGCCTCGTACCCACGCCGATCGAGGCATTCGAGTACCACAACATCCACCCGGGATACGTCGGTTCGATCTACAACTACAACAAGGACACCGCCGCGGGACAGAAGGTCAAGGAGTTCGCCGACGACCTCGAGGCATACCTTCCCACGAAGGAGTGCACGATGAAGATCACCCGCACCGACGGCAAAACGACGACATACAAGATGGCGATCTTCAACTACCTGGGCACGAACGGTGGCATCGCCTCCTTCATCGGCGGCGACAACCCGCTGACCGTCATAAATGTCCCCGACAACCCGCAGGACAGGAGCATACTGATACTCAAGGATTCCTACGCCGACCAGTTCACCCCCTTCCTCATCGAGAACTACGGCAACATTTACGTCGTCGATCCCCGCTACAACGCCACGACGAAGCTCTACGACCAGTTCCGCGACGTCGAGCTCGACGACATCCTCTTCATGAACAACCTCCAGGTCGCCAACAGCGCTTACTGGGCGAAGGCGTACCTGAGACTCGTGGGAGTGCATTGAGGCGCGGCGCCGGTATTACCGGCACCGGGCCGGAAAGCAGGACACTGATTTGGCCGAAAAGAAAAAAAGAACGCGCATAGGCCCGAAAAAATACGTTCCCCTGCGCTTTGCGCTGGCTATATCGCTGACTATACTCGAGACGCTGGCGGTCGCGGCGCTGATCGTATATCTCACGGTGCTGGTTCCCCAGCTGTGGATCGCGGTGTGGATCACCACCTTCGTCGTCGTGATGATGATAGTCAACTCGGACGACAAGCCCGACTACAAGCTCACCTGGTCTCTCGTCGTGATAGGACTGCCGATCGTCGGGTTCGTGATCTATTTCATGTACTATTCCCGCGAGCTGCCCAAAAAGCACCAGAAACGGCTCAAGAAGCTGCGGGACCTCGACATACTCGACGACAGCGCTGAGTTTGAAGAGCTGAAAAAGGAGGACATATACGCCTACCGCCAGGCGCTGGTCCTCGGAAAGATCGCCGGCACGCACCTCTACCGCGACACCGCGACCGAGTTCTTCGACTCGGGCGAAGCTTGCTGGGCCGCGATCCTCTCCGACCTCATGAAGGCCGAAAAATACATACTCATCGAGTTCTTCATCATCGACGAGGGCGAGCTCTGGGACGCCGTGCTCGACCTGCTGAAGCGCAAGATCGCCGCCGGCGTCAGGGTCAGGCTCATATACGACGACATCGGCTGCATGCGCACGATACCCGGCAACGCGTACCGCAAGCTGCGCGAGATCGGGATCGACTGCGTACCCTTCGCGATGCTCCGCGGGCAGGCGAACAACGAGGTCAACAACCGCAGCCACCGCAAGATCGTCGTGATCGACGGAAAGGTCGCGTACACCGGCGGCATCAACATCGCCGACGAATACGTGAACATCATACAGCGCTTCGGCCACTGGAAGGACGTCGGAATAAAGCTCACCGGCGGCGCGGTCAGGGAGATGATCAAGCTCTTCCTCATCGACTACGCCATGAGTTCGCCCGACACCCCCGATTTCTCCGAGCTCGAAGCCCTGCCGAAGGCAGAACCCGACGGCTGGGTGATGCCGTTCGGGAGCGGCCCGAAGCCGGTATACAAAAACAACGTCGGCTCCGCCGTCATAATGAACATGCTCGACCAGGCAAAGGACTACGTCTACATCACGACGCCCTACCTGATCATAGACAACGTCATGACCGAGACGATAGAGAACGCGGCGAGGCGCGGGATCGACGTACGCATCATAACGCCGCACGTGCCCGACAAAAAGATCGTCTTCACGATGACGCGCTCGAGCTACCGCAGGCTGATGAAGGCGGGAGTGAAGATATACGAGTACGAACCGGGATTCCTCCACGAGAAGCTCTACATCTCCGACGACACCACCGCCATGACGGGCAGCATAAACCTCGACTACCGCAGCCTCGTACATCACTTCGAGGACGGGATCTGGCTCTACAGGAACAGCAGCATCGCCGATATGAAAAAAGATTTCCTCGCCGTACAGAACGCGAGCATTCCGATCGGCGAGGATACAATAAAGGACAATATCAGAAGCAGGATCGTACGCGACCTGGTGAGGATCTTCTCACCGCTTCTGTGAAGAGTCTATATACGCGCAGGCAGCTATCGCGGCCGCGGCTCCGTCCGCGGCCGCCGTTGTTATCTGGCGCACCGCTTTCCGGCGGCAGTCTCCCGCGGCGAAGATGCCGGGGGTGGAGGTGCGGGTGTCCTCGCCCGCTTCGATGTAGCCCGCCGCGTCGAGGGCGGCGACTCCGGCGAAGCGGCCGTTCGCGGGCGCGAGTCCTATGGCTACGAAGCAGCCGTCGATCTCAAGCTCGCCCGTCTCGCCCTGCCCCGACGGGGCGCCGGGAGCCGGAGCCAGCTTCAGGGCGCGGAGCGCGCCCTTTCCGTCGGTCAGGTACGACGACACGACGGTGTTGTATATCACCCGGACGTTGCCTTGCGAGAGGAGGGCGTCGACCGACGCCTGCTCTCCGGTGAGGAAGGGCAGATTCTGTATCACGGTGACGCGTGAGCAGGTCTCCGCGAGGAGATTTGCCTCGACGAGCGCCGAGTTGCCTCCGCCGATCACGGCGACGTGCCTGTCCCTGTAGAAAGCACCGTCACAGACCGCGCAGAAGGAGATGCCGTTCCCGACGAGTTCGTCCTCGCCCTGCAGCCCCAGGCGCCTGTGGGCGGCCCCGGCGGCTATCACGACGGCCCCGCAGTCATATTCCGTCCCGTCGGCCGTGACGGTGAACCCGCCGCCCAGGGCTTTTACCGACTCCGCCTCGGCCGGCTCGATCTCCGCTCCGAGAGCGATGGCCTGCGAGACCATCAGATCGGCGAGCTCATTGCCCGAGACCGACTCGAAGCCGGGGTAGTTCTCGATCTTCGGCGAGAAGGTCATCTGCCCGCCGAAGGTCGATTTTTCGATCACCAGCACGCTCTTCCCCGCCCTGCGGGCGTAGATGGCGGCCGTGAGGCCGGCGGGGCCGGCCCCGATAATGATTATGTCGTACATAGGGAACTCAGCCGAGCGACGCGATGAATTCCTTGACGCCGGTGATGTCGGCGTACTTCGTGACCTCTCCGTTCTCGAAGGACAGCAGGGTGGGAGCCTGTCTCGTGTCGTACTTCAGCGCGAAGTCGGGGTCGTCCTCGTAGTAGACCTTTTCGAACTCGACGCCGGCCTTCTCAAGCAGCTGCGCGGAGATCTTGCACTTCGGGCAGGTCCTGGTGGCGAAGAGCACGATCCTGTCGGTCATATCGGCCGGCGGATCCATGACTCTCGTGTAGGAGCAGGAGCAGGCCTCCTCGTTCTCTTCGCGGGCGATGCCGTGCACGCTGTTCGAATAGTCCGCCATCGAGTGCTCGACGTTGTATTCCCTGCGCTGCCTGTACTCCTGGGCCTTGCCGTCGTTCCAGTTCTGGACCGGGCGGTAGTAACCGGTTATGCGGCTGTAGACTTCGGCGTCGCGGCCGCAGATCGGGCACTTGAAGTGCTCGCCGGCGATATACCCGTGATCGGCGCAGACCGAATAGGTGGGCGAGATCGTGTAGTACGGAAGTTTGTAGTTCTCGGCGATCTTGCGGACGAGCGTCGCGGAGGCGCGCCAGTCGGGCAGCTTCTCGCCGAGGAAGGTGTGGAACACCGTTCCGGAAGTGTAGAGGGTCTGGAGCTCGTCCTGTATGTCGAGGGCCGAGAAGACGTCCTCGGTGAAGCCCACGGGCAGGTGAGAGCTGTTGGTGTAATAGGGGGTCTCGCCTTCCGACGCCGTGATGATGTCGGGATAACGGGCCTTGTCGTGCTTGGCGAGCCTGTAGGAGGTGGACTCGGCGGGAGTGGCTTCGAGGTTGAAGAGGTCGCCGTACTTCTCCTGGTAGTCGGAGAGGCGCTCGCGCATGTGGTTGAGCACGTCCTTGGTGAATTCCTGGGCGCGCCTGTCGGTCATGTCGCAGCGGAGCCACTTCGCGTTCAGGCAGGCCTCGTTCATTCCGACGAGACCGATCGTCGAGAAGTGGTTGGCGAATGTGCCGAGGTATCTCTTGGTGTAGGGGTAGAGTCCTTCGTTCAGGAGCCTCGTTATGACCTTGCGCTTGACGTCGAGCGAACGCGCCGCGATGTCCATCATCCTGTCGAGGCGGCGGTAGAAGTCGGCCTCGTCAGACGCAAGATACCCGATGCGGGGCATGTTGATCGTCACGACGCCGATCGAGCCGGTGCTCTCGCCGCTTCCGAAGAAGCCGCCGGATTTCTTTCTCAGCTCGCGGAGGTCGAGGCGCAGACGGCAGCACATCGAGCGGACGTCGCTCGGCTCCATGTCGGAGTTGATGTAGTTCGAGAAGTAGGGCGTGCCGTACTTCGAGGTCATCTCAAAGAGCAGTCTGTTGTTCTCGGTCTCGGTCCAGTCGAAATCGCGGGTGATGGAGTAGGTGGGGATGGGGTACTGGAAGCCGCGGCCGTTGGCGTCGCCCTCGATCATGATCTCGATGAAGGCCTTGTTGACCATATCCATCTCGGCCTTGCAGTCGCCGTATGTGAAGTCCATCTCCTTCCCGCCGATGATAGCCGGTCTGTCGGCGAGGTCGGCCGGGACGGTCCAGTCGAGGGTGATGTTCGAGAAGGGGGCCTGCGTGCCCCATCTGGAGGGCGTGTTGACGCCGTAGATGAACGACTCGATGCACTTCTTGGTGGCGTCGTAAGACAGGTTGTCGGCCTTCACGAAGGGCGCAAGGTAGGTGTCGAACGACGAGAACGCCTGGGCGCCGGCCCATTCGTTCTGCATGATCCCGAGGAAGTTGACCATCTGGTTGCAGAGGGTCGCGAGGTGCTTGGCGGGGGCGGAGGTGATCTTGCCCGGGATGCCGCCGAGGCCCTCCTCGATCAGCTGACGGAGCGACCATCCCGCACAGTAGCCGGTGAGCATCGACAGGTCGTGCAGATGCAGATCGGCGTTCTTGTGAGCCTGCGCGATCTCGTCGTCATAGACCTCGGACAGCCCGTAGTTGGCGGTG
>JAFTCN010000069.1 GCA_017454675.1 Clostridia bacterium
CTTCCGCCTCGCGGCGGTCGCGGGCCGCGCTGCCGGCAGTATCGGCCGCGCGCTGTCCTGCGTCGGGACCGGCGTTGAATATCTCAGCTGTTCCTGATGCGGGGGCGCCCGCAGCGGGTCCCGCAGTCCTGCCGCGTGAGCGGGCCATTTCCTCCTCGGCGCGTTTTCTGGCGTTTGCCTCGCGCTCCGCGGCGAGTTCGGCGGCCTGTCTTTCAGCCTTTTCCCTCGCGGCCTGCTTTTCGGCGAGGCGGCGGCTCTTTTCCTCTCTGTCGTTCTCGGCGGCCGCCTTCGCCGCGGCGAATCTCTCCTTCAGCGAGGCGAATCCGGATCTTATCGAAGTCACGACGTACGCGGGAGTCACGCTGAAGAAGAACATCACGCAGATCGTGATCGCCGCGATCGTGATGATCGTCGAGCCCACCGGTCCGCAGATCGAGCGGATAAAGCCCCCGGCGAGGCCTCCGAAGAAGCCTCCGCCTTCAAGGGCTTTTCCGTGCGCCCAGTTCGACGTCTCACCCGAGGTTCCGAACACGGTCCGCGCCCATACCGAAAGGGGGTATCTGGCTTCGGGAAAGGTCTTTGTCACCCAGACGCCGTGGACGAGAGAAGATATCGATATGATGGTAAGATGTGAAAGTCCCAGCTTCCACCCGACCATCTGCAGGTCCACGTATTTTCTCCAGTAGACCGCGAGATTGATCAGGATGAGCGGTATGAAATAGGCCGGCCAGCCGAAAAGACCGCAGAAGAAGTTCCGCAGAGCCATTCCGACTACTCCCATCGGACCGTCGGTCTTCGCGAGTATAAAGCAGGCTGCCAGAAAGACCGCCAGTATGACGAGCAGGTAGGGCATGAACTGGTGGAGCATCCCCGAAGACTCGGGGACCGCCTCAAGTTTCGCTCCCTTTCCGCCGGTCTTTCCGGTATTCTTTACGGCCGCGCTGTTCTTTCCCCCCGCCTTGACGAGGCTACTGCCGGCGCTGCCGCCGCTTTTTTTTCCGTTCGACTTTTTTTCGTTAGCCAATGGTTGTACGTCCTTTCGGATCTCAGCCCGGGCAGATCACTTTCCGAGCTTTCTCTGAATGAGTTTTGTGAGCTCCATGATCGGTATGATCAGGATCGCGAGCCCGACCGCGGTGAAGAATTCGGTCGCGTTGATATGCGTGAATCCGAACGCTCCGCTGAGGAAGGGGGTGTAGATGACGGCGACCGTCATGATCAGCGACGCCGCCAGAGATGCCCACAGCCACCTGTTCTGGTTCTTCATCGAGAAGATCGAGGCTCTGCGCGAGCGCATGTTGAACGAGTGGAACATCTCCACGAGAGAGAGCGTGAGGAATGCCATAGTGGTCCCGTCGGCGCTGTTCTGGATCTGAAACGTTCCGGTCTCGAGATAATCGCCGATGAAATAGGAGACAAGCGTGATGACAGTGACTATCGCGCCCTGGAAGAAGATGTCAAATCCCATGCCGCCGGCGAAGATGCCTTCGTTCGCCTTGCGGGGCTTGCGCTTCATGATGTCGGCTTCGGGCTTTTCAAGTCCGAGTGAGAGGGCGGGGAAGCAGTCGGTGATGAGGTTGATCCAGAGCAGGTGCACCGGCTGAAGGATCTGGAATCCGAGCAGCGTCGCGAAGAAGATCGTGAGCACCTCCGCGAGGTTCGACGACAGCAGGAACTGTATCGCCTTGCGGATGTTGTCGTAGACTCTGCGTCCCTCCTCGACGGCAGCGACGATCGTCGCGAAGTTGTCGTCGGCGAGCACCATGTCGGCGACGTTCTTCGTGACGTCGGTGCCGGTGATGCCCATGCCGACGCCGATGTCGGCGGTCTTGATCGACGGAGCGTCGTTGACTCCGTCTCCGGTCATGGCGGTGATGTATCCGCGAGTGCGCCAGGCGTTAACTATCCTCGACTTGTGTTCGGGCTGAACGCGGGCGTATACCGAGTATTTTTCGATGTCCCGGATCAGGTCTTCGTCGGAGATCTCGTCGAGCTGGGCTCCGGTGATCGCCAGCTGGCCCTCCTCAAGGATCCCCAGCTGCCTCGCTATCGCCGAGGCGGTTGCCTTGTGGTCTCCGGTGATCATCACAGGCCGGATGCCGGCGCTGCGGCATTCCTCGATGGCAGCGGTGACCTCGGGTCTGACGGGGTCGATCATGCCCACGAGGCCGAGGAACACGAGGTCGTTCTCGATCGAGGGGTCGTACGACGCGGGTTCGGCGTCGTAGAGCCGGAAGCCGGCCGCGAGCACTCTGAGCGCCCTGTCCGCGAGGCCGGTGTTGGCGTCGGAGACGGCCGTCCTGTCCCCGTCGGTCATGGGAAGGATCTTTCCGTCCTTAAGTATATAAGCGCAGCGTCCGAGGACGACGTCCGGGGCGCCTGTCGTGTGCTGTACGATCTTTCCGTCGGGGCGGCGGTGGACGGTGGTCATGAGTTTGCGCCCCGAATCGAACGGGATCTCGCCGACGCGGGGCTGTTCGGCCTCGAGCCGGTATTTGGGAAGTCCGAGCTTCGCCGCGTAGTCGACGACTGCGGTCTGGGTCGGGTCGCCTACCGAGGCGGTCTCGCCCTCCCTGAGCTTCGCGTCGGTGCAGAGCGAGAGCGATTCGGCCAGCAGTTTTTCATCGCTGCCGTAGAAGTCGACGACGGTCATGCGGTTCTGCGTGAGCGTGCCGGTCTTGTCAGAGCAGATGACCTGCGTGCAGCCGAGCGTCTCGACCGCGGTGAGTTTCCTTATAACGGCGTTGCGCTTCGACATCCTGGTCACGCCGATCGAGAGCACTATCGTCACGACGGCCGCCAGGCCTTCGGGTATCGCCGCGACGGCCAGGGATACGGCCACCATCAGCGAACTCAGCGCGACGTCGAAGAATCTCACGCCGTCAGCGGGGCTTATGACGAAGTTGCGGAGCAGCTGCACCGCGAAGATCACGACGCATATGCCGAGGACGAGCCAGGTGAGTATCCTGCTGAGCTGGTTGAGCTTGATCTGGAGAGGGGTGTCCTCGTTCTTCGCGAGTGTGAGGGCGTTCGCGATCTTGCCCATCTCCGTGTTCATGCCGGTGGCGGTGACGACAGCCTTCCCGCGTCCGTACGCGACTGTCGAACCCATGTAGACCATGTTCTTGCGGTCACCGAGCGGGACCTCGCCGTTGTCGGCGGGGAGCAGTTTGTCGCTGCGCTTGGTCACGGGGACCGATTCGCCGGTCAGCGCGGCCTCCTCGACCTTCAGGCTGAAGCAGTCGATGATGCGGCAGTCAGCCGGGACGGCATCGCCGGCTTCGAGCGATACTACGTCGCCGGGAACGAGCTCTTCGCTCTTTACGATGCAGAGCTCGCCGCCGCGTATGACCTTCGAGGTCGCCGCGGACATCTCCTGCAGCGCTTCGATGGCCGCCTCCGCCTTGCTCTCCTGGACGACGCCGAGCACCGCGTTGACGATGACGACGAAGAGAATGATCACGGCGTCGCTCGGGAAGAAGTCGAACTTCCATCCGTGCTCCGCCAGCTCGGTCACCGTCGAGATCAGCGCCGCGACGATGAGGATGATGATCATCGGGTCCCCGAGTTCAGCGAAGAATTTTTTGATGAGCGAATCTTTTTTACCCTCGGCGAGCTTGTTGGGACCGTGTTCCGAAAGACGCTTCGCCGCCTCTTCCGGAGTCAGACCGTCCGGGCCGCTCTTCTGCTCATCGATCACCGAGTCGACGGATAAGAGGTATTCCCTCCCGGATGCGGGGGCCTCTTTCTCCTCGTGTTTTGCTTTTGTTTTTTCCAACTGAAAAAACCTCCTGCCCTGAAAATGTATCCGCGGCGGAGGAGAGTATGCCGATGTCGGCGGCGGCAGGGGAGACCGTACCGCCGGCGAAAAACACTTTCCCCGGCGCAGATATAAGTCTTGTCACCGGCAGCGGTGCCGGGGGACCGACCATAAGCCCGGGCAGGCTTAGTGCTGTTGACCGGTCCCGCATATGAATATGCCGACTACTCCCCTATAAAGTAATATTATATCATATGCAAGGTAAAAAAGCAACTTTTTTATGGAATTGCTGTATTCCGCGCGATATTGTTCCGAAAGACGGAGAGGACTGCCGCTAAAACGGCCGGAAACCGGCCCATTCGGGGCAAAACGGCAAAAAAGCGCTTGAAAAGTTGAGGCTTTTGCTGTATTATATTATACGGCGGAATAAAATACGGGGGTGCGATGCGCCCCATGAAAAGAAGAGGAAAAGAAAATGGCAGACAAAGACATTCTGAAGATCGGCATAATCGGCTGCGGAGGTATCGCTAACGGGAAGCACATGCCAGCGCTGTCGAAACTGCCAGACGTAAAAATGACCGCATTCTGCGACATAATAGAGTCGAGGGCACTGAAGGCCCGCGAAAAATACGGCGATCCCGACGCACTCGTCACGACCGACTACCGCCGCGTCCTCGACGACCCGACGATAGACGTCGTTCACGTTCTGACGCCCAACCGCTGGCACTCCGGCATCACCGTCGACGCCCTCGAGGCCGGCAAGCACGTCATGTGCGAAAAGCCGATGGCCATCAACAGCGAGGAGGCCGAAAAGATGCTGAAGGCAGCCGAGAGGACAGGGAAGAAACTCACCATAGGCTACCAGAGCCGCCAGCGCCCCGACGCCAGATACCTCAAGCAGGAAGTCGACGCGGGAACTCTCGGCGACATCTATTTCGCCAGGGCAACCGCTCTCCGGCGCCGCGCCGTCCCCACATGGGGCGTTTTCCTCGACGAATACGCTCAGGGCGGCGGTCCGCTGATCGACATCGGCACCCACGCGCTCGACCTCACTCTCTGGATGATGAACAACTACAAGCCGAAATACTGCGTCGGCACGACATACCACAAGCTCAACAGGCAGACCGAGCAGGGCAACGACTGGGGCAACTGGGATCCCGAAAAATTCACCGTCGAGGACTCCGCCTTCGGATTCGTCGTCATGGAGAACGGAGCGACGATCATCCTCGAATCCTCCTGGGCGCTCAACATCCTCGACGCCAGAGAGGCGGTAACGACTCTCTGCGGCACCCTGGGAGGCGCCGACATGCTCGACGGCCTCCGCTTCAACGGTATCCGTAACAACCAGAAATACATGTTCGTCCCGCAGCTCGAGGGCAAGGGCGCCGCGTTCTACAGCGCGTCGAAGCAGCCGAGCGCCGCGGACCTCGAGGCCAGACAGTGGATCGACGCCGTCAAAAACGACGGTACTCCATGCGTGACCCCGGTCCAGGCACTCACCGTCACCCGCATCCTCGAGGGCATATACAGGTCCGCCGCCTCGGGAGACATCTACAGATTCTGACAGCAGGCAGAAAAGGAGAAGGATAAATGAAACTCTGTGTTCTTGAAAACGTCTACGGAAACAAGACTCTCGAAGAGTCCCTGACCATACTGACCGGCCTCGGCGTGCATACCGTCGAGATAGGAGCCGGCGGATATCCCGGCAAGGCCCACTGCGACCCCGCGAAGCTGCTCGCCGACCCCGCGGCGCTCGAGGCCTGGCTCGGCGTCTTCAAAAAGTTCGGCGTTGAGATCGCCGCCCTTGCCTGCCACGGCAACCCGCTACATCCCGATGCCGCCACCGCCGCCCGCTTCGACAGCGACTTCAGGGCCGCGATCCTGCTCGCCGAAAAGCTCGGCATACGCACGATAGTCGGCTTCTCGGGCTGCCCGGGCGACAGCGAGGGCTCAAAATACCCGAACTGGGTCACCTGCCCCTGGCCCGACGACTACCTGAAGATCCTCGACTGGCAGTGGAACGAGAAGCTCATCCCCTACTGGAAGGAGATGGGGGCCTTCGCGCTGGCGCACGGTGTCGACCGCATAGCCTTCGAGATGCATCCCGGATTCTGCGTATACAACCCCGAGTCGCTGCTGAAGCTGCGCGCGGCCGTCGGTCCCGTGATCGGGGCCAACCTCGACCCGTCTCATCTCATCTGGCAGGGAATGGATCCCGTCGCCGTGGCTCGCGAACTCAAGGGAGCGATCTACCACGTGCACGCGAAGGACACCAAGGTCGACAGGTACAACACCGCCCGCAACGGCGTCCTCGACACGAAGCACTACAGCGACGAGCTCGGCAGAGCCTGGGTGTTCAGGGCGGTCGGCTTCGGCAACGGCGAGAGCTACTGGAGGGACTTCATCTCCAATCTGCGCCTCTGCGGCTACGACGGAGTCCTCTCGATCGAGCACGAGGACAGCGTCATGACCAAGGACGAGGGCCTGCGCAAGGCTGTCGAGTTCCTGGCGCCGATCGTCATGACCGAGGACAAGCCCCGCACGATGAGCTGGGCGTGATCCGGAGGAAGTAATAATGCAGTATAAGACCGTAGGCATGAGCGACATCTATCCGGAGGTATCGCTCACATCGTACTGTCCCGATATGACGGCGGAGCTGAAGCTCCCGCCGAGAAGGACCGTCATCGTCTTCCCGGGCGGCGGATACCACTTCCTGTCCGACCGCGAGGCCGAACCGATAGTGTTCCAGTTCATGGCGGCCGGATTCAACGTGTTCCTGCTTCGCTACAGCGTGCATCCGAGAGTGCTCGGCTGGAATCCGCTGACCGAGGCGTCGAGAGCTGTGAAATACGTCCGCGAGCACGCGGCGGAATACAACACCGACCCTGATCACATATTCGTATGCGGCTTCTCTGCCGGCGGCCATCTCGCCGCATCTGCCGGGACGCTCTGGAACATCCCCGAGGTGAGGGAGGCGCTCGGCATCGACGGCGAAAAGGTCCCCGAGGGGATAAACAGACCGACCGGGACGATCCTCAGCTATCCCGTCATAACCGCCGGTCCCTTCGCGCACAAGGGCTCGTTCAGGAACCTCTCCGGCCACGACGAACTCACCGCCGAAGACATAGAGAAGTATTCGCTCGAGCTTCACGTCGACTCTTCGACGTCCCCGGCTTTCATGTGGCACACCTTCACCGACAAAACAGTCCCGGTGCAGAACAGCCTGCTCTACGCGTCTGCCCTCGCTGCCGCCGGAGTGCCGTTCGAGCTGCACATCTACCCGGAGGGACACCACGGACTCGCTCTCTGCAACGAATTCACCATGTCGGCGAATCAGGCGAACATCGTTCCGCACGCCGAAGGCTGGATCGGCCTGGCGATAAAGTGGGTCAGGGATTTCAAATGAAAAGGGCTGAAAAGCCCGTCTCACGCCTGTTCGTCTCCGCCGCCGCGATCTTATGCGCGGCGGCGGCCCTGCTCTCATCCTGTTCCGGAGGGGAAACGGCCGCGACGGATACCGCGGAGGTCTCTCAGACCGAGGCTGCGCCGTCCGGCATCGGGCTCGACGGATATGCCGTGATACGGCCGATGAAGGCCACCGGGCGCGAGACCGACGTCGCGGTGTCGGTGAGAAAGGCGCTCGGGGACGAGGGCCTGTCCGTGACGATCTCCGATGACTGGGTGAAGGACGTGTCGTCGCTGCCGGCGGAGGCGAAGGAGATACTCGTGGGAAACACCAACCGGCCCGAGACGGCCGGGATATCCTCCGGCCTGAAGGCCGGATGCGCCGCGGTAAGGGTGTTCCCTTCGGGGCGCATCGCGATATACGGCTCGGACGACGCCTCTCTCGACCGCGCGTGCACCTTCTTTATCTCGACTTTCGTCACCGGGAAGGGGAAGGACGCCGCGGTGACCGGAGGATTTGCGTGGGCGGAGGGGTCGCAGTTCCCCGTAAGCTCGCTGAAGATCGGAGGAACCGACATGCCGTCGTTCTCGCTCGTGATCCCCGACCGCGCCACGCGTGACGAGCGCTGCGCCGCAGAGATCATAGAGTCGGCGGTGAAGGAGGCATCCGGCTTCATCATGAAGACATACTCCGAGAAGAACGCGCCGGACGGTGCAAAGATATATATAGGTAACTGTTCGGCCTCTCAGGCAGCGGGGGCCGCGGCTCCCGACGGGGGATACCTCGTCAGGGCGGCGGGCGGCGACATATACGTCTCGGGGAGCGGAGGCATGGCCGAGGCAGGGGCGAACGCCCTCCTGTCGGAGATCCTTCCCGCGGACGCCGCGGGTGACGTATCGTACGATTTCTCCGGCGACATCGCGGGGACGTACGCGCAGCCTGAACTGCCCGGCCCTGACGGGCTCGGCGGCATGCCCGTCGCGCTGACCGACCAGAAGAACGCCGTCGCGGCCGTGTATGACATCTTTCCGGCGCTGTCGGGCGGCCGGCCGGTGCTGAGATACACCTTCGATCCGTCGTCGTGCGGGTTCTCGACCGACAGGACCTACGGGACGAGCATCGACGAATGCAGGCTCAGATACAGCCGGACGCTCGGCACGTATGTGATCGGCTTTACCTCGTCGGCCGGGTTCATCGGCCTTGCGGAGTACCCTTCGGGGAAGAAGATCTGGGAGACGTCGCTCGCCGGATTCGGGCCGCACTGCATCGAATATCTCCCGAACGGGACGGTGGCAGTCGCGCTGTCGGGCAACGGGAACGAGACAAAGGCCTCGGTGAGGCTCTACGCGGCGCCGTCCGGCGGAAAGTCATCCGGATACGACAGCGATATGCTCACCGGAGCGCACTCGGTCCTCTGGGACGACGTAAGACAGCTGCTGTGGGTGCTCGGTTCCTCCGAACTGCGCGCCTACAGGGTATCGGGCACCGTCCGCGACCCGAAGCTCACGCGCATCACGGGCGCCGGCGCCTCGGGCAAGTGGGGCGGCCACGACCTTTCCGCGATACACGGGGAGCCCGACCTGCTCCTGATTTCGGGCGCGGGAGCCTTCATCTACAGCAAGACGTCCGGCACCGTGTCGGACGCCCTGCCGAAGAGCTGGGGAGTTTCGGTCTCATCGACGAAATGTCTATGCTCGGCGGTGTACTCCGTGCCGGCCGCGCCGGGGGCGTCGCGCCTGTTGCTGCTGACGCAGGCGACGAAAGTATTCAAGGATCACGACACCGACCGCTTCAGCTGGTTCATCATGCCCGACGGTGACCTGAGCACGACCGCGATGAGCAGGGGCACTGTCACATTCGACGGCCCGGCATTCTACAAGGCGAGGGCATGGACGCCCGATTACTGCAGACTTGACTGACGGCATGCCGCCGCCGGTCCACGGAGACTACATCATGATCATACACGGACTGAACAAGGTGACGCTGCTCGATTTTCCGGGCAGAGTCGCCTGCACCGTATTCACCGGGGGCTGCGACTTCCGCTGCCCCTTCTGCCACAACTCACAGCTCGTGCTCGACCCGGGCAGCGCGCCGCGCATCCCCGCGGAGGACTTCTTCTCCTTCCTGAAAAAGCGCCGCGGCATACTCGACGGCGTTGCGGTGACAGGAGGCGAGCCGCTGCTCCAGCAGGGACTTGCCGATTTCCTGCGCCGCGTAAAGGAGATGGGATTCGCGGTAAAGCTCGACACCAACGGAAACCACCCCGCAAGGTTCGGGGAGCTCCTCTCGGAGGGGCTCGTCGACTATGCCGCAGTCGATATAAAGAACTGCCCCGAAAGATACGCCGAAACGGTCGGCATCGACGGCTTCGACGTCTCGGGGGTGCGCGAATCGGCGTCGATGCTCCTGTCGAAGAAATACGGGATACCCTACGAGTTCCGCACGACGGCCGTCCGCGAGTTCCACGACGTCGGGTCGTTCCGCGGGATCGCGGACTTCATCGCCGGGGCGGAGAGGTATTTCATACAGGATTTCGTCGATTCGGGCGCCGTCATAAGGAGCGGCCTGCACGGCTTCTCCGCGGAGGAGCTGGCGGTGTTCGCCGACGCTGTAAGGGACAGGATACCGTCGGTCGCGGTAAGGGGGGTATAGGAGATCTCACGCCGGACACACGCCGGGAACGGCAGACGCGCATGAGGGCTGACGGTATCTCATCCGTCCGGGAGCGCGGAACAGGCCGGCGCCCTGGAATATTTTGCCCCGGTTCCGCACACTTGGCGCAAAACCGCGTGCTGATAAGAAAAAATACTAGATGTTGTGTACGTTTTTTGCGATTTGGCACAATATCTAGTGTTTTTTCTATTGACACGGAGGCGAATCGGATGTATAATATTGCTTGACTGCCGGCTGCGGGAGCTTTCTTGCGCGCCGGCTTACAGATCCGGAGGAATTCTTATAATGTATCAGGTAGTAAAAAGAAACGGAAAGATCGCGGAGTTCGACCTCTCCAAGATATCAACGGCCGTCACCAAGGCGTTCGAGGCCTGCGACAAACCCTACACCGACGATATCATACAGCTCATATCGCTAAGAGTGACGTCGCACTTCTCCGACAAGATCACCGACGGCAGGATAGCCGTCGAGGACATCCAGGACAGCGTCGAGGCCGTTCTGGCCCAGACCGGATACGAGGACGTCGCCAAGGCGTACATCCTCTACCGCCGCCAGCGCGAGAAACTGCGCAACATGAAGTCGACCATGCTCGACTACAAGGAGATCGTCGATTCCTACGTGAAGGTCACCGACTGGCGCGTCAAGGAGAACTCGACGGTCACCTATTCGGTCGGCGGACTCATCCTTTCGAACTCAGGCGCCATCACCGCCAACTACTGGCTGTCC
>JAFTCN010000070.1 GCA_017454675.1 Clostridia bacterium
ATTACTTTTGAGACCTTCCGTGTGGACACACCGTTCACGACCATCTCTGCCATGCCTGCGATCAGTGCCGCTTCACTGCGGGAATAGTTTTCAAAAACCAACGTCCTGAACGGCACGTTCCTGTGGCGCGGAACATGAAGTGTAATGCGTCCGATGCGTGTATTCAGTTCCCGGTCCCGGCTTCCGTTCCGGTAATCCGTCCGCTCATCCGACCGTTGATACCGACCCGCGCTCAACTGTTCTTCTGATTCGGCCTGTAAAACGCTGTTCAAAGCGCTCTCCAGCAACTTTTTGAACGTTTCACTACGATTTTCTAATAATAACTCTTGAATTTCTTCCTGATTCAGTGTAAAATGTAGGTGAGCCATCGTGTTCTTCCTTTCCGGTTTTATGTTGAATTTGGTCGTTTAACTTATACCAGAAAGTTGAACCTTTGGCTCATTCTTTTTTCCTTGATTTTACACCATTATACAGACTTTATCGAAAAGCAAGATAATGGTCTGCCGAAAAAACGCAGAACAGCGAGACTACCAATCGCATAGTTTCGCTGTTCTGCGTTTTTTCATTCACCCGTCGGCCGGTACTCTGATTATCCTTATGAGAACCGGCCTTCCGGGCCGGCGTTTTTGTTTACAGCGTGGCGTAGACTCTGTCGTCAACGGCGAGTTCCGCCCTGCCGTCCTTTACCTTCAGCATGCTGACAGCGCAGTTCGGCGGCACACGGCCGTGCCAGAAATCCGAGGGATCGGAATAGAACCTGTTCAGCATCGCACGCAGCGCGCAGCCGTGCGTGGATACGAGCACCCTGCGCTCGTCCGGGCCGTCGCCGTCCTTCGCGCCTTCCTCGGCTATGATCCGGTCGATAAATGCGGAAGTGCGGTCGATAAGGTCGCCGACCGTCTCTCCGCCGGGAAAGCCGGCGAAATGCATCGGGTCGTTGAAATAAACTTTGCAATACTCGTATACGCGGCTGCCCTTCCCGTAGAACTCGCCTTCGAATTCGCCGCAGCAGATCTCTTTGGCACTTTCGTCGACGGTCACCGGAGTCGATGCGTTACCGCTCTCGCGGAGCAGCTCGTCCGCGGTCTGACGGGCCCTGACCAGCGGGCTGACGTAGCAGACGTCGAACCGGATCCCGCGCATGGCGCGCCCGGTCTTAGCGGCAAGTTCGACGCCCGCCTCGTCGAGCGGTTCGTCGGTCCAGCCCTGCAGGACGTTCTGTTTATTGAGGCGCGTTTCGCCGTGCCTGATGATATATATTTCCAAATTAAAGTCCTCCGTCTTGCGTACCGGTCAGATCGGGTGTTATTATACTATTTTTTGCACCGTTTGTCAATAGACACGGAATGATGCCGCCGCGCCCCGGAACGCGGCGCGTCCGGTTTTTTCTTGTAAAATATTCAAATACGGGGTATAATAGTTATAGCACTCCCGTACCGGCGCGGCGGACACAGGATCATCCCGCGACGCCGGCGGCACGGCATCACTTACGGAGGACCGACGACTGATAATGAAGCAGTACATAAACGGAAACGCCCTGCCGGACGCGGGCGGCGCTCCCGGAACGGAGCCGCGGCGGGGAAACGCCGGGAAAGGCGCGACCGACGCAGAGACCATCTATGCGGATATAATAAATATGCCTCACCACGTGTCGGAGAAGCATCCGCGCATGAGCGCGGAGGCCAGAGGCGCGCAGTTCGCCCCCTTCGCCGCCCTCGGAGGCTTTTCCGAAATGACTGACACGGTCGCGGCGGAAGTCGCGGCTTCGGAAGAGTTGCCGGATGCCGCAAGGATCACACCGGCAGGATTCGACTGCGGTGCGCCGGAAAAAGGCCGCGACTGAGCGCGGCCCTCTCTCATATGAACCCGTCGAACTGTCCGCCGGCCACGCCGCAGACACGCGAGACGGGTATTTTTTCGCGGTCGTAAAATACGATGCAGCCGTCGGAGGCGTCGAACCCGCGTATCCGGCCGGTCTTCAGGAAATAAGAACCGCCGGGTTTTACGCCGTCGGGCCTGAAATACAGCAGCGTGTACTCTTCCCCGCCGGCGTCGGCAAGTACCGCCCGGAGCCGCCGGTCAAGTTCCGCGGTCTCGTATTCGCCCGGATCGGGCGCGGGGCATGTCGCCCGGACGCGTTCGGCCACCGTATCCGAATAGCCGCGCAGCGCTGCAAACGGCGCGAACTGCGCCGACCGCCCGATGAGCGTCATCCTCGGGTGCCTCGGCGATACGTGGTGAGGCATCGAGATTATATCCCCGTACGGAACTCCCGGGTCAGGCATGATGGCCTCCGACCTGCCCGTTGCGCTCGACCGCCGTGGCACCCTCCTCGAGGTTCATCCCCTTCAGCACCGCGTTCCTGCCGAAGCGCTTTTTTATCTCTATCGTCGCCAGCTGCAGCCGCTTCTCCTTTTCGAGGGCGGCGTTTTCCTTCTCGCGCTCGGCCTCGAGCTTTCCGTAGTCGGTGAATATGTCGAGCTGCTCGGGCGCTTCCGCGGTCTCTCCGGCGGCCGATTCGTCCTTTACGTGGTTTGCCACGACGTACATCCGGCGCACCAGCAGGTCTCTGTCGGTGATCCGGTCGTACAGCTTCATCACGGCCCCGGTTATCAGCCTCGACGATGACGTGAACCGCCCGATGTTTATCGATCCGTGCGCCTGCTTCGGCACTCTGCGGCCGTAGCGGTCGGTCTCGGTCTGCCCGGAGTAGTGGCGGTCCGGCGCCAGACTCTCGACGTCGTATCCGACGGTCAGCACCATCTGGTCGGTCACGAGCTTCTTCTCGACAAGATCGAGCGCCAGCAGATCCGTCATCTCCCTGGCGACCAGTCTGCCCTTCTCAAAGGTGTACGGATGCTTGAGCACCTGCCCCGAGCTCAGGCTGCTGTTCTCGGGCCGGTAGGCGCGTATGTCAGAGATCCGGGCCGGCTCCCAGCCCCAGGCGTGGTCGATCAGCAGCTCCGCGTTCACGCCGAACTCGCGGTAGAGCCGCTCCTCGTCTGTCACCGACTGCCGAGCGATATCGCCCATGGTGAAGAGGCCCATCGCGCCGAGCCTCGCGGCGTATCCGCCGCCGACGCGCCAGAAGTCGGTCAGCGGCCGGTGGGTCCAGAGCTCGCGCCGGTAGCTCATCTCGTCGAGTCCGGCGATGCGCACGCCGTCGCTGTCGGCCGGCATGTGCTTCGCCACGATGTCCATCGCGACCTTGGCGAGGTACATATTCGTGCCGATCCCGGCCGTCGCGGTGATCCCGGTGGCAGCGAGAACGTCCCGCACCAGCGTCACAGTGAGAGTGCGGGCGTCGGTCCTGTACAGTTTCAGGTAGTCGGTCAGATCGATGAACACCTCGTCCACCGAGTATATGTGTATGTCCTCGGGCGCTATGCGCCGGAGATAGACGGCGTATATCTCGGAGCTGACCTCCATGTATTTTGCCATACGCGGCGGCGCGATGATAAAATCCGCCTCGAGCGTGCGGTCGGCCGCGAGTTCAGACGCCACCCACGACTTCCGTCGCAGCGGCCGCCCTCCGTTGGCGACGCGTCTTTTCGCGTTCACTTCCTTCAGCTTTGCCTGGGCCTCGAAGAGCCTCGGTCGTCCGGGGATGCCGCAGGCCTTGAGCGACGGCGAAACGGCGAGGCAGATGGTCTTGGCAGTGCGCGTCTCGTCGGCCACCACGAGGTTGGTGTTGAGCGGGTCGAGCCCGCGCGCGACGCATTCGACCGACGCGTAAAACGATTTCAGATCTATCGCGGCGTATATCCGCTCATCCAACTTCTCCGCCTCCCTTCATACGGGATAAGATCGTTCCGCCCCGCCCCTGCACCGGGCCGGACGTGCGGGCTCCGTGGTCCGGAGGCCGCGCTCAGACCGCCTTGATGACGAACCTGCACACTCCCTGTATCATCAGCCGGTCGACTTCTATCGTTTTGCCCGGATAGACGGCCTCGTTCTCGAATCTCAGCACCGCCCGGCCCGACTTCGCGTCGAGACCTTCGAAGCGCTTGAGCGTGTTCTCGCCGTCGCCCGTCATGGCCACCACGATGTCCCCGCGGCCCGCCTCGGGCGTGTTCTCGACAACTATCACGTCGCCGTCGTTTATGCCGGCATCCTCCATCGAGTCGCCTCTGGCGTGAAGTATATAGAAGTTTTTCTTTCCGAAGATCGACTGCGGCAGCCTGACGTACCCGAGCACCTCGGCCTCCTCGAGCTCCGGATCGCCGCATTTCACCGAGCCGACGACGGCCGCGACCGACGTTTCGCCGTCGAACAGGCGCGTCCGCCCGGTCTCCGGCCGCCTCCCGCGGTAGGATACGATGCCCTTCTCCTCCATCTCGTGAAGGTAGGCATGGACGCTGCTCGGGGCCAGGCCGACCTCCGCCGCTATCTGCGCGACGGTCGGTTCGCGGTCCGCCCGCAGCCGCAGGTCCTCTATGGCCCTGACTATCTCTTTCATTTTTTCGCTGCTCTTGTATCTCATGCGCACCGTCCCACGCCCGATCACAGGATCGGTTTCTAAACCGAACAATGCATTCGGTTTACGGGTATATTATACACCCTTTTCCTCGGGATGTCAATACCCCCGATCCGCTTTTTTACGAAAAACCGCCCCGAAGGGCGAGGTTCGGGTTTTTCGGCTTTTTCTTGACAAACCCGCGGGGGCAGAGTATACTTTATCCGTGCGGTCGGGAACCGGCCGGAGGAGGTAAATCATGCCGATCCAGAAATTCACGGTGAGCAGGGACGATACGGTCTACGAATCATGGCCGGACGTCGTGCTGACCGAAGGCGGAAAGCTCATATGCGTGTTCACCGAATGCGCGCACCATCTCGACCGTTCGAAGTCGAGGCTCTGCACCGTCGAGAGCACCGACCGCGGACGCACCTGGTCGGAAAAGAGATACCTGACCGGTCAGGGAACGAAAACGCACTATTTCAACTGCGCGCGCATTTCGAAAGCCGGCGGCGGTCTCGCGATCGTCTGCGATTTCGTGAGCGGCGAAAAAGGCCCCGAGCACGACGCAGTCACATACGTCTGGCGCGCCGACGCTGAGGGAACGTCGTGGGGAGAGCCGGCCGTCTATCCCTTCAACGGGATAGTCCCCGACAAGCTCCTCGAGCTGTCGAACGGACGTCTGCTGATCTCCAACCACCGCCGCTCGGAGGTCACCGGAAAGCTCGAACAGCACCTGCACTACAGCGACGACGGCGGCGCCGTCTGGTCGGACGAGATAACCGTCGCGGCCGACCCGTCTCTCAACCTCTGTGAGGCCAGTATCATAGAGTGCGGAGGGGGCATGCTCGTCGCCTTCCTGCGCGAGAACTCGATACTCGGATACGACGTCAAAAAGGTGATCTCGCACGACTTCGGCAGCACCTGGGGCCCGGTGTGCGGCACCCCGCTCGACAGCGGACACCGGCCGACCGCAGGTTTCCTGCGCGACGGCAGAGTGATGATCACGTACAGATACATCCCCCGCGGGACGCAGAACTTTTTCGCCGCATTCCTGCGCGCCGACCAGCTGGAGAAGGAGAACCGCAGGGATCAGGCCGTCAGGATCATGCCGCTCGACTACGACCGCAACCCGTCGCCGGACCTCGGATACTCGGGCTGGGCGCAGTTCCCCGACGGCGAGATTTACGTCGTTAACTACATCAAGGACGACGCCGACCTCGCCTACATCAGAGGCTACAGCTTCATGCCGGGGGACGTCGTTCTGCCGGAGACGGCATCGACGACGAAGCGCGTGTTCAGGGAATAATAAGGACGCGCCATGACCGAATACACGCTGCAGAGCAGGTGGGTGCGGCGCGGAGGACGTCTCGAATATTACGGGATGCGCCGCCGCGAATACCTTTTCCGCAACACCGTCCGCCTCGGTCCGAGGCGGAGAAGGATCATCGGCAGGCTGCCGTCGGAGCTGAGCTGTGCCGAGATCTCGGCGCTTGGCCCGCTCTTCGGAACGGCTGTCGTGGCAAAAGAGGAATACCGGCCGGTCCCGCGCTCGCTCGCCGAAGCGCGCTTCTGCCGGACATGCCCCGCGAACGACTTCATGATACCGGGACTCGAGCTCGACGAGGAAGGCATCTGCCCGATGTGCCGCACCGCGGACGACGTGAAGAGACTGCGGAGCGTGGTCCCGCTCGTGAGCGACATCCCGCGATCCGGAGGTTCGGACTTCGACGCCGCCCTCTTCTACACCGGCGGGAAGGATTCGACCTTCCTGCTCTGGTGGCTCGCCGTAAAGAAGAAACTGCGGGTGCTCGCGATGACGTGGGAGATCCCGTATATGTCGGACTCCGCCCGGGCGAGCATCGAAAACGCCAGAAAGAGGCTTCCGAACGTCGAGTTCATATCGCGGAAGGTCCCCGACGGAATACTCCGCCGCGTCTACCGGAAGCTCATGGACGAGACCGGCACGACCTGCCTCTGTCCGTCGCTCGCCTACGTCCTGTTTTACCCTGAGATGACGGCCCGGCACATCCCCTGCTTCATAGCTGGAAACGAACCGGTCCAGGCGCTGGGACTGTATTACAATCACATGGCGCCGAAGGCGGCCTATTCGTTCGCCGACAACAGATTTTTCTCCTTTGTGATCAACGCCGGGAGGGTGATGACGTTCCGTCCTCCGCTGAAGCGCGGACAGTTCCACACGCTCGCGACGATGCGCACGCTGGTGCGGGGCGAGAGCCTTCCGCAGCGGCTGTCCGGATATTCGAACCCGCTCGTGCGGTCGGCCGTCGAAGCCCTGCGCGAAGCTCCCGAACTCATTACTCCTCTGAAGAAAAGCCTGAGGGAATCGTCGGCGAGCGGAAACATCCCGGCCTTCCTGGCCGTCGATCTCGATGAGATATGCGGCGGCAGGTACGACTGGGAAAAAGTGAAGGACACTATCGTCGAAGAGTGCGGCTGGGCGGCTCCCGAGGGCGGAAAGAAGCTGCTCCACACCAGCTGCTCGATCGAAAAGTGCAAGGACTATTTCCAGCTCCGGAATTTCAGGGAGTGCAGGACGCACATGATCCCGTTCAGCGCGATAGAGATCTCCCTCGCCGGCAGAGGCCGGCCGGAAGACAGAGAAAAACTGATATACGAGGAAGAAAAGATGCTCGGCTTCGCGGAGCGTCCGGAAGAGGGGTGCGAACTGATGCGCCGGTACGTAGATGGGGTCTGAAATGATCCGCGTGTACTGTTTCAGCGGAGCCGGCCACAGCCTGCGCGTCGCGGAGGAGATCGCAGGCGCGGCGGGAGCCGAACTTTGCGAGATCGGGGGGGATACCGTATGCGAAGGCGGCACGGCGGCAGTGGTCTTCCCCGTTTACTGCGAGGACGTGCCCCGGCCGGTCAGGGGCTTTCTGCGGAGATCGTCGCCGGAATATATATTTTACGTCGCCGTTTACGGCGGGATCTCACACGGAAACGCGCTGATCCGCGCCGGGCGCGAGGCCAGGCGGGGTGCGCGGGCCGGGCGGCGGCCGGTCCCGGTCACCGCCGGAGGCGCGTATATACCGTCGGGCCACAGCTTCCTCGAAGAGCACGCCGGCGCGGCCTCGGACAGTGAAGAGCCGTGCGCCGGACACACCGCCCGGCTCATCGCGGAGCGGCTGAGGGAGCCGCGTCCGGCAGAGACCGGCCGCGAAGGCGGACCGATGAGGCGCAGCGTTTTCGCCGGCCTCTTCCCCGCCCTGCGCAGCAGGGCCGGCGTGAAGATCGTCCGCTCGGAACTCTGCGACGGCTGCGGGATCTGCACCGCGGCATGCCCGATCGGCACGTGCGAAAACGGAATCTGCGGCAGCCGGTGCATCAGATGCCTGCGCTGCGTGCGTGTCTGCCCCCGCGGGGCGCTGACGCGCAGGACCGCGCCCTTTCTCGAACGCTGGCTTCGCAGAAACAGACATGAGTGCGGGCCGCGCCTCTTTCTCTGAAGGCGGCGCATATCCGGAGCCGCACGGCCGGCGTCTTTGACGGCCGTCATCGCATGCGGCCGGCCTGTGACATTAATAAAAGCCCGCCCCTGTAAAACAGGAGCGGGCAGAAGAGGCTGAGATCTCAGAATCCCAGCTGATCGTTCACCAGTATCACGTGGATCCTGTCCTTGTGGCGGGAGAAACGCGTGATCAGGAACTGGCAGCAGATCGTATCGGGCGACTTGCAGTTCATGCACGAACCGGTGCGCCTGCAGGGGGTGTTTATGTCGAAGCGCTGCGCGTTTGCCGGCGCCGCGACGTTCCTTGCCCTCTTCATCGCGCTGTCGACGTCGTCGCAGACCTTGTTCATGCCCGCGATGAGGATCACCTTCCGGGGGCCGAAAGCGATGGCCGAAACGCGGTTGGCGTTGCCGTCGATGTTCACGAGCACCCCGTCAGACGTCATGGCGTTGACGCTCGCGAGAAAGAAGTCGGCTGAATATGCGGCGCGAAGCGCGGCGTCTCTGTCGGGGACCGCGTCCCTGTCGATAAAGTGGTAGCGGCCCTCTTTCAGCGCGGCCGGCAGTCCGATCTCGTGAACGCTCATGCCGCCGCCCATAGTGACCGTCGATCCCTCGGGAATAAGATCCAGAGCGATCTTCAGCGCCTCTTCGCGGTCCTTCGCGTAGTATCCCGACATGTTCCGGGACTCGAGGCTTCCGATCACCTTCGCGGCGAGCAGTTCGTTGCGCCTGAACAGATTCTTATCCATCGTCGTATCGCAGCGTTGTGACAGACTGACCGACTGACTGACTGACTGAGCAGTGACTCAGTAATTCTCGGAGTTGACCTCGAAATAAGCCTGAGGATGCGCGCAGACGGGGCAGACCTCGGGAGCCTCGGTGCCGATCACGATGTGACCGCAGTTGCGGCACTCCCAGATCTTGACTTCGCTCTTCTTAAATACCTCCCCGGCCTCGACGTTGTGAAGCAGAGCGCGGTAGCGCTCCTCGTGATGCTTCTCGATGGCGGCGACGGCACGGAATTTGGCGGCGAGCTCAGGAAATCCCTCTTTCTCGGCGGTCTTTGCGAAGCCCTCGTACATATCGGTCCATTCAAAGTTCTCGCCCGCGGCGGCGGCAGCGAGGTTCTCGGCCGTGGAGCCTATCCCGCCGAGTTCCTTGAACCACATCTTGGCATGCTCTTTCTCGTTGTCAGCCGTCTTGAGGAAGAGAGCGGAGATCTGCTCAAAGCCCTCCTTCTTGGCCTTCGACGCGAAATAAGTGTATTTGTTTCTCGCCTGGGATTCGCCGGCGAAAGCGGCTTCGAGATTCTTCTCGGTCTGGGTCCCGGCATAGGGGTTCGATTTCTTTTCCTCGACGGGCTCGAGATCGTCGCCGGTGGCTCCGCAGAGCGGGCATACGGGCTCTTCGCCGTCTTTGACCTGGAATACTTCTCCGCAGAGCAGGCACTTGTAAGTCTTCATTCTTTTTTCCTCCGGTTTTTCTGAATTGAATCAAATAATTATCGATCTCCGCGGAGACCGGAAGCCGGTCCTTTCGCGGGACTGTAACCATACTATTATATCATAAAAAAGCGAATAAAAGAAGCGGAAAAACAAAAAAACCGCATTGTACGGGTATAAATGAGATGATTTTTTTCAGAACGGGCAGCACCGACCCGTATTTCAATCTGGCATTCGAGGAATATACGGTCCGCTCCGCCGGGGACGAGACCGTCTTCATGCTCTGGCAGAACAGCCCGAGCGTGATCATCGGCCGCAATCAGAACACCTTCGCCGAGATCGATATCGGATTTGCGGAGGCTCACGGCATCCCGGCGGTCAGGCGTCTGACCGGTGGCGGCGCGGTATACCACGATCTCGGAAACGTCAACTACACCTTCGTCGCGCCGGCGAAAGACGGCGCGGTGCTCGACTACGCCGGCTTCTGCGCGCCTCTCATAGACGCGCTGCGGACACTTGGCGTCGATGCCTCGCTCTCCGGCCGCAACGACATCGTATGCGACGGACGCAAGATCTCGGGAAGCGCACAGTGCGTGATGCACGGACACGTGCTCCACCACGGCACGCTGCTCTGGTCGGCGGACACCGGCGTTATGTCGGCCGTCCTTACCCCCGACGCCGAAAAGCTGCGCTCGAAGGGAATAAGGAGCACTGCGTCAAGAGTCGGAAGCATAAGAGAAATGCTGCGCGCGCCGGGCGGAAGCGGGGCCGGCGGCCTGACGGAAAATGCGGGACCGGGCGGATGCTCCGCCGGACTTCCGTACATTTCCGCGGACTCGACGGCATCAGACTTCATGAACTGGCTCGCGTCGTACATATGCGCGGCGGAAAAGTGCGTTGTCAGATACCCGTCGGAGCGCGAGACCTGCGCCGCGCGGCGGCTGATGAAGGAAAAGTATTCGACCTGGGAGTGGAACTACGGCAGGTCTGGGCACTTTGAAGCTTCGTCGTCGAGGCGATTCCCGTACGGCACGGTGACGGCGGAATACACGCTCGAAGGCGGAAGGATCGCATCGGTCCGCTTCAGCGGCGACTTCTTCGGGGCGTCGCCGGCATCGGAGCTGGCGGAGCGCCTCGGCGGCTGCCGCTGTTCGGGCCCGGAGCTCGTCCGCGCCCTCGGCGGCTGCGGCGGGTACATCGAGGGATCGGCCCCCGAAGAGATCGCGTCGCTGTTTATGTAGGACAATGATACCAACAGATACAGAAAGAAGGAAAAACAAAAATGAAACTGTTCATCGACACGGCGAACGTCGCCGACATCCGTGAGGCCGCGGAACTCGGAGCGGTCGGAGGAGCGACCACGAATCCGACGCTCATCGCGCGGGAGGGCCGCAGATTCGAGGATGTGATCGCTGAGATCTCGGAGATCGTCGAAGGCCCGGTGTTCGCGGAGGTCGTCTCGTCGGATCACGAAGGCATGGTGAGCGAGGCGGAAAAGCTCGCCGCCATAAGGGAGAACGTCGTGATCAAGATCCCGATGTGCTCCGAAGGCCTAAAGGCGGTAAAGATCCTGGCAGGCAGGAACATAAAGACAAACATGACGCTTGTCTTCTCGCCCGCGCAGGCGCTGCTGGCAGCGCTCGCCGGCGCGTCGTACGTCAGTCCGTTTCTCGGCAGGCTCGACGACATAGGCAGCGAGGGCATCGGCCTTATCCGCGACATCGTCGCCGTCTTCTCGCACATGGAAAAACGGCCCGAGATCATCGCCGCCAGCATCCGCAGCCCGATGCACGTCATCGACGCCGCAAAGGCCGGCTGCGACATCGCCACCGTCCCGCCGAAGGTCATATGGCAGATGATCTCGCATCCGCTCACCGACAGCGGCATCGCGAAGTTCATGAAGGACTGGGACGCGCACACCGCAAGACAGTAATCGGGTAGGAGGTCACCCATTAGTTGAGTGACCGACCTCCCACACCACCGTGCGTACCGTTCGGTACACGGCGGTTCAATCAACAACGCAAGGACTCGTACTTGTCGAGGATATCAAAGTATCCCGCCAGTGCGAGTC
>JAFTCN010000071.1 GCA_017454675.1 Clostridia bacterium
AATACTCTTCAGGGACGCCGTTGGAAACAGCTGACATCTGAAAAGGAACTATCCAGTTCAGCAGCATCACAATTGCCAATAAAGTTGACAGTAGTTTTTTGTTTTTCATTGCGTTTTCTCCTTCATTATTGAATGGGTGGGAAACAAGTGGCTGGCTATAATAAGAACAAAAAGCACATGACCGTATCGTCTGCAACTCCGGTCATGCGCACTGTGAAATGAAGATGAGATAATGCCTCCCGCTGGGGAAGGAGTTCTCGTTCATGATATGCGCAAAACCGGTATACCATGTTTGTTTGGGCTTTTTCATCGTACGGGGCACTCCTTTCCTGGAAAATAGTCAATTCGTTCAATTAACCAATAATAGTATACTTGAAAAACTTGCGTTTGTCAATCGTTTTTTGTTTTCCATCTCTTGCATTATCAATTTTACCTTCTATCCATCATTTCCCGTCCTTATTTTCAATATTATGACCATTCCTTTCTGCTGCGCAGAAGGCACAAAAGGGAATGAAAAGCCTTAGCCGCGTGCAGTTCATCCGGTTCGGATATTGCGCAGGAGGGGTCACCATGCGACGAAAAATCAGACTGATGTTGCATTTCCGGAGGATTAATCATACAGATGTTGCATTTCCGTGTGATATAGTGTAAAATATACGTGAGAGGCGCGGCAGTCCCGCGGACAGCACCTCCGGGCAGCCATGATCGAGGCCTTGATGCATCCCTCACAGAATCGGAAACGCATGACCGGGCCTCGCCTGACCGTGCCGCGCGTTGACCCGGCCGCGCCTGACAGGGACACGCGCATCGGTTGGGAAGCACGTCGCAATTACAGAAAGGATCAGACGGCCGAGCGCCGCGAAATACCTGCTGAATGACAGATCACAATAACTCCGCTACTGCCGCCCCTTCCCCTTCACATGAACTCAGGATACGCCCGCACCACCTTGTCTGCGTCTGTTTTTTCAGGGGGAAAGGCTATTCGGAGGAATTCGTAGCCAATATGACCGAAACGGTCGGCAGACTGAAGGCCGGCGAGCCCTTCACCCTAACCTGCTCGACGGACAGCATCTGCTCCGCCTGCCCGAACCGGAAAGACGGCGGCTGCTCGGCGGGAGACCGCGTGGACCGCTACGACGCCCGCGCGGCAGACGCCGCGGGACTTATGCCGGGCAGTGAATACCGCTTCCCCGAAGTCCTTCCGCTGATAGAGTCCGGGATCATAAATGTACCCGGGAAGCTCGCATCGGTCTGCGGCGACTGCGAATGGTTCGGGATCTGCGGACAGACAGCCGTGACCCGGGCGGCGACGTCACAAGAAGAACCGGGAGAAGCAGCAGAAGAACAGATCGCTCCGGAAGATGATTCCGGGAACAGGAGAGCCTCATCATGAAAAACTTTTTCGAGTCCTTCATAAAGGGCGTCCTGGCGGGCGTGTGCATCGCGCTTGGCGGGACCGTCTTTCTTCTGACCGACAGCAGGCTCGCGGGAGCTCTGCTCTTCACCGTCGGTCTGTTCACTATATGCACCTTCGGGTTCAACCTCTACACCGGCAAGGTCTGCTACATCTTCGCCCGCGACGGAAAATACGCCCTCTCGCTGATCCCGATCTGGCTCGGGAACCTCGCCGGAACTGTGGCCGTCGCAGAACTCGAGCTCCTCACGCGTCAGGGCGGCGCGATATCCGAAAAAGCGAAGGTCCTCGCACAGACGAAGCTGGACGACGGCCTGCTCAGCATCTTTATCCTGTCGGTCCTGTGCGACGTCCTCATCTACATTGCCGTTGAGGGGTTTTCGTCGATCCCGCACCAGGTCGGCAGATATCTCGCGCTCTTCTTCGGAGTCGTCGTATTCATCATGAGCGGCTTCGAACACTGCGTCGCAAATATGTATTATTTCGCCGCGGCGTCGTCGTGGACTTGGAAGACGCTGCTCTTCGTGGCCGTCATGACACTTGGCAACTCGGTCGGCGGGGTCCTTATCCCGCTTGCCCGGATGCTCGCCGGCAGACTCGCGAAAAAGCAGCCCTGACCTCAGGTCGGGCTGCTTTTTCACGTTCTTTCCGTTTACGGGCTCTTTCGGGGGCACGCCGTTTTTTCATACGGCAAAAACCGGGCCGGCTCCTGCTTGAAAAACCTGTTGCGCCTGTCCTGACGGTTCATCCCTCTGACGCGGGTCTCAACAACTCGTAAAACGCCTCAAGGTCGCCGAACGAGACCGAGGCGAGGCGGTCCGGCGCGTCGGGAGACAGCGGCGAAGGCGCTCCGTCGTCAGGACAATACGAACCGTCGGGCGAACAGAAGTAAATCACCTTCCGCTCGAATCCGTACCGTCCGGGGTTTTCCCTCAGGAGCGCGGCGACTCTGTCGCGGTTAAGCTCCCAAAGTTTTTCCCGGTTTTCGTAATGGACCGACACATATGACCTCGAATTGTTGTAAAGCGGGTGGCTCTTGTCAAATATCCACTCCCAGTCGACGTGCAGCGTCTTGTCCGAGATGTCTGAAACAAGGCGCGGAGCGGTGACCCCGCCGGAGCCCGACTCTTCCCAGGTTCGGAGCAGGTCGTAGCGCAACGTGAAACGTCCGTTTGAATTCATGTTGAATGAAAAGATCTCAACATACTCGCCGCATATCGCGATGAAGCCGTAGCCGCTGCTGCCAGCCGTGCCGAACTCGTTATACTCGTCGGCGGGCTTTGAGCCGTCAATAAGGGTGACAGAGGCGTTTTTGCCTGTTCCGTCGGTCTTTTCCATGCCGAGGGAGGCGGAGACGAGCCTAAGGAAGAGGGGGGCGACCCCGGTGCGGGTGTTCTCAATGGTAAAAGATCTTGTTTCGAGTTCCGGCACCTGAGAGCCTTCGGGAAGGATATTCAGCAGCGTCGTGCAGAACCACTCGCCCGGTCGCTCCCCGCGGTAAAATATCTCATGGCCCTGGTCGCCTTGGGCGTCGAAAATCGCGACGACGGGCATACCGTCGCCGTCGCGCGGCTCGCACCCGTCCTCAAAAATGAAGGTCATGCGAAGGGCTGTTACGGTAGTGTTGCTGAAAACGAGCGGCTGTTCCGAAGGAAGGGCGTTTTTCTCGTTCACGAAATCGCCGGTTAATAAATAAAGGTTTCTGACTATGAATACCGGACCGTCGAGGCGAAGGCGCTGTCCGGGGGCGAGCTCCAGGCGTGCGAGGTAGTGTCCGACGGTCTCGTGCGACGACGCCGTCAGCGTTCCGTTGAAGGTAATTTTTGATATGTACTTTGTTTCGGGCTTGTCATCCGGAGCGGAAGTTTGAGCAGGCGGCTGCGACGTTGCCTCCTGAGTTACAATATGCAAAGAAGTCGTCTCCTGCGCAGATGTTACGGGCAGGGTATCGGGCTGCCCGCTCTCGCCCGCCGGTGTGCTCTCCGTGATGTCCGGTTCCGGGCGCGGGTCCGAATCCCCGGATGTTTCAGCCAGGGGGCCGGGCTGCCCGCTCTCGCCCGCCGGTATGCTCTCCGTAATGTCCGGTCCCGGGCGCGCGTCCGAATCCCCGGATGTTTCAGCCAGGGTGCCGGGCTGCCCGCTCTCGCCCGCCGGTATGCTCTCCGTAATGTCCGGTCCCGGGCGGAGGTCCGCACACCCCGCCGCAGCAAATATCAAAAAAACGAGAGCAAGCACTCCTGCGACCGTTTTCTTTATCATTTTTCCATTCCCTTCTTTCTTGTTCTTCAGCTTCAATTGCTTTCTGCCGCGCTTCTTTCTCGTCCCGTATTTGAGAAAAAACCGCGCCGGCGCCTTCAAAAAACTCCTATTTCCGGTTTTGCAACCGGACTCGGCCGATGCCTTCCCTTGAAGCAGTCCCAATGATCGTGTTTTCTTCTTTCAGACACTCTATTGCAAGTTTCGCTTTTTATTCCGGGCTGAACCCGGTTTTCGACGTTTTTTGACACCTTTTCTTTCTTGAAGTCTATTATACAGGTGTCATACATCTTTGTCAAGTTTTTGTCTTAATTTCGGGGGACATTATAGTATTATTGATTGATTTATTCTAAAAATAATACTATAATATAATTGCAGACAGCCTGAAAACGACGTCTGCAAATAATTACTGGAAAACGGTGAAAAAATGAAATCAGACAAGAGAATCACGGACAGCCGCCGCGCCGGAAGGCGCGCCTACCGCTTTTTCCGCTTCGTCTCACCCTCCTCTTCCCGCGCTCTGCCGGGGATCCTTTCGCTCATTCTGGCGGTCGCCTGCGTGATCCCGCTCGCCGGATGCGTTGGCGGCGGCACGCCCGAAACCACCTCCGGAACCGGGACCGAAGCCCCCGGGCCGGATACTCAGGCACCGGACAGCTCGTCGGCGGAGCCGGCGACCTCCGCTCCTGATGTCACTACAGCGAAGCCCGAAGGCACATCGGCGCCCGCCGTGACCTCCGGCGCCGGCGGCAGATCCGACTATCCCGTCGAGGGCCTGACCTGGAGCCTCGGATACGTGGGATCCTCGACGCACTCATCCTGGAAGAACACACTCAATCCCTCCGGCACCTACTACTCGGTCTCCGCGATCTTCACCGTCCCGGCGGCCGGATCGACGGTGACCTTCACCGACGACAACACGAACAGCAACGGCGACCCGAACTTCGCGTCGGCGTCAGCCTACGTCTTCTCCAGCTGGAAGGAATCGAGCCCCGGAAACTGGGTGATCGATCTTGACGGATACAACGCCTCGGGCACCGACGTCTCATACACAGACGCCGGCGGAGCCCGCACCTACACCTACACGACGGCGAAGGACAACGAAAGCCTGAGGATCTCGTTCAGGTCGGGAGAGTCGGCTTCATTCGTTCCGGCAAAATATCCGACGGTGACCGTGACAGGCAGATCGCCGGCGACCGTCCCTTCGCAGCAGGCCGTCGACCCGAACGCGAAGAACGACAGGCTCTTCGACCTCCCGGCCTGGGTTGCGTCAGACACTGCCCGCGCATATTTTGAGAACCTCAGCGGTCTGACCGTCGACTTCATCGGCGACAGCTATTTCGCCGGAGACGGCATAGACTCCAGATACGTCTGGCCGGCGCTGCTCGGTCTCAAATACGGCATGACCGTCGTGAACCAGGGACGCAACGGATCGTCGATATCCGACTACGACTCCTCAAAGAACCCGATGTGCCGGCGCTACACCTCCCTTCCCGCCAACGGTCCCGATATCGTCGTGCTCCAGGGAGGAAAGAACGATTACAACGTGAACTGCCCGCTGGGCGCTGCCGGTTCAACCGACACGAAGACATTCCGCGGGGCGATCAGAACGACGATCGGGGGACTGCGCCAAAAATACCCCTCGGCCGTCATTATCTGCGTGACGCCGTGGGAGATCGGCGACTCTGCCAACAGCCTCGGCCTTGCGGTCAGGGACTACGGAAACGCGATGATTGATGTCTGCGACGAAATGGGAGTTCCCTGCATAAACGCGATGTCGTCAGAGTCGGGGATCATCATGACCGACCCCTCATTCAGGAATCAGTACTGCCGCTCGTCGGGTGACATCTCGCATCTAAACGCCGAAGGCCACGCCCTGGCGCTGAAATACTTCGAGAAGCAGATCAGCGAAAAATTCGGAAATCCCGGCGGTCCGACGACTCCCGAGGTCACCCTGCCTTCCGAGATCACGACCGGCCCCGCCGAAGCAACGACTTCATCCGCCGTGAGCGCCGAAGAGCCGGTCGCGCTGAGGTGGCACCTTGGATATGTTGGTTCCGCCTCTCACTCGACCTACACGAACAGGCTGAATCCGACCGGAGGCATGTACTCATTCTCGGAGATCTTCACCGTACCGAAGGCGGGATCGACGGTGACCTTCACCGACGACAACACAAACAGCAACGGCGACTCGAACTTCGCGTCGGCGTCAGCCTACGTCTTCTCCAGCTGGAAGGAGGAATCCCCGGGCGTCTGGGTGATCGACACCGACGGATACAACGTGTCTGGCACAGAGGCGACATACACCGAATCCGGTGGAGCAAGGACCTACACCTGCACCACGACGAAGGACAACGAGAACATCCGTATCTCCTTCAGATCCGGACAGTCTGCGAGCTTTGTTCCGTCAGGCTACCCGGCAGTCAGGGTGACAGGCGGCGAGCCCGCTCACGCCGTGAGCGACCCGGCGTTCGACGCGCTGGGCTGATGATCAGCCGGCCGGCGCACGTTCGATCCCGACCGGACAGACTGTCCCCGTCTTCAAACTCGCGGAAGAAACGCTGCCGCCGCTATATCCTCCCGAGGCTGAAATGATATAAAACGGACCCGGCGAACAAATCGCCGGGCCTGTTCATTGGCGGAGAGGAAGGGATTCGAACCCTTGTGACATTGCTGTCAAACGGTTTTCAAGACCGCCTCGTTATGACCGCTTCGATACCTCTCCGTATTAACGGGAAGTAATTATATCATATTGCGCGGATTAATGCAACATTTTTTTACTTCCCGTTGTTTTTATGAAAGCCGGCCGGCCGTCAGGATATTACGAAATGCCGGGGAAGCCCGTTCACGAATTCGATCGGATTTTCGCCTTCGATAAGGGGACGGAGGTATTCCACGCACTCGTCTGTGACGTCGTTCCCTTCGCTGTTTATGAACTTGTCGGGAACGGTCTTTACCTTGTTGGCAAGGCCCGAGATCTCCTTCGAGACAGCTCTGACGGAATACTTTCCGCCGGTCCGCTCGAAACTCATCATCCTGCCGGTGATCCCGGATACCGCCGCCCGGACGCCGGCCTCTCCGATCATGAGAGATTCGTTTATGTCGGTCAGCGACGCCATATGCGACGCGCATCTCTGGAGTATGTTAAGCTCGACCGACCTCACCTTGCAGCCGATCTTCTCCTTCACGAGCAGCTCGAGGGCCTTTCCGGTGCCGGCGAGATATCTGTGGCCGAACACGTCGAGAGAGCCGCTCTGGGTGCCTTCGCCGACGTAATGTCCCTCGCTGTCGCGGATACCCTCGGATACCGCCACGACGACATTCGGGTGCCGCTCGAGGGCAGCCTTGACGTCATCGATGAATCTGTCGCGGTCGAACGCCCGCTCAGGCAGGTAGATATAGTCGGGGCCCTCGCCGTTGAGCCTCGGCAGCGCGGCCGCGGCGGTCAGCCAGCCGGCGTCGCGCCCCATGATCTCCACGACGGTCACCGCCCTGACGGTATATACCGCGCAGTCGCGGATCATCTCCGCCATCGACACCGCTATGTACTTTGCGGCCGAACCGTAACCCGGGGTGTGGTCGGTGCCGAGAAGGTCGTTGTCTATAGTCTTCGGAATGCCGATGACACGGATGTCGATGCCGTGCGCCGCCGCGTATTTTGACACTTTGTCGGCGGTGTCCATCGAGTCGTTTCCTCCGATGTAGAAGAAATAACCGATATCGTATCTTGCGAAAAAGTCGAACAGCTTCCCGTATGTGGCCTGTCCGTCCGGGTCGTCGGGCCGGGGCAGTTTCTTCCGGCATGATCCGAGCGCCGCGGCGGGCGTCGCGGCGAGCAGTCTGATCCCGTCGCTGTCCTTTATCAGACTCCCGAGATCCACGACTCTTCCGTCTCCGTCGAGCATTCCCTCGATGCCGTTGAGCGCCCCGTAGAGCGTTCCGATCTCCTCCGAGGCAGCCGCGCCCCTGACTACGCCGGCAAGCGTTGCGTTGATCGCGCAGGTCGGTCCTCCCGACTGCGCAACGACGGCGTTTCTTTTTTTCATGCGATGATCCTCCTGGTTCCACCGCCGTACGGCGCGAACCGCGGCAGTGCATACTGTGTTTACAGTATACATTATACCGCGGTTCGGCCGAAAAATCAAGATTCTGTTATTTTCTGCTCCCTCCGGAGCCGCCGCGCGAAGTCTTTCCCGTCTTCTCTCCGGCGTTGTCCGCGTCGAGCTCTTCGCGCCACTCGGCGCATTCGCAGATATCTATGCCCCTGCGACTCGCCTTTATCGCTTTTGACATCGCTCTGTAGGATTTGGCGCAGCCCGCTGACGTCATGTCGAAATTGACGGCCATTTCGCGTTCGATCCCGATGTTCCCGGCTGCCTCGGCGGCATCGATGTTGGCGGCGAGGAAGATGAATTTCCAGCCGTATTCGTCGGTCATCGTCTTTATCAGCGACTTTATGCTCTTCGCGTCGTAGCGGCGGCTGGCGTTCTCGTAGCCGTCGGTGGTGATGATGAAGATCGTGTGGCCCGGAACGTCCTCCGGCCTCGCGTACCTGTGGATATCGCGGATGTGCTTCACGGTGTCGCCCACGGCGTCCATCAGGGCAGTGCAGCCGCCGACGCGGTAGTCCGAGAGCTTCATCTCGCCGACCTTCTCGATGGGCAGGCGGTCGTGGACCGTCTCGGACCCGTTCGAGAAGAGGACGGTCGTAACGTACGCCGCGCTTCCCTCGTGAGTGTCCTCGCGCTGCTGCTTCAGGGTCGAGTTGAACCCTCCGACGGTGTCCGCCTCGAAGCCCGACATCGATCCGCTGCGGTCGATGATGAATACTATTTCGGTGATCTTTTCGTTCATTTCTGTCTGCTTTCCTTTCTTTTTCCGGATCCGCCCCCGGGCTGCAGTCCCGGAGGCCCGCGCGGTCTCCCGCGCACCTTGCAGACATATTATACCGCGTCGGCCGCCCTTTCGGGTCAATCGCCGGTTTACATCGAAAAGAACGTGTCAGAGCCCGACCGACATCAGCGTCTCCTGGTCGAAGCTGAAAAGGACGTCGTCGAGGGCCGCCGTGTCGTAGTTCCGCGCTTTCAGGAAATACTCGACGATCACATCGAATTTGCTGCTTCGCGACAGCGTCAGCCCGACCGACCCGAGCAGCGCCTGTGTCTCCTCGAGTGTGAGCTCGAGCGCGAAGGCGAAGGCCAGCACCGTCTTCTTGCCCGGGCGGTAGTCGCCGTCGTTCATTATCTTGTACCAGGTCTGCCTCGACACCCCCGCCTTCTTGTAGCAGGTGACGTCGTCCATGCCACGCCTGTCGATCAGCCGCATGAGCTTCAGCGCGAAGCCCTCGTCGATCTCCTCGATGATCCGGCGTATCTCATCTTCACGCCCGGCCTCCGGAGCCGCCGGCCGCATCCCGGCAGGGACGCCGCTCTCACCGATGCGGCTAAGGTGCGGCGGGACGTCCTGCACGGCGTCCGGGGCGATAAAGGCCTCTTTGCGGCGTCCGGCGTCACGGTCCGCTCGGTTTTCGGCGGCTTCCGCGCTGCAGGCGTAAGACTCCGCGAATGCCGCCGGGTCTTTTTTCGCGCCGCGCTTTTTCCCGAAGCCTCCCGCGGCCATCCGCGGCTTTTTCTTTTTCCCGCCGCGTCCCGCCGGCGCGGTCCCCGCCTGTGCCGCGGGGCCGTTCACAGGCAGCGGCGCCGCGAATGCCGCGTCCGCCGTCGGGTCCGCCGTCGCGTCTTCCGCCGCCTCCTCCGCGGCCTCCGGAATATAATGCCGTGCGAGATAAGCCCTTACCTTTTCGATCAGGCTCAGGGGAGACCGTTTGCGTCGGGCGTTACACACTTCCGCTTCATCTTCCGCTTCTGTCTCGCGTACGGGCTCTGACACTGTCCCCTTCTCCTTCTCCTTCTCTCTCTCCGTTTCTGTTTCTGTTTCTATTTTCTCTTTCTCTTCCATCTGCGTTCTCTCTTCTCTTCTGTTCTTTTTTGTTCTCATAGTTTTCTTCTGTCCTGTTATGTTCTGTTCTCTTTTATTCTGTTCTTCCTTTTCTCATTTGTTCTGTTATCTTTTTTCTATTATGTTCTCCTCTATTCTGATCTTTCTGTTCCCGTCTGTTCTGTTGTCTTTTGTTCTGTTCTTTCTGATCTCTTCAGTTCTGTTCTTTCTGTTTTCTTCTATCCTGTTTCTTCTGTCCTGTTATATCTATTCTTTCTGTTCATCCGGTTCTATTCTGTTCTGCGCGCCCCTGCCCTGTTCTCTGCCGCGCCACGGGTTTCGCTGCCTCCGGCATTCCCCCGTTCCCGGCCCCGCCCCCCGCGACGTGACTCCCGAGGCGGAAAAAGCGGCAAATATCGCGTTCGCGCCCGAAAAAGATTGCGGCAGGGACGTTTTTGTGTTATAATCTATAAGGCGGTTTTTCAAGACCTCCGCTCTTTACGGGCACATATATTATATCATTTTTTTACGGACTTTGCCATGAGAATCATTACTGTGAGCCGCGAATTCGGCAGCGGCGGACGAGAACTCGGGAAAAGACTTGCCGAATATATGGGTATCGACTACTATGACAGCCGGATCATCGAGGCCATAGCGGACAGATGCGGCGTCAGCGAGGACTACGCCGACTATATGCTGACCCACTCCTTCCCGTCGTCGGCTCCGATACTGACGCGCCAGTCGCTTCACGTGACGCCCGAGGCGCACCTGCCGCCCGTCGAGCTGATGCGGGCCGAGGCAGGCGTGATAAAGGGGATCGCCGCCGCCGGACGCGACTGCGTGATCGTCGGCCGCAACGCCAACGTGCTGCTGAAGGACTACTCGCCGTACGATATCTTCGTCTGCGCCGACACCGCATCGAAGCTGAAACGCTGCCGCGAGCGCGCCCAGCCCGACGAAAACTTTTCCGACCGCGTGCTGCTGAGCAAGATGAAGATGATCGACCGCAACCGCAAGCGCGACTGCGAGATGATCTCCGACTTCCGCTGGGGGGACAGGACGAGCTACAGGCTCATCGTGAACACCTCCGGCTGCACCGTTAAGCTGCTGATCCCCGGACTCGCCGCGCTCATACGCGACTGGTTCGAGAACCGCGGAACGGAGAACGCGTGAGCCCCCCGCCCGCGTTATGATCTGTGATCAAATTTTCAATAATTCGGAGGACAACACGATGGAACACAAAGCCACACCGGTCACCCCGGAGCAGCTGAAAAAGTTCAGAGCCGCGTACGAGGCCGACCCCGTGCGCCGCGCCATGACGCACGCCTTCTCGATGACGGGCATGAACAGCCTTGCCTTCGATCCGGAGGCGTCGCGCAAGATGCTTTTCCGCTTCTCCACCGACATCAAAACGATGCCGGCGACCAACCAGAAGTCGAGCGGCAGATGCTGGCTCTTCGCCGCGACGAACCTGCTGCGCGAGATCGTCGCGAAGCAGCTGAACATCGATTCTTTTGAACTGTCGCAGAGCTATCTCGCCTTCTGGGACAAGTTCGAGCGCGTGAACTACTTCTTTGACACCGTCATCGAGACTGCCGACAGACCGGCCGACGAGCGCACCGTCGCGTATATCGTCTCCACCGGCGTGGGCGACGGCGGACAGTGGGACATGTTCATGAACATAGTCCGCAAGTACGGCATCGTCCCGAAGGACGTCATGCCCGAGACTCAGCAGTCGTCCTCGACGGCCAACCTCAACGGCGTGCTCAACCGCTTCCTGCGCCGCGGGGCCGCGATACTCCGCAGGCTCGTCGCGAGCGGAGCCGCCGAAGACGAGATCGACGAATGCAAGAACGAAATGCTGGAGAAGGCGTACAAGTTCTTAGCGTCCTGCTACGGCTCCGCGCCCGAGAAGTTCGATTTCGAATACGTCGACAAGGACAAGAAATACCACATCCTGACCGACCTCACCCCCGGATCGTTCTATGAGCAGTTCATCGGCGACCGTCTCGAGGAATACGTCAGCATCATCAACGCCCCGACGGCAGACAAGCCCTTCGGAAAGCTCTACACCGTGGAGTATCTCGGGAACGTCTCCGGCGCGCCCGGCGTGCTCTACCTGAACCTCGAAATGAGCGAGTTCAAGAAGGCGATCCTCGCCCAGCTGAACGACGGCGAACCCGTATGGTTCGGCTGCGACTGCGGCAAGTTCGGAGAATCGACGAGAAAGATCTGGGACGACAACAGCTTCGACTTCGGACTGATGACCGGCCTCGACCAGGACATCTCCAAGGAGGACATGCTCGACTACCACGTCAGCAAAATGAACCACGCAATGGTCCTCACCGGCGTGAACATCGGCAAGGACGGCAAGCCCGACCGCTGGAAGATCGAGAACAGCTGGGGCTCCGACGGCGCCAACGGCGGTTACCACACCGCCTCCGACAGCTGGTTCGACAAATTCATGTACCAGGCTGTCGTGAACAAGAAGTACCTCGCGGAATACGCCGAGATCTTCGGGACCAGACCGACGCTCCTCAACGCCTGGGACCCGATGGGAAGCCTGGCGGACTGAGCGCGACCTTTACCTGACAATACACACCTTGCCCGGATTGCCGGTAATAGACAGCGCAGGCACTCTCATCCCTTAGGACTTGACTCGCGCTGTTATTATATACGCGCAATGATACTCTGCCCGGCGCAGAGATATTACCTGAAATGGAAGGCATATCCATAGCAGCACTATGGATCTGTCAAAAAACAGGCAGAAAAATTCCCTCCCCCGGCGGAAAGGAGTCATGAACATGGAAAACACCGCGATACCGCGCGAGGCCCTCTGGGACGTCCTCCGCGCAAGACACTCGGTAAGACGCTACACCGGCAGACCGATCGAGCCCGAAAAGGCGGCCGCCCTTCAGGCCGAGATCGACGCGATCGGCCGGGAGACCGGCCTCGATTTCAGGCTCGTCCTCGACGATCCTAACGTCTTCCGCGCCGACAGACCGCACTACGGAAGTTTCAGCGGCTGCCGGAACTTCATCGTCCTCTACGGCCCGAAGGGCGCCGACGAGCAGGTCGGCTACCACGGCGAGCGCCTCGTGCTGCTCGCGCAGTATCTGGGGCTCAACACCTGCTGGTGCGCGCTGACATTTGAAAAGACCGCGATCCCGGTAAAGCCCGCTGAGGGCCACGTCCTACACGACGTCGTCGCCCTCGGCTACGGCGAGACGCAGGGCGTGCCGCACCGGTCGAAACCGGTGACGAAGCTCGCGCCGATCTCCCCGGCGACCCCGCAGTGGTTCGAGCGGGGCATGGACGCCGCGATGCTGGCGCCGACGGCGATAAACCAGCAGCGCTTCTACATCGAGCAGGTCGGCGACCGCGGAGCCCGGGCGAAGGCCCTGATCGGTCCCTGCTCGAAGACCGACCTCGGCATCGTGAAGTACCACTTCGAGCTCGGCGCCGGCCGGGAAAACTTCGAGTGGGTGTGAGGCGCGGACAGAAAAACCAAAGAGACTGCCGGAGACCCGGGAAAGGGTTTAGGGCAGTCTCTTTTTTGTGATACTGACGGATAATGAAGCTCAGGGAAATATCTCGTCTTCAGGGAGCTCCACGCCTGTGCCGCCCCAGAAGCTCTCAGGAAACGCGAGCGCTTCCGAAGGTATCGAAGTATCCCCTGACTGCGTCTGCGCCTCTGACGGCCCCGCAGAGGCCTCCGGGGCCGTTTCAGGCCGATCCGTCTTCCCGCTTCCGCACTCGGTCGAGCTCAGCACGGTCAGCGACAGGATCATGAACGCGGCAATTAGCTTTCTTATCAAAGCTTATTTCTCCAGCAGACCGTCTTTTTCAAGTCGGCTGACTTGCTTGTGCCTACCTCTACAGAAGAAATCAGCAGTTGTTCACGAGTTTGCCATGCTTGCAAAATATACCAGCGCCGCTAGATAATAATTGTACAGCGCTTTTGCCATATTGGCTGTCGCCTCATTTGTACTGTGCTGCTGCTTAACTGCCCATGTCAAAGCCGAATAAACAATCGTCCTGGTTTCATTGCCATAAGATATGGTAATCGTTTGAGCGTCAGCGAGTTCTTTAGCGGCAATCCCATCGACCGTCAAGCAGTACTTGTTGGCACCCAGTTGCGCGATTTTTTCAGCAGATACTTCAGCGCCATTCAAAGTCACAGCAAGATCAGACAAATCAACCGTTCCGTCCGTTGTGAAATTGAAATTTAGTTCGGTTTTTGAAAGCAGATTCAACGACATACTCATTCTTGTTATGACGCTACAGCTTCCAGTAACGCTTTGGATATTAAGTTCTTCTGGTATTGTCACATCCGGGACAGTTCCGGCAGAATAAAATGCGTTTGCTAGATTGTCCGTATTGTATTCGAAATACTGCTGAGCATATGCTCCATAATCAAGAGTTGCCTTACACAAATCACGCAGAGCTATTTTTGACTCCGCATTAGACAGCTTAGATTCACAGTAAGTTCTAGCCGAGTAGTTGAATTCGTTTATCAGCTCATCGGAATAGAAAACTCGAATATTTACAACGTCACCGATTTCTTTAGCTGCGCATCTGGCAATTACGAAATGGTTCTTTAAATAGCTGTTAAGGTACCCAGTGGTTTCGGTTTCACCGAAAGTGTATACAATTCTGAATTTTTCCAGATCTGCAGCTGCATCGACGTTGCTCACATAAAAGTTGATATCTATGCTATCATCAAGCGAAAGTGAAGTGGAATATGTAGCAGCTTTTCTTTTTGGCACAATTTCTTCATAAGAGTTGCCACAAATATCACATGTATAGACAATCAACCCTTCCTGAGTGTATGTCGCCTGAGTAACCACCGTCTCAACATAATCATGTCCCGAAGCGGCTATGACTCTCGTCTCCGTAGCATCGCATCTCGAACAGTGTCTGGTCTCTTCCCCGGCTTCCGTGCATGTCGCCGGAGTTGTTACCGTCCATTCTCCAAAGTCGTGTCCGAGGGCTTCCACCGGCGTGTCGGTATAACTGTCGCCGCAGACCGAGCATGTATGCGTCGTATATCCCGCCGAGGTGCAGGTCGGAGGCGTGACAACGTCAACATAATCGTGTCCCGAAGCGGCTATGGCTCTCGTCTCTGTCTCGCCGCACCTCGAACAGTGTCTGGTCTCTTCCCCGGCTTCCGTGCATGTCGCCGGAGTTGTTACCGTCCATTCTCCAAAGTCGTGTCCGAGGGCTTCCACCGGCGTGTCGGTATAACTGTCGCCGCAGACCGAG
>JAFTCN010000007.1 GCA_017454675.1 Clostridia bacterium
CGCAGGTATGGACCGGCGCGCCGCGCGGCGGTACGTTAACCGCTTTCATCAAAAAGGTCTTGCAATGAATTTTATTATCGACGGCTTCATATCGACATTTATAGCCGAGGACAGATACAAACTCTTTCTAACCGGCATCGGCAACACGCTGCTGACGGCTTTTTTCGCCACGCTCGTCGGCGTTATCATTGGTTCGCTCATTGCGGTCGTGAAGACGGTGCACCGGCAGAAGGGCAGCCTTAAACTGTTCAACGCCGTAGCGGAGGTATACACCACCGTCATCCGCGGCACACCGGTCGTCGTCCAGCTGCTCATCATGTACAACGTGATCTTCATCTGGTCAAAGCACGCGGTGCTCGTCGGGATCATAGCCTTCGGCATCAACTCGGGCGCGTACGTGTCCGAGATCATAAGGGCAGGGATCAACGCGGTGGACATCGGTCAGACCGAGGCGGGCCGCTCGCTGGGGCTGTCGTGGGGCGTGACGATGCGCAAGATAGTGCTCCCGCAGGCGATAAAGAACGTGCTTCCCGCCATAGGAAACGAGTTCATCTCGCTTCTCAAGGAGACTTCCGTCATCGGTTATCTCGGCGTTCTCGACCTGACCAAGGCCGCGGAGCGCGTCATATCGCGGACCGCGAACGTGTATTTTCCCTACATCTCGATCGCGCTGGGCTATCTCGCCGTGGTCTACATCATGAACTACTTCGTAAAGAGGCTCGAGAGGAGGCTGGCGAAAAGTGACAGGAACTGAGAAGAGAAAACAGGATGTCATAATAGAAGTCAGAGGCCTGTGCAAGAGCTTCGTCGAAGGCAAGATGGTCTTGAAGAACATCGACTGCGACATAAAGCGGGGCGAGCAGATCGTCGTTATAGGGCCGTCGGGCGGAGGAAAGAGCACATTTCTGCGCTGCCTCAACACCCTTGAAGCCCCGACCAGAGGCGAGATCTGGTTCGACGGCAGGCTTCTAACTCCCGCCGACCCCTATCTGCATCCCGATGTGATCGCCAGAAGCTCGACTTACCGCTTGGTGACGGAGGGCGGAATCCCTCCCGGCGACGCACTTGAAAAGATCAGGGATGAGCAGCTTCTCCGGAAGAATTTCCGCCACGAGGGCAGGGAGTTTTCCGCGGCTCTCAAAAAGACGGAGGAGGAGAACAGAGTGTCGATCGACCTGGCCAGGCGCAGGATCGGCATGGTGTTCCAGCATTTCAATCTCTTCCCGCACTTCAACGTGCAGAAAAACATCACCTTCGCGCCTGTGACGCTGGGGCTGCAGACCGAGGCGGAGGCCGAGGAGCGCGCCCTGAGCCTGCTCCGGCGCATCGGCCTCGAGGACAAGAAGGACGCCTTCCCGAGCCAGCTCTCAGGCGGACAGAAACAGCGAATAGCCATAGTGCGGGCGCTTGCCATGGACCCCGAGGTGATGCTCTTCGACGAGCCGACGTCGGCGCTCGACCCCGAGATGGTCGGCGAAGTGCTCGACGTCATGAAGAGACTGGCGGAGCAGGGCATGACGATGGTCGTCGTCACGCACGAGATGGGATTCGCGAGAGAAGTGGCAAGCCGCGCGATCTTCCTCGACGACGGCGTGATCGCGGAGGACGGACTGCCGACGCAGCTGTTCGACAGCCCGAAGAGCGAGCGTCTGCGCTCGTTCCTCGCGAAGGTCCTGTGATATGACATAGGAGGAGAAGTACTCAATGGAACTCATCGATCTGAGGGGACGCAGTTTTCTGACGCTCCTCGACTATACCCCCGGAGAGATCGGCTTCCTGCTCGACCTCGCGGCCGGGCTGAAGCGAATGAAGTGCGAAAAGGCTCCTCACAGCATATGCGGAGGGATGAACGCCGCCCTGATCTTCGAGAAGACCTCGACGCGCACCCGCTGCTCCTTCGAGGTGGCGGCGGCGGATCTCGGGATGCACTCTGTGTATCTTGACCCGTCCGCGTCGCAGATAGGGAAGAAGGAGAGCATAAAGGACACCGCCCGGGTGCTCGGACGCATGTTCGACGGCATCGAATACCGCGGATACGGACAGGAGAGGGTGGAAGCGCTCGCCGAATACTCCGGGGTTCCGGTGTGGAACGGACTGACTAACGAGTTCCATCCGACTCAGATCCTGGCCGATCTTCTCACGATCCGCGAAAGATTCGGGAGCCGCAGGCGAATAAAGCTTGTATATATGGGCGATGCGAGGTATAATATGGGCAACTCGCTGATGATAGGCGCCGCGAAGGCGGGGCTCGAATTCACCGCGTGCGCCCCGGAGAAGTATTTTCCCGACAGGAGGCTCTTCGACAGATGCCTTGACATCGCATCGGGGACCGGCGCCGAACTGAAGCTTGAGACCGACCCCGTCGCCGCGGTAGCGGGCGCAGACGTCATCTACACCGACGTCTGGGTCTCGATGGGCGAGCCGGAGGAGGTCTGGGCGGAGCGCATCGCCGACCTCCTGCCGTACCGCGTGACGTCTTCGCTTTTCGGCATGGCGAAGGACAGCTGCATATTCATGCACTGTCTGCCGTCGTTCCACGACCTCGGGACCGACACCGGAAAGAAGATATACGAAAAGTTCGGCATCGACTGCATGGAGGTCGAGGACGCGGTCTTCGAGCATGCTCGCTCGGCTGTCTTCGACGAGGCTGAGAACAGGCTCCACACGATCAAGGCCGTCATGGCCGCGACTCTGGCTGATCCTCTCGCGGTAGGACAGATCGCTTCGCGAGGCAGGTAAACAAGAAAAAACATCAATGCGCGGGATGCATTCCTCCGGGCGGGCTCCGGCAGCCGGGGGAATGCGTGCCGCTTTTTTACGGGAGAACGGAATAATCAAATGGAAAAGATCAGATCAGCCGAGATCATCTGCACCGGGACCGAGCTTTTGCTCGGCGATATCATCAATACGAACGCGTCGTTCATGGCCGAACGGCTGGCCGAGCTGGGCATCCCGCTTTACCGGCAGACTGTCGTCGGGGACAATCCCGAACGCCTGAAGGAGGCTCTGGCCGACGCTTACTCGCGCTCAGATACCGTCTTTCTGTCGGGAGGACTGGGCCCCACGAAGGACGATCTGACCAAGGAGACGGTGGCGGATTTCTTCGGTCTGCCGATGCGCCTCGACGAAGACTCGCTGGAGCGTATCAGGAAGTATTTCAGAGACGTCTGCCGCAAGATGACCGAGAACAACATAAAGCAGGCGATGGTCCCCGAAGGCGCAGTTATCTTTGAGAACGCCAACGGAACGGCGCCCGGCCTCGCCGTCGAGGCGCCGCTGCCGGGAAGCGGGAAGACCGTGCGCGCGGTGCTGCTGCCGGGGCCTCCGGTCGAGCTCGTTCCACTGTGGTACTCCGGCGTCGTGCCCTATCTTGTTCCGCGCTCGGCGGGCGCGTTCGTGTCGAGAAACGTCCATCTGATCAATATCGGGGAATCGACCGCCGCGTCGATCCTCGGAGATATACTCGACGGCAGTAACCCGACCGTCGCGCCGTACTGCAAGGAGGGCGAGGTGCGCCTGCGCGTAACGGCGTCGGCACCGACGGCGGAAGAGGCGGCCGCGGCGGCCGACAGGACCGTCGGTATCATAAAGGAGAGCGAAGTCGGACGATTCATATACGGGATCGACGTAGAAAGCGTCGAGAACGCCCTTCTGATCTCGATGCGAAAGTCGGAACTGACTCTTGCCACCGCCGAATCGTGCACCGGCGGACTCATCGGACAGCGGATAACGTCGGTGCCCGGGTGCTCAGACGTCTACCTCGGAGGCTGCGTGAGCTATGCGAACAGCGCCAAGGAGGCCCTGGCGGGCGTTCCGGGGGCTGTCCTCGACGAGTACGGCGCGGTCAGCGAACAGACGGCCGCCGCGATGGCAAAGGGCATACGGAAGGCCCTGGGGGCTTCTGTCGGCATCTCATCGACCGGATTTGCCGGGCCCGGCGGAGGGACCGAAAAGGACCCCGTGGGCACGGTGTACGTGGCTGTCGCATACGAATGCGGCGGTGAGGAGACCGTGAAGGTGAAGAGACTGACCATGTCTCCGCTGCGCTCGAGGGAGCATATCAGAAACAGCGCGTCGACTCAGGCGCTGGGACTCGCGCTCGAGGCGTCCGAGCGGATCGGCAAGGCGCTTGCCGAAGCCGCCGGGAGGACCGCGCCGGGGCATCTCTTCGACGGAGGAGCGGGGAGCGACACCTTCTGCTGAGCGCGGAAAGACACAGGAACAGGCCAGGCCCGCGGGCATTTGCCCGCGGGCCTGGCCTGTTCCTGTGTTGCGGAGTTATGGTCAGTCGTAGATCGCCATTACTTCTTCGAGCTTTGCCGGAGTCGATTTCGATATCGATTTCGCCTGTACCGACCAGCCTGCTCCTCCCGCGAAAACGGCGTTCCTGAAGTTGGGATAGAAGTTGCTGACAGAGTAGTTGTAGATCCTTCCGCAGTCGAAGCAGATACCTGCGCGGAGGATGTCGTACATCTTTGCCACTTCGTTGTCGGCGGCGTATCTCGACTTCATCGTGACCTCGAAGATTGCGGGCGTGACCGATCTGTATCCCATGGATCCCTGCGCCTCGAGCACGGCGGACGCGCGGTCGGTGTCGGAACAGCCCGAGTTGACAGCGAACATCTGGTAGGGATAGCGCATGTTCGTCATGTATTTTTCCTGATTTGCGTCGAACTTGGGGCCGGGGATGAGTCCGTATCCGAATTCTATCCTCGAGCCGCCTTTGGCGGTGTCGATGATTATGTAGGTGCCGTCTATAATAAACAGCGAATGGCCGCTGAAGAAGAGGTTGTGCTCGTTCGCCATCGTAGACGAATGATGCGCACCCGGGTGTTTGCAGAGGTCGCCGAGCTTCGCCGCGAGCGTCACTGTCTTCTCGCCGAGGTAGTCTTCCGAGAGCGCCAGCCTCCCGCTCTCGTCCTTGATGACGGATATGACTCCGCTGTAGTTGAGGAAGGCGTCGAACATGACGTCGTACGCGCAGACACCGTAAATATCGGCGGAATCCCTCGTGCCGTTGCCGTCGTCGGAGTAGAAGTCCTGCGTGATCTCGATGAATTTGTCGAGAGTCCAGGTGTTGCCGTTTACCAGTTCCTCGGGAGTGAATCCGAAGGCGCTGTCGTCCCAGATCTTTTTGTTGTAGTAGATCGCGCACATGTTCCAGAGGGCGTTGGTCGAGATGTCTCCCGTTGCGAAGAAGAGCTTTCCGTTTATGGTGCACTCGTCGGTCAGGGCATCCGGCCACCAGGGTTTGTCAACGTCGAAATATTTAGTCTCCAGCAGATTCATGAGGCCGCCCTGCATCGAGAGCAGGGGGATCGTGCGGCTGTACGCGCCGTAGATCGAGAAGTAGTTGTTGCCGGACTTGACGTCGTTCATCGCGGCTGCCACGTATTTCTGCTGGTTTCCGTCGCTGCCCGCCTCTCCGGTGAACGCCAGCTTGATCTTCAGTCGTTCCTCGACACTGAGATTGCGGTTGTATATCGCATCGTTTACTGCCTCGCCGTTTTCCGAATCGACGAAGAAATCGGGCATGATGAACTTGTTGTCGTAGAGCACCCCGACTTCGTTTCCGCCGAAATCGAGCTCGGGCAGTGAATCGAGGAGATATCCGTTGATGTCGCAGTCGGAATTATTCCCGGATGTGAGGTCTTCGGAGTCAGGTCCGGACGTCGCGGCGGGCGACGTTGTCCCTCCGGCCTCCGGTCCTCCGGCGCACGCGGCGGCCATCGCGGCGCACATGAGGATTGCCATCAACAGAGCGGTGATCCTTGCAGCTTTCATTTTCAGCAGCCTTCCTTAGTTATTATGATTTTGATCCGTTAGGGCCTTAAATGACATCAAGGCAGCCTTTCGGGCTGCCTTGATGTCTTAGGCAGTTCCGTAAAAGGTCCGCGCTCAGGCGTACCCGGCAGGTGCCTTGTGATATCTTGTCATTCGTATATCGCCATGACTTCGTCGAGCTTCTGGGGAATGCTCTTGGATATGGCCTTTGCCTGGGAAGCCCATCCGGCTCCTCCGGCGAAAACGGTCTTTCTGAAGTTGGGATAGAAGTTGCTGATCGAGTAGTTGTAGATCCTTCCGACGTCGAAGCAGATGCCGTCGCGGAGGATGTCGTACATCTTGGAGACCTCGTTGTCGGCGGCGTATCTGGACTTCATCGTGACCTCGAAGATTGCGGGAGTAACTCCGCGGTAGGCGGCGGATGCCTGGGCCTCAAGGACAGCCGCGGCGAGTTCAGGATTATCGCAGCCCGAGTTTATGGCGTACATGTTGAAGGGGTATCTCATGTTGGTGACGAACTTTTCCTGATCGGCGTCGAACTTGGGCCCGGGGATGAGTCCGTACTCGAAATCGATGGCGGAACCGCCGGAGGTTTTGTCGCTGATGATGTAGGTGCCGTCGACGATGAAGAGCGAGTGACCGCTGAGGAAGAGGTCGCGTTCGTCCTTCGATGTGGTGGAGTGGTGCACGGAGCTGTGCTTGCAGAGGTCGCCGAGCTTGCTGACAAGTGTCTCCGTCTTCTCGCCGAGGAAGTCATCAGCGAGGGCTAGACGTCCGTTCCCGTCCTTGACGATCGAGATCACCCCGCTGTAATTCAGGAACGCGTCGTAGCAGGCGTCATATCCGGAGATGCCGAAGGTGTCCGACATGTCGACGATGCCGTTGCCGTCGTCGGCGTAGAAGTCCTGTACTATCTCGATGAACTTGTCGAGGGTCCAGGTGTTGTTTGCCACCTGTTCCTCGAGAGTGTACCCGAAGGAGTGGGATTCCCACATCCCTTTGTTGTAGAAGATTGCGCACATCATCCACAGGGTGTTGGTAGAGATGTCGCCGGTCGCGAAGAAGAGTTTTCCGTTGATGGTGCACTCGTTCGTGAGGGCGTCGGGCCACCAGGGCTTTTCGACGTCGAAATACTCCGTCTCAAGCAGGTTCTGGAGTCCGCCCTGCATCGACAGCAGGGGAATGGTGCGGCTGTACGCGCCGTAGAGCGAGTAAAGGTTGTCGCCCGATTTGACGTCGTTCATGGCGGTCCCGACGAACACTTCCTGGTTCTTGTCGTTTCCGAGCTCGCCTTTGAACTTGAGTTTGACCTTCAGGCGCTCCTCGACCTTCATGTTCCTCTGGTATATCGCGTCGTTGACGGTCTCACCGCTCTCGGATTCGACGAAAAACTCGGGCATGCTGAATTTGGTGTCGTAGAGCATCCAGACATCGGTGTCGCCGAAGTCAAGGTCCGGAAGGGAATCGAGCAGGTAACCCTCTGCATCTACGTTTGCGGGGCGGTCCGTGATCGAATCGGACGCGTCGGGAGAGGGGGCAGCCGACGAAGCCGTGGTCCCGTCGGTCACTGAGCCGTTTGCGCACGCCGCGATCATCGCCGCGCACATGAGGACGGCCAGAAACAAGGCCGTGATCTTTGCGAGTTTCATCAGTTTTTTCCTTTCGGTAAATTATTATGCAGATTGATTGCGATCTGTGTTGAATATGAGGTCCGTCAGCCGCAGAGTGCGGTGAAGAGCGGGAGCGCCTCCTCAAGCGGCGGGAGCTCGGGGTGCCACCTTCTCTCCCATTCGAGAGAGACGCAGCCGGAAAAACCGTCGGACGCGAGCCGCCGCGCGATCTGCGCAGCCGGCAGATTCCCCTCGCCGGGAAGGCAGAGAAGTCCGCTGCCGCGGTGTCTGTCCTTGATGTGGACATGTTTGATGTACGGCCTGAATCTTTCGTAGAAGCAAGGCCAGCCGTCGCCGAAGGTACCGTCGGTGTGGGCGATGTCCCAGATGAGCCCGAAGTTCGCGAGACCTTTTTCCTCCTGCGCCGCGATGACGGGAGCCAGCGCGGCCTCGGTGTTGAAATCTCCGTGCACCTCGAGGAGCACCGAGACGCCGTAGGGGGCAGTGAGCCGGCAGAGCCTTGAGATACCCGACGCCGCGTGGACGGCTGAGGCCGCGCTCCTTATCCTGTTGCCGAACACCCTGATGTACCGGCAGCCGAGCCGTGCGGCGGCAGCCGCGGAATATGTGCCCTCTTCGAGCGCCGCCTCGAGCTTCGACGGGTCGTCGAACGAACATGACGTACCGATTACGGCGATCTCCTTTCCCGACGCGGCGATGAGCTCCGCGGTCCCGCGGATGCGGGACGGGGCGTATTCGGAGATCAGCCGGTTCTCCGTGATTCCGCCGATGCCCCGCAGCTCTATCGCGGGGATGCCGAAGCGGCCGGCAAGCGAGAGTATCTCGGACAGCCCGAGTTCGGTGCAGCCCAGTGTCGAAAAACAGAGCTTCATAGTCTTGATGAGGGATGACGGACGGATCAGAAGTGGCGTCCGCCGCCTCCGTGCGACGTTCCTGATGACGAAGTGTGGGTGGAGGATCCGCCTCCGCCGCCTCTCGAGGAGGAATCGGACTCGATCCTTGCCCTCGCTACGCTGCTGTAAAGGTATACTTCGTTCGCTCCCGTGATCGCGAGGCTGCCCGGCTTTACGTAGTCGGATGCTCCGCTTTTCGGATTCACCGTCCGGAGCTCGTTCTTCATCTTCGAGGTGGATATCAGCGAGACGAACAGGCCGGAGAGCGCCGCGATGATCCCCGGTCCAGCCGGGCTGAATTTCTCCGGGGGAATGTCGATCGCGGCCCCGTTCGCGTCGTAGTAGTTCTTGTATTCGATTGTCTGCTTCGCGAACGACCTGAAGGCGGACATGTAGTCGTCTCTGCCGCTCATCGAGTCCTCTATCCCGTCGAAGATCAGATCGATGCCGTAGTCGGTGAAGACGGTGATGCCCTCGCCCGCCGTGCTGATCCACCAGAAGCGGTCGGAACCGTCGGGGGCGATGTCGACGAGCAGCAGCACGCCGTTCTTCGAATATCCGTTGTAGTCGAACCAGTCGTCGGCGTAGTTCATGCTGTCGTTATCGCTGACGTAGCCGCGGCGGGTGACGATCACGGTGTCGAGCCCTGTCTTTGCCGAGGCGTTGCCGAGCGCGGTCTCGATGACTTCGGCTTCGGAATCGGAAAGCAGGCCGGCTCCGTCGTTGAAGTATCTTGCTCTTCCGCCGGCCGCGGAGCCGTCTCCGGTGTCTTCCGATGCCGAAGCCGGAAGCGCCGCGAACGAAGAAAGAGAGAAGAGAAGGATCAGCGCGGCACTCAGAGCCGCGGTGAGGATTAGCGCCGGCTTGATGCCGGTCCTGCGTCTGTTTATCATAGCTTTGTCTGCCTCCTCTTTCTCAGTCAGTGGGTCAGCTTGAAGAACAGCCAGAGGAGAAGGAACACACCGGCCGCGACTCCGAACATCAGTCCGAACAGCCAGCGGCGGTATGCCTTTTTGTCGACCGGCAGGTCGCCGACGAATCTGCCCGTCTGCCCGTTCATCGCGAACGTGTAGTTCTGACCGTTCCAGGTCGTGTTGAGGATCCACACGGGAAGCAGCGCGTATTTGACCTTGCCCTCCGAGGCGTTGACGACGCTCTTTTCGGGGGTGACGGTCGAATAGCCCTCGACCGTCGAGGCGAAGGCCTGCTCGGTCGATCTTTTCACCCGCTCGTTCGCGCGGACGACCGACTGGGTCGAATCGACGTCGTATCTGTCGGCGACGTATCCGGCGAGGTAGGCGGTCTGGAAATCGGTGAGCTGGGAGTAGTCGTATGGCTCGAGCGACTCCATCAGGGTATCTTCCATCTTTTTCGAGCCGTCGACGGGAACGCGCTCAAAGTCGAGCGTGCCCTGCCGCGATACCGAATAATAGCTCGTCTCGGTGTAGACATAGCGGGAGTCCGACCAGCTCCGCATCCGCGTCGCCCGGTAGCTGATGTTGGCCGAGGCCTCGGTGTCGAAAAGCCAGAAGGGGACGTACATTCCGACTATCGAGTCGAGATGGTTCTGGTCCTTGAAGACTTTGGGAAGCAGGCGTTTTCCGCTGAAATGCTTCAGCATCGCCGCCTTCGCCGCCTTTTTGTCGAGCTTGAACGGTATGACGTAGTCGGGCTTCAGCTCGCCGGCGTACTGTCCCATGATGATCACGGGGTTTCCGCAGAAGGGGCAGGACGTCGCCGCCATCGACTCGTCGCCGATGATCTCGCCTCCGCACGACTTGCAGAGGTAGATGCGCATGCCCTCGGTCTCTCCGTCCTTCCATTCGTAGGAGTCGTTATGCCACTGGATGTTGTCGCTGCCTTCGGTGGAGTGGAGTATCTGGTCGTATCCGGCCAGAGCCTCCATCTCGAACTCGGTGTCGCAGTAGGGACACTTCATTTTCTGCAGAGTGCTGTCGAAGGCTATCGCCCCTCCGCAGCACGGGCATTTGTATTCCTGAAGCACTGCCATTTGTCTTTTTTCGATCCTTCCAGTTTATTTCCGGATACCGTTCTGCCGGTCTTTCATTATGCGCTTTTCAGTTCCCGACGGCCTCGCGCAGGCGCCGCGCGTTGTCCGCCGTCGTGCCGGACTTCGAAAAGATGCTCGACGTTCCGGCGACGAATATGTTCGCTCCGGCCTCCGACATGAGCTTCGCGTTCTCAAAGCTGACGTTGCCGTCGACCTCTATGTCGGTGCCGGTATATCCGCGGGCGTCGAGCATGCCGCGCAGCCGCCGGATCTTGTCCAGCGTCTGCGGCACCAGCTTCTGCCCGGCGAAACCGGGGTTCACCGTCATGACGAGTATCCCGTCGAGATCGGGGAGGACTTCCTCCACGGCGCACAGCGGGGTGGCGGGATTGAGCGCCGCCATCGTCTTTCCGCCCGCGGCACGTATCGCCGCGAGGGTGCGCTGGAGGTGGTCGTCGGCCTCGACGTGCACCGAGACGTAGTCGCCCGGCCTTATGTCGAACCAGCCTATCTTGCGCGACGGCTCGGTGATCATGAGATGGATGTCGAGCGGGAGGCTTGTCGCCTCGTGGAGCTTTCTTATGTAGTCGGTGCCGAGCGTGTAGTTCTGTACGAACACGCCGTCCATTATGTCGATGTGCAGGTATTCGCAGCGGGTCTCCTCGAGCGTGCGCAGCTCATCCCCGAGCCGGAGAAAGTCGGCGCACATCATCGACGGAGACAGCATTTTCTTAAGTGTCATAGGTTTTCCCCTTTTCCCGCATGCCGGACGCGGGAGGCGCGGGAGGCCTCCGGAGCGTATTTCCGGCATCTTCGGATTCTGTTTTATTATAGCATCTGCTTTTTCGTTTGTCAACTAAAATAGGTATTTATAGAAACAGTATGATATTTTTTTACTGTATACAGGAAAAAGCACTTGACACGGCAGCATTTTAGCAGTATAATAGTAAAATGTATTACAATCGAATACTTTGCCGTCAAAAACCGGCCGGACACAGTCAGGAGCCGGATGAAGAGGTGCCGCGCCCCGGTTCCGGGCCGGTCCCAGCGGCCGCAGGGTGTTCAGAATTCATCGAATGGAGTGATAAAGTACATGTTCAGTGTGCCGGACCAGCTTCTCGGGCAGAACACGAGAAAGAGCTTCTCAAAGACGCGTACGACTCTCGAGATACCCAACCTCGTCGAGGTCCAGACCAAGTCTTTCGACTGGTTCCTCAAGGAAGGGCTCAACGAAGTCTTAAAGGACATTTCTCCGATAAAGGATCACTCGGGCAAACTTGAGATCGAGTTCCTTTCGCATACCATCGACAGGTCGATGATCAAGTACCCGGTGGAGGAGTGCAAGGAGAGAGACGTCAACTATGCCGCGCCTCTGAAGGTCAAGGTCAGACTGCGCAACAACGAAAACGGCGAGGTCAAGGAGACTGATATCTTCATGGGCGATTTCCCGCTCATGACCGAACACGGAACTTTCGTCATCAACGGCGCCGAGCGCGTCATCGTCTCCCAGATAATCCGTTCGCCCGGCATGTACTTCTCGTCCGAGATAGACAAGTCCGGTAACAAGATATTCGCCGGCCAGATCATCCCCTACCGCGGGGCCTGGCTCGAATACGAGATTGACAACAGCGACATACTCTGGGTCAAGATAGACAAGACCAGGAAGGTCCCGATCTCGATGTTCCTCCGCGTGCTCGGACTCGTCGAGAGCGGCAGCGGAGTCCAGGGCGACTACAACGCGCTGCTCGACTCGAAAGACGACATGGCCGCCGTCGTGGGCAACGATCCGAGACTCGCCGTGACCGTCGAAAAGGACGAGGCCGTCGAAGCCGCGAAGAACCGCGGCTCCACAGCGTCGATCGAGTCCCTCCGCGAGATCTACCACCGCCTCCGCCCGGGCGAACCGGTCCAGGTCGACGCCGCCGTCAACCTCATAGACAACTACTTCTTCGACCCCAAGAGATACGACATCGCGCCTGTCGGAAGATACAAGTTCGACAAGAAGATGGGCATCGCGGCGAGGATCGCCGGAGGCACCCTTGCCGAAGACGTCGTCGATCCCCGCACCGGCGAGATCCTCTTTGCCGCAGGGACCGTTCTCTCGGCTGACGACGCTAAATACGTAGAGGACAAAGCGGTGAACGAGGTCACTCTGTCGGTAGAGAACGGCCGCACGTTCAGGGTCATCTCCAACAAGACCTGCTGGCCCGAGCCCATCATCGGCACCGACCTCCGCGACTGCGGGGTCAGAGAGAAGGTCAGCACCGCCCCCTTCCTTGAGATCGTCGAGAGATGCGGCGGAGACATCGATCTCATAAAGACCGAAGTCGCCGCTCACCTGAACGAGCTCTGCCCGAAGCACATAACAAGGGAAGACATCTACGCTACCATAAACTACATGCTCGGACTTGCCCACGACATCGGCAGGACCGACGACATCGACCACCTCGGCAACCGCCGCATCAGGTCGGTCGGAGAGCAGCTGCAGAACCAGATCCGGATCGGTTTCACGAGGATGGAGAAGGTCATACGCGAGCGCATGAACACCCAGGACGGCGAGAAGATGACGCCGCAGCTCCTGATCAACATCAGGCCCGTCACCACCGTCGTAAGGGAGTTCTTCGGCTCGTCCCAGCTCTCACAGTTCATGGACCAGGCGAACCCGCTGTCTGAGCTCACGCACAAGCGCCGTCTGTCCGCTCTCGGCCCCGGCGGCCTCTCGAGAGACAGAGCGTCGTTCGACGTCCGTGACGTCCACTACACGCATTACGGCCGCATGTGCCCCATCGAGACCCCTGAAGGTCCCAACATCGGTCTTATCTCCTACCTCGCCACCTACGCGAGGATCAGCGACTACGGCTTTATCGAGGCTCCATACCGCAAGGTCGTGCACGTGAAGGGCCCCGACGGAAAGATCATCACGAAGGTCACCGACGAGATCGAATACATGACCGCCGACGTCGAGGACAACTACATCCTCGCTCAGGCGAACGAGCCGATCGACGAGAACGGCTGCTTCGTCAACGCCAACGTCACGACTCACGAGAGAGGAGAGTTCAAGGAGTTCCAGCCGAAGGACATCGACTACATGGACGTCTCGCCGAAGATGGTCGTCTCGGCCGCCACGGCCATGATCCCCTTCCTTGAGAACGACGACAACTCGAGAGCTCTCATGGGATCGAACATGCAGAAGCAGGCCGTCCCGCTGATGGTCACCGAATCCCCGATAGTCGGCACCGGTATGGAATACAAGGTGGCCGTCGACTCGGGAGTCACTGTGATCTGCAGGAACGACGGCACCGTGACGCACGTCGAGAGCAAGAAGATCGTCGTCAAGAACGACGACGGAACCACCGATACATACCCGCTTCTCAAGTTCAAGAGGACCAACCAGGGCACCTGCCACAACCAGCGTCCGGTCGTCAGGCTCGGCGACAGGGTGAAGAAGGGGCAGGTCATCGCCGACGGCCCCGCCACCTCCAACGGCGAGCTCGCGCTCGGCAAGAACGCCCTCATCGGTTTCATGACCTGGGAAGGCTACAACTACGAGGACGCCGTGCTCCTCAACGAGAACCTCGTCCGCAACGACGTCTACACCTCGCTCCATATCGAGGTATACACGCACGAGGCGAGATCCACCAAGCTCGGCGACGAGGAGATCACGAGGGAGATCCCGCAGGTCGGCGAGGACGCTCTCAAGTTCCTCGACAGCGACGGCATAGTCATGGTCGGGACCGAGGTCCACGCCGGCGACATACTCGTCGGCAAGATCACCCCCAAGGGCGAGACCGACCAGACCGCCGAGGAGCGCCTGCTCAAGGCGATCTTCGGAGAAAAGACGAGAGAGACGAGAAACACCTCGCTCGTGCTTCCGCACGGCGAATCGGGCATCGTTGTGGCCGTCAGGGTCTTCACCAGCGAGAATTACCCGCAGATGCCTACCGGCGTCAACAAGATAGTCCACGTTTACGTCGCGCAGAAGCGCAAGATCTCGGTCGGCGACAAGATGGCCGGACGCCACGGCAACAAGGGCGTCGTTTCACGCATCCTTCCGCCCGAGGACATGCCCTTCCTGCCCGACGGCACCCCGCTCGACATCGTTCTCAACCCTCTGGGCGTTCCTTCGCGTATGAACATCGGGCAGGTGCTCGAGGTGCACCTCGGCATCGCCGCGAGAAAGCTCGGCTGGAAGATCATGACCCCCGTCTTCGACGGCGCAAACGAGAAGGACATCCTTGAGTGCATGAAGATGGCGGACATGTGGCGCGGCGTGTTCCCCGGCGAGAACGTCGAGGGCAAGGAGACCCGCACCGTGACCGATGAGGAGACCGGAGAGACGAAACTCCAGGTCATCGACGGCAAGACGAAGCTGTATGACGGCCGCACCGGCGAGCCCTTCGACAACCCCGTCACCGTCGGGATCATGTACTACCTCAAGCTCCATCACCTCGTCGACGACAAGATCCACGCGAGATCGAACGGTCCGTACTCGCTCGTGACACAGCAGCCTCTCGGAGGCAAGGCGCAGTTCGGCGGCCAGCGTTTCGGCGAGATGGAGGTCTGGGCTCTCGAGGCTTACGGCGCCGCGTACACTCTCCAGGAGATACTCACCATCAAGTCGGACGACGTCAACGGACGCCGCGCGGCATACCAGGCGATCATCGAAGGCCAGAACATCCCGGCTCCGGGAGTGCCCGAATCCTTCAAGGTGCTCGTCAAGGAGCTCCAGTCGCTCGGTCTGAACATCCAGGTGTTCGACGCCGACGGCGGAGAGATCTCGCTTGAGACCGTCTACAGCGACGATTCGTACAAGTTCTCGTCGAGGCGCAAGCTCCGCGGCTTCAGGAACATCGAGGACATCAATGAGAACGAGGCACCGCTCGACATCGACGAAGGCTTCGACAACTCCTTCACACTTGTCGACAGCGAGGGCAACATGATCGACGACAGCGATCCTGACGGCGAAGGCGAAGACGATGACGACGAAGAATACGGCATCGACGACGCTTCCGACGCGGACGACGACTACGATGACAACAACTGATCTCATCAAAGCAGAGAGGACGAGGATTTAAATTCATGGATAATAACGAATTTGCATCTATCAGGATCGGACTTGCTTCTCCGGAGATGATCAGAAACTGGTCATACGGCGAGGTCACAAGACCCGAGACGATAAACTACCGCACTCTCAAACCCGAGCCGGGAGGACTCTTCTGCGAGAGGATCTTCGGGCCCACGAAGGACGGAGCCTGCGCCTGCGGCAACTACAAGAAGACGCATGCCACCGGAGAGAAGATCATCTGCCCCAAGTGCGGAGTCGAGGTCACGACCAAAAAGGTCCGCCGCGAGCGCATGGGTCATATCGATCTCGCCAGCCCGGTATCTCACATCTGGTACTTCAAGGGTATCCCGTCGAGGCTGTCGATAGTCCTTGACATCAAGGTCAAGGACCTTGAAAAGGTCATATACTATGCCGAGAACGTGGTCATCAAGGCCCCCGAGAACACCGAGGGGCTCTATCCCGGACGCGTGCTCACCGAAGAGGAATACAACGACTACTACGAGATGTTCGGCAGCCGCATGGTCGTCGGAATGGGAGCGGAGTCGGTCAAGATCCTGCTGCGCAACCTCGAGCTTGAAGAGAGCGAGATAGCCAGAAGGGAAGAGCTCGAAGCCATCCCTGCCGAGAAACGCTCGGCCGAGGATAACGCCGAACTCGACCGCTTCGCCAGGCTCAGCATCGAACGACTCGCCGCGAAGATCAGGGAGCAGCTCAAGACCGCCACCGCGGCGACCAAGGGCAAGCTCATCAAGCGGCTGGAGGTCATCGAGAACTTCCGCAAGTCGGGCAACCGTCTCGACTGGATGATACTCGACACCGTGCCGGTGCTCCCGCCCGATCTCCGCCCAATGGTCCAGCTCGACGGCGGAAGATTCGCGTCTTCCGACCTCAACGAACTCTACCGCAGGGTCATCAACCGCAACAACAGACTCAAAAAGCTCATCGAGCTCAAGACTCCCGAGATAGTCATAAGAAACGAGAAAAGGATGCTCCAGGAGGCCGTCGACGCCCTTATCGACAACGGCAAGCGCGGCAAGCCGGTCACCGGCCCCAACAACCGCACCCTGAAGTCGCTCTCCGAGATGCTCAGAGGCAAGCAGGGAAGATTCAGACAGAACCTCCTCGGCAAGCGCGTCGACTATTCCGGCCGTTCGGTCATCGTCGTCGGACCGTCGCTGAAGATCTATCAGTGCGGCCTCCCGAAGGAGATGGCTCTCGAGCTCTTCAAGCCGTTCGTCGTGAAGAGGCTTGTCGAGATGAACAACGCCAACAGCGTCAAGGACGCCCAGAAGAAGATCGACCGCGCGCAGACCAGCAACGACGAGGTCTGGGATGCCCTCGAGGTGGTCATCAAGGAGCACCCCGTGCTCCTCAACAGAGCCCCGACGCTCCACAGGCTGTCGATCCAGGCGTTCGAGCCGGTGCTCGTCGAGGGCAGGGCGATCAAGCTCCACCCGCTCGTCTGCACCGCTTTCAACGCCGACTTCGACGGCGACCAGATGCCGGTGCACGTTCCGCTTTCCGCGGAGGCGCAGGCTGAGGCGAGGTTCCTCATGCTCTCGGCCAACAACCTGCTCAAGCCGGTCGACGGCCGTGCGGTCACCGTTCCCACGCAGGACATGATCCTCGGTTCCTACTACCTCACGATAGTCAGGACCGACGAACCCGGCTGCGGCAGGGCGTACCGTGATCCCGACGAAGCCATGATGGCCTACTCCAACGGATATCTCGGACTTCACGCCCCGATCGCCGTCGGATATTCCGACGACAAGGGCAACCGCGGGATAATCGGACTCACCGGCGGCGAGAACGGCAGGACGGTCAACACCGGAAAGGACGCCGTCACGCTCGGAAGGCTCATCTTCAACAAGAGCATCCCGCAGGACCTCGGGTTCGTCGACAGGAACGTTCCCGGCAACAAACTCAACCTTGAGATCTCCCAGATCGTAACAAAGAAGGAACTGGGACAGATCATCAACAGCTGCATAAAGCACCACAGCTCCGCCATCACGGCCAGGATGCTCGACGCCATCAAGGAGATGGGCTACAAGTACTCGACCAAGGCGTCCTTCTCGATCTCGGTCTACGACATGACCGTGCCGAAGGAGAAGAAGAGCCTGATCAGCGAAGCCGAGAACAGAGTCGCGAAGCTGCAGAAAGACTACGAACGCGGCAAACTGTCAGAGCAGGAGAGATACGACAACGTCATCAAGGTCTGGAACAAGACCACGGACGACGTCACCAAGGCCCTTCAGGCCGGATTCTCCACATACAACCCGATCAAGATCATGGCCGATTCGGGCGCCCGCGGATCGATGACCCAGATGCGCCAGCTCGCCGGAATGCGCGGACCGATGTTCGCGACCAACGGCAAGACGATGGAGATCCCGATCAAATCGAACTTCCGCGAGGGCATGAAGATCTTCGAGTACTTCATGGGTGCGAGATCTTCGAGAAAGTCGCTGTCCGACACCGCTCTGCGTACGGCAGACTCCGGATACCTGACGAGAAGGCTCGTCGACGTGTCGCAGGAGATCATCGTCCGCGAGGTGAAGTGCAGGACCGACCGCGGAGTCAAGGCATCCGCCATCTTCGAGAGTGACCGCGATTTCACCGAGTACTATCCCGCGCAGGGAGCGAAGCTCGACGGCGTATACGCGTTTGACGACATCGCGGACCCCGCCACCGGAGAGATCCTCGCAGTGAAGAAGGCGAAGATCACATCCGGCATGACTGCGAAGATCGCCGCTGCCTTCGCCGGCTATCCCGAACTCGGCATCAAGGTCGTTCCGAAGGCCCTCGAGACTCTCGAGGACAGGCTCATCGGCAGATTCACGCTCGGAGAAGTCAGGGACAGAGACGGCAACGTCATAGCCGCCGACGACGAGATGCTGAGCGAGGCCAAGGTGAACATGATCATCGAGGCCGGCATCGCAGAAGTATATATCAGATCGGTGATCCAGTGCCGCGCGAGATACGGCGTGTGCGCTCACTGCTACGGCTCAGACCTGGCGAACGGAAGGCTCGTCAACATCGGCGAGGCCGTCGGTATCATAGCGGCCCAGTCGATCGGCGAACCCGGCACACAGCTCACGATGCGTACCTTCCACTCCGGAGGCGTCGCCGGTTCCGATATCACTCAGGGTCTTCCCAGAGTCGAGGAGCTCTTCGAGGCGAGAACGCCGAAGAAGCCGGCCGTGCTGTCGAAGACAGCCGGCATCGCGAGAGTCGAGCACATCCAGACCGAGAACGGTCAGGTCGATATCGTCAACGTCGAGTCGGGCGTGCCCGGAGAGAGCTTCAGATACCAGATCCCCTTCGGCAGACGTCTTATCGTAGAGGACGGCCAGAGAGTGGAGAAGGGACAGCCCTTCACCGAAGGCTCGAAGGCTCCCGCCGAGATCATGACGCTCCTCGGCGCCGACGAAGTCTACAGCTACATCATCACCGAAGTTCAGAAGGTCTACCGCGCACAGTCGGTCAACATCAACGACAAGCATATCGAAGTCATAGCGAGACAGATGACGAGAAAGGTCAGGGTCGAGGATCCGGGAGATTCCGACATCCTTCCCGACACCGTCATCTCGATCAACGACTACGAGGATGCCAGAGCCGACATCGCCCGCCGCAACGCCGAGGGCGAGAGGAACGAGTTCGGCGAGCCGCTCCGCGACATCGTCGTCAACCCGATACTCATGGGCATCACGAAGGCCGCTCTCGCGACCGAGTCGTTCATGTCCGCCGCGTCGTTCCAGGAGACGACGAAGGTCCTCACCGACGCCGCCATCAAGGGCAAGGTCGACAATCTCATCGGACTCAAGGAAAACGTCATCATAGGCAAACTCATACCCGCCGGAACGGGCATGAGCTGCTACCGTAACATCGATGTCATCCCGACCGGAGAGGGGAAGCCCGCTCCGCAGGAGAGCGCCGAAGCCTGATAAGTTGCGCACCGGCGCCGCGCCGCGCGCACAGCGGGGATAGCCCCCGCGTGCGCGCGGCGATGTGATGTCATATTGCTGAATAATTTTGCCGGACGGCGGTCGATGTTTGTGCAAAAGAGAGATTTTTCCGCCCGGAAAACGCTAATCTTGACAAAATTTCGCATTAATGATATAATATTTTGTCTTTTGCCAAGGCGGCTGTCCCTGAGGGGCGCGTCGTCTTTTCAGAAGTGATCCGCGGTTACATGGCAGCGGACCGCGTAACACATTTTAAAAGAAGGAGGAAGCAAAGAGTAATGCCGACCTTTAACCAGCTTGTCAGGCAGGGAAGAAACGACAAGATCTACAAGTCCAAGGCGCCGGTGCTTCAGAGCGGTTTCAACACCATCAAGAACGCATCGACCGATCTCCCCTCTCCGCAGAAGCGCGGCGTATGCACCAAGGTCACCACGACCAGCCCGAAAAAGCCGAACTCGGCCATGCGCAAGATCGCCAGAGTGCGTCTTACGAACGGTCTCGAGGCCACGACCTATATTCCGGGCGAAGGTCACAATCTGCAGGAGCACTCCGTCGTCCTTATCAGGGGCGGAAGAGTCCGCGATCTGCCGGGCGTCAGGTACCACATCATACGCGGCACGCTTGATGCCCAGGGTGTTTCCGCCCGCAGGCAGGCCCGTTCCAAATACGGAACAAAGACGCCGAAGAAATAATCCGGCGTAAGGTATTGCAGCATATACAGTGCTTGTCACGGTTTAATTTGTGTTACGCAGATCAAAACGCGGCCGCGCTGACAGACAGAAGAAATTTTATATGCTTTTGAGTACCTGTGATTTCATTCAAATTTGATGAAGGAGGGAAGTACAGTGTCGAGAAGAGGCCGTATATCCAAAAGAGATGTTCTGCCGGATCCGCTTTACAAATCAAAGCTGGTCACCAAGCTTATCAACAACCTGATGCTTGACGGCAAGAAGGGCGTCGCCCAGACGATAGTCTACGACGCTTTTGCCCAGGTCGAATCCAAGACCGGGAAAAATCCGCTTGAGGTCTTTGTCGCCGCGCTTGAGAACGTGAGCCCCGTACTGGAGGTCAAGGCCCGCCGTGTCGGCGGTTCCACCTATCAGGTACCGCTCGAGGTAAGAGCCGACAGACGCCAGACGCTCGGGCTCCGCTGGATGGTGGGATTCGCCAGAAAGCGCGGAGAACGCACGATGTCCGACAGACTTGCCGCGGAAATAATTGACGCGACAAACAACGCCGGCGGCGCGTTCAAGAAAAAAGAAGAGACACACAGGATGGCGGAAGCAAACAAGGCGTTTGCACATTACAGATATTGATCCGCTGCATCCCTTTGCCTGCCGGGGTGTCCCCGGCAGGAGAAAAACAGCACTTTTAAGGAGTCCTTTTAATGCCAAGAGAATATTCGCTCGAGCGTACGCGTAACATCGGCATCATGGCGCATATCGATGCCGGTAAGACGACTACGACCGAAAGAATTCTGTTCTACACGGGAATTAATCACCGGCTCGGAGAAACTCATGACGGCGATGCGACGATGGACTGGATGGAGCAGGAAAAGGAGCGCGGCATCACGATAACGTCTGCCGCCACCACCTGCCACTGGAAGGGCATGCGCATCAATATCATAGACACTCCCGGGCACGTTGACTTCACCGTCGAGGTCGAGCGTTCGCTCAGAGTACTTGACGGAGCCGTCGCCGTGTTCTGCGCAAAAGGCGGAGTCGAGCCCCAGTCCGAGACTGTCTGGAGACAGGCGAGCAAATACGGTGTTCCCCGTCTCGCATACGTCAACAAGATGGACATCACGGGCGCCAATTTCTTCCGTGTCGTGGAGATGATGAAGGACAGGCTGGCTGCCAACCCCGTCCCGATACAGCTCCCGATTGGCAAGGAGGACGGATTCCGCGGGATCATTGACCTGATAAACATGGAAGCCGATATCTATTACGACGATCTCGGCAAGGACATGAGAGTCGAGCCGGTGCCCGAAGATATGCGTGAAGAAGCCGAAAGATACCGCAGCCAGATGATCGAATCGGCCGCCGAGGTCGACGAGGATCTGTTTGAAAAGTATCTTTCCGGAGAGGAAATAACCAAAGAGGAGATCAAGACCGCGATCCGCAAGGCGACTCTCGCGAACCATCTGGTCCCGGTAGTATGCGGAACGTCGTTCAAGAACAAAGGCGTACAGAAACTTCTCGACGCTATAATCGATTATCTGCCGTCGCCTCTCGACGTTCCCCCGATCACCGGCACCAACCCGAAGACCGAGGAGCCCGAAGAGAGGGAGGCCTCGGACGACGGACCTTTCTCCGCTCTCGCGTTCAAGATCATGACCGACCCCTTCGTCGGCAAGCTCTGCTTCTTCCGGGTATACTCCGGGACGCTGAAGGCGGGCGACACGGTCTGGAATGCCACAAAGGGAAAGCGCGAGCGCATGGGGCGCATCGTTCAGATGCACGCCAACGCGAGACACGACCTTGACGTCGTCTATTCGGGCGACATCGCGGCCGTGGTCGCCGTCAAGAACACCACGACGGGCGACACGCTGTGCGACGAGAACGCCCCGCTGATACTCGAATCGATGGAGTTCCCCGAACCCGTCATTAGAGTTGCGATCGAGCCCAAGACCCGCGCCGGCCAGGAAAAGATGACCGAGGCTCTCGCCAAACTCGCCGAGGAGGACCCGACATTCCGGACCTACACCGACGAGGAGACCGGGCAGACCATCATCGCCGGCATGGGAGAGCTCCACCTTGAGATAATCGTCGACAGACTGCTGCGCGAGTTCAAGGTCGAGGCCAACATAGGCAAGCCTCACGTCGCCTACAAGGAGACGATCAGGAAGACGGTCGAACAGGAGTGCAAGTACGCGAGACAGACAGGCGGCCACGGACAGTACGGTCACGTCAAGATCCGCATAGAGCCCGCCGAGCCCGGCTCCGGCTACCACTTCTTCAACGAGATCGTCGGAGGCGTCATTCCGAAGGAATTTATTCCGTCGGTCGACGAAGGCATCAGATCCGCTATGCAGAGCGGCGTCCTCGCCGGCTACAACGTGGTAGATGTCAATGTGACTCTGTTCGACGGTTCGTTCCACGAGGTCGACTCGTCAGAACTCGCTTTCAAGATCGCCGGATCGATGGCGTTCAAGGAGGCTATGCGCAAGGCGGATCCCGTGCTCACCGAGCCCATAATGAAGGTCACGGTCATAGTGCCGGACGACTACATGGGCGGAGTCACGGGCGATCTGGTCGGCAGACGCGGCACCATCCTCTCGCAGGACACCCAGTCGGGCGGCGTGTGGGAGATAACGGCCAACGTCCCCCTCTCCAATATGTTCGGCTATTCCACCGACCTCCGCTCCCGCACTCAGGGGCGCGGTCAGTTCTCGATGGAGCCCAGCCATTTCGCTGAGGTCCCCAAATCCATTATGGAAAAAATCGTGTCGGGCAAAAACGCCTGACCCGCAGTTCATCAACAATTATTTAAAGAAATAACACGGAGGAAACATCCAATGGCAAAAGCAACGTTCGAACGCACCAAGCCGCATGTAAA
>JAFTCN010000072.1 GCA_017454675.1 Clostridia bacterium
CGGATCGAAAATTTACTATTCGACCTATACCGGACACGGTTCGCTGACGAACGACCTGTTTTCTCTGAAATGTGCCGATATCGAAAAGCGAGAGATAACCACTATCATTTCCGGCGCAAAATATTCGATCGGAGATCTGCAACTGGTCGACGGAAATCTTTACTTTAATTCGTACGGCGAAGGTATCCGCTGCATAACTCCGGACATGACACTCCGGTATTATCAGACCGGCTATAACCGTAAATATACCGTCGATCATGACACGATCTACACCTACATCGAAAAGACTGTTGAATCCGACGACGGAACATCCTATTTTCTCTACAGCGTATCCGCCTATGATATGCAGGGAGAGATGCTCGGGTACGTCGAGAACCGCGAGTATCCCAACGAGAGAGGCGATGACGGGAGACAAAAAAAGTATTACGTCGGTTCCCTGCAGGACGGGATTACTGTCTACAACGGAAAAGCGGTTTATTTCGATGATAAAGGCATCTGGCTCGAGGACGTGATCACGGGAAAGGCCAAAAAGATCACGGACGATCCTTTGGGGTTCAGTGACCGGTACAGTTACAATTTTGTTTCCAAAACGGTTTACGACGGAAAACTGTTCATAAGCTGGCAGGATATGAAAGAAGGCAAGTGGTCTGATATACTCATCGTTTATGACGGCCGGGGAATCCGGACTGTCACACTGAAATAAAAGAATTCCTCCTTCCGTTTTCACGAAAGGAGGTGATGCCTGTGACATTGTTATCGATGCCTTCAGGCATCCAGTTGCGCATATGAACAGCCATCGAGCTGTACACATTCGCGATGGTCATCCTCGCGGTGATTACGCTTGTTGTATCCATAAAGCGTAAATGAAAAAACTAACCGCCCAAGCAACCAGCTTCACGGCGGTTAGTTTTTAATCTTCGGAAGGAGGTGACCGTCGCCGGTGTTCCCTTCGGTTGTTATATACTACATCAGCCCCCGGAAGTCAAGAGATTTCCGGGGTTTTTATGATATAGGATACCGGTTGGAAGGGGGATGCGCTGACTGAAAGGGCTGCGACGGCCCCGGAGAAACGCGGCTCAAAAAAGAATATCACAATCGTTCGAAAAGAGTTGATTTATCAACGAAAATAGAGTAAAATAAAAAGCAGCCGGCGAAGGGCAGCCGCGGCGTCCTCAGGGGACACCTGGGCAAGCCCCGAGCGGACAATCATATCTTTTACGGCCGCGGTCCGACGCGGCGGAAGGGAGAGGGAGAAAAAATGCGAAAGACGATCGATGACGTCGTGAAGTTTCTTGAGGAAGCGGGGACATACTACCTCGCCACCGTCGAAGGAGACGCCCCGAGGGTCAGGCCTTTCGGGACGGTAATGCTTTACGAGGGAAGACTTTACATACAGACCGGCAAAATAAAAAAGGTCTCGGCTCAGCTTGCCGCGAATCCGAAGGCTGAGATCTGCGCCTTCTCGAAGGGCTGCTGGGTCAGAGTGTCGGGCGAGCTCGCAGACGACGAAAGGCGCGGACCGAAGGTCGCGATGCTTGAGAAGTATCCCGAACTGAAGCATATGTACGACCCCGACGACGGCAACACACAGGTGCTTTATTTCAGGTCGGGCGAGGCGGTGTTCTCGTCCTTCACATCCGCCCCGGAAACGGTGATACTGTAAAAACGGGGCGTCAGGTATAAAAAGAAGAAGGAAAGCGGGAGAGACCGCTTCCCGTCAGAATCATGAGAAGAATAAAAAACATTCTGCTGTTCGCCTTAGCGGCATCGATGCTGATAGGGACCGCGTCCTGCGGAGGCGCCGGGGGCGCGGGGAATACGGAAACGCCGGCGTCCGACTCTCCGGCGGGCACGTCGGCGGACACTCCCGGTGAGATGTCCTCAGGCACCCCGGACAGTACGGATACCGGCAGTCCGGAGCAGACTTCCGCCGGCAGCCATAGCGAGACTGCGGCGGACACTCAGGCAGGTACAACATCTGACATACCGGCAGTGACGACCGCGGAAACGTCTGAGGAAACGACCGGCACATCCGCCGATCCGTCCGGCGAGCCGCTGCGCTTCCTCTTCCTCGGCAACAGCCTTATGTACTACAACGATATGCCGGATATCTTCGCGGAGATCGCGAAGGAGCAGGGGAAAGACGTTTACGTGAAGTCGGTCACCAAGGGCAGCGCGACGGTGTCGGATTTCGCGTCGCCCTCGACCGAGGTCGGCGCGCAGGCGCTTCCGCTCCTGAAGAATGAAAAATGGGACTATGTCGTGATCGAGCCCTCCCGCCGAATAAGTCCATACGAGGACACCGTGAAGAAGCTCGAGTTCGACTCGGCAAAGACGATCCGGACCCTGGCGGCAGCCGCCGGGGCAAAGACCGTGCTTTACGCCGTCTGGGGCAACAACAACGGATCGGTCGTCGAGTACAAAGCGACCGGCGGGGTCTCCACCGCCGAGGTGTCGACCCACTCGATGGGCCGGGCGCAGCATACGAAGTTCATGGAGGACACCTCCGCCGAGCTGGCGGGGATCCTCGGCGACGTCCCTGTCGCCCACGCGGGATACGCCTTTGAAAACTGCATCGCCGCCGACCCCTCCCTGAATCTCTATTACACCGACGAGAGGCATCCTTCGCTTGAAGGTTCCTGGCTTGCCGCCTGCGTCATCTACGATACGGTCTTCGGCGAAAGCCCCGACAGGATACTGTCCCGGACATCTCCCGCGTCTGTGAAGACGCTTGTCGCCGCCGCCGACAAAACGGTGCTGCGCGGAGAGATCCCCGAGATAAAAGACGAACCTCAGGCACAGGGCTTCAAGCTTCTCATCGTAGGTTCGAACCTGATGGACAACTACGCCGTCGGAAAGGTCTTCGCGAATATCGTGAAGGCGGCGGACGGGACCGACGTTCAGTCGAGATATCTGACGAGTTCGACTTTCGTCATGAACGATCTCGTCCCCGAAGCCTCGGATCTCGGCCTGCGCGAGGCTCTCGCGTCGGACGAATGGGACGCGATAGTCGTCCAGGTCTCGAGGAGGAACACTAGATCGGCAGCCGACGTCGCCGCGTCGGAACTCGCAGCTCTGAAGACGGTCGCTCCGCTGCTGAAGGCCGAGACCGGAAAGGTCTTTCTCTTCACGCTCAACAGCAAGAGCAAGCCCTCCATCTTCTCCGCCGCTACTCCGGGATACACCGATACCGGAAAAAAGGAAACCTGCTCCGCTGAGGACGGCTCCGCCTACTTCAGGGAGCTCGCCGACGCCTGGGCCGCCGAATGCGGTCTCGGCGTCATAAACTACGGACAGGCATATCACGGATACTCCGGCATCACGTCGGAGGGCGTGGGATACCTGCAGGCCTGCATGATCTACTGCAGCGTGTTCGGGCGGGCTGTCCCCGACGGCGTGTCCGAGACCAACGGGCTCTCCGCGGACGCCGCATCGAAGATAAGGGGACTTGCCGCACAGTACTGCGGGCTCGCCTCCTGATCCCGGGAGCGGTACAAGACAGTATCCGGTCTCGTTCACAACGCACACCCGTTCGTACTGCGCGGAAAACAGCGGCTTGAGGGTCAGCGCCGGGGCCGCCCCGCCGCTTTGAGAGCAGCTTTTTTGTCTTCGCCGAAGGTGTGGTACGGCAGAACCTCATGCGGCAGACCGCGCGCCGCGCAATACGCGCGCACTCTCTCAAGTTCCGCGCCCTCGTTGAATCCGGGGATCTCCGGGGTACGGATGACGATATCCTTCCCGGTCCGCATAAGCTTTTCGAGGTTCTCGAGAATGAGCGCATTGTCCGCCCCGGTCCCGCGCCTGTGCAGGACCGGATCCAGACATTTTATGTCGTAGAGAAAAAGATCGACGTATGGAAGCACCGCCTCGAAATTCTGGTACGGCACGTATCCCGCGGTGTCCGCCGCGACGTTCACACCGCGCTCCTTCAGCAGTCTCGCGGTATCCGCGAGATAGCTCGGATACAGCATGCACTCGCCGCCCGAGAAGGTGGCTCCGCCTCCCGCCGCGACGTAAAACGGGGCATCGGCCGCGAGGATGCCGGCGAGCTCCTCCGCGGTATATTTTCTACCGTATATCTTTCTCGCTCCCGACGGGCAGACCTCTGCGCACCGGCCGCATGCGACGCATCCTCCCGTCGACGGACACACTTCAGCACAGGCTCCGCAGCCCTCGCACCTGCCGGCGAAAAAAGCAGGCTGCGGGAGCGGCACCTTGCCCTCGGGATTGTGACACCACCGGCAGTCGAGGCCGCAGCCCTTGAAGAAGGCTACCGACCGGATACCCGGGCCGTCGTTCGTCGATCCGCGCCTTATATCGAATACATACGGTACGCCGGGATATCCGGCTGACTCACGATCCATATCCTGCCTCCGCCATATGTGTTCCGCTGTCAGATCTTTCAGGATCTACGCGCGGCAGAGTTCGTCCAGCAGCCCGTCTGACAGCTCGAGCTCCACCCCGGCGAGGTTTTCCTTCAGGTGCTCCGGTTTCGACGACGAAAACAGAGGTATGACGCGCGGCATGCCCGGTACCCGGTAAAGGTTCGCCATCCACGCGACCGCCAGCGCCCCGGCCCCGACGCCAAGTTCACATGCTGTCATGCGGAGGAAATCGTATCTCTTCCCCGCTATGAGGTCGGGAGGCAGTCGCGACGGGTCAGCGTATCCGCCGCGGGCAGTCGACGAATACGCGACGAGCGGCATCTTCCGGTCGTAAAGGAAGCGCAGCCGCTCTCTGCCAGCCGTCTCGTTGAATATGTATTTCGGCGCCATGTCGGAGCGCGCGTAAAGGTAGGTGAAGCGCTGCTGCATGACCCGGTATCCGGGCAGCCCGCGCCGTTCCGCCTCAGCCGTCGCGTCGGCGACGCGCCAGGTATCGAAATTGCTGCAGCCGAGCAGGCGCACCTTTCCTTCGCGGACGAGAGAGGCAAAGGCCTCCGCCGTCTCGCCGAGCGGGGTCGACGTATCGTCAGTGTGCGCGTAGTAGACGTCGATGCGGTCGGTCCGGAGCTTTCGCAGGCTTTCGCCGGCCCAGTATTCTATCTGCTCACGCCGAAGTCCGGCGCCGGTCCCGTGGCGGTCGAATCCGACCTTCGTGGCGATGACCACGTCATCGCGGCAGCCGCGGCTCTCCAGCCACTCTCCGAGCAGCGTCTCGCTCTCGTCGCCGGTACCCGCCCAGTGGGCGTAGTTGTTCGAGGTGTCGATGAAATTGCCGCCGGCCCCGACGTACATGTCGAGCACGGCAAAAGCGTCCTCGCGGGACGTTGTCGTTCCGAAGTTCATCGCGCCGAGGGCGGCGGGAGATACCGCGACGCCCCCTCCTATGTCAATCCTGTCTGTAAGTTTCATTCCGGATCACTCCTGTTCCATGCGGGCGATAACATCGTCCTGCAGCCGCCTGCACATATCGACGAATATCCCGCTGTAGCCCGTCACGCGAACCCGCAGGTCGCGGTGCAGTTCGGGATGCCGCTGCGCGTCGCGCAGCTCGGAGACGTCGGCGACCGACACCTGAGCGTGCAGCCCGCCGCGTTCGAAATACGACGCCAGGATCCCGGAGAACACGCGGAGGCCTTCCTCTCCGTCAAACATGCCCTTCGGCACGTCGAGGTTAAGCGCGCCCGAGAGGAAGCCGTCGGGAGGGATGGCATCGAGCATAGATCCCAGCATCCCCGTGATCCCGGCCGTGGCGGAACCGTTAGACGGCCTCGAGTTCTGCGAATAGGGCGTGTGCGCGCGGCGGCCGTCGGGCGTGGCTCCGCCGAGCTCGCCGTATTTAATATGCCACGTGTCGCTCTCGAGGCTCGGCATAAGCATGAACCCCGGCTCCGTCTCCTCCGTGCATGCGCAGCTCTTTTTTGCAACCAGGTCCGCGACGCCCGCCGCGAGTCTGAGCGCGTGAGCGTCGGCGTCCGGGTCTCCGCAGCCGAATTTCGGCTCGTTCCGGCAGAGGCCGAGAATACGCGGGCAGCCCTCGAAATCGCGCTTCAGCGCGTCAAGCAGCTCTTCACAGGAGACCTTCTTCTCCCTGAAGACGAGGCGGTCGACGGCCGTGAAACAGTCTGCCGTCGTGGCGAAGGATAATAACGGCATCAGTTCGAAGCGGTATTTCGACGACGCACAGAATCCGAGCCCGGTCACGGCCGGGGCGTCGCGGAAGCAGTCGGTGAACGTCAGCGCGCCCGACGGCCGTCTCGCCCTCATGCCCAGTTCGCGCGATATTGTCTTTATCCTCATGTCGATAAAATCCGAAAAGCGGGCGAAAAACCGGCCGTAGAGGGCGTCGGTGCTGCGCTCCGGCTCCGGGAGCTTCGCCACGTCCTCCATCGCCTCCATAAAGCATTCGGGACCGACGAAACGGTGACGCGGGAGCGGACGCCGCAGGTATTCCTTCTCCTCTTCGGTGAATCCGACTCCCATGCGCACCGCCGACGGGCTGCCCTGAATCCAGCAGCCGTTGTCGCCGGTCGACGGCCAGTTGCAACCGAAATGCTCGTAGCGGCGGGCGTCCTCCTCCGGCAGGCCGAGCTTCATGAAAGTCCTGACGACGTTCTCGTCGTTGTATATCATCATCGACGAACTGCCAAGCGCCTTTTCGCACACAGTCCGCCACAGGCCGGGGCTGCGTTTTTCCATGCCGGAGTAATAGCTCACGACGGCCACGGGATTCTTGAATTCGGGACGTATGCACTCGCAGAACAGCGCAGTCAGTTCGTTGTCGGCAGGCTGCCCGGACAGGTCGCGACCGGCAAGCGGAAGATACTGCGGAGCGTCGAAGTTAAGGATGCGGTCGAACGTCGTGCTGTCGTCCACGGTCCCGAGCTGGTGCTCGCCGCGCCCCATTATGAGGTTGTGCTTGCAATAGTAGTCGGTGATGACTGCGCGGGCGCCGTCTTCGTCGAGCCTCCCCGAGGCGATGTCCGCGCGGTAGAGCGGCAGCAGTATGCGGTCGAGCCGGCCGAGAGTGAGTGTGGGGTTCTTTGTGATATAGGCGCAGTCGACGAGCGCGACGATCCAAAGCAGCTGCAGCGCCTCGGCGAATGACGCCGGCGCGCGGAGGGCTCCCGCGCGGAGGTTCGACGCGACGTCTCCCATCCCCGCTTTCTCAGCCGCCCCGGCATAGCGCAGCATATATGCCGACAGGGCGCCGTAGACCTCCGTCATGCCGCGCAGGAAGACCGCTTTGCCGTCCTTCAACGGGCCCGGCGGATCTTCGCGCATGACGCGCTCCAGCGTCTCCTCCGCCCGTCTCTTCAGGCCCGGCAGCCCAAGCTTCACAAGAGAGGCCCAAGAATATGTGCAGTGCCCGGAGCTGAGGAATACCTTCTTCGAGGGGGAGTCCGGATCTTTACGCGCAGACTGATAAAGAGCCTCCTCGCCGGACGTCAGTTCCCTGTCGGGTACTCTGCCGGCGATCAGGTCGTACGGTTCGAGCGGAGTCGAAACGCGCGACAGCAGCTCTCCGAGCATGCGCGAAAAACGCAGCGGCTGCGGGAGTTCCGCCAGACCGTGTCCGATCTCATTCATAACGGATACCCGTTCGTACTGCGTGGAAAACAGAGGCTTGAGGGTCAGCGCCGAGACCGCCTCGCCGATATTGAGCGACAGATCTGTCATTTCTAAGGTCTCCGTAAAAGCAGGCTTCCCGAGGACCGGGAAGCCTGTCTTCGTTATGAGCGCCGCTGCAGGATCACTTCGAGAGCGCCTGAGCCACCGCGACGGCCACCGCGACGGTCATGCCTACCATCGGGTTGTTGCCGGCGCCGAGGAATCCCATCATCTCGACGTGCGCGGGGACCGATGAGGAACCCGCGAACTGGGCGTCGGAGTGCATCCTGCCCATGGTGTCGGTCATGCCGTAGGAGGCGGGGCCGGCGGCCATGTTGTCGGGATGGAGGGTGCGGCCGGTGCCGCCGCCCGACGCTACCGAGAAGTACTTCTTCCCTGCCTCAAGGCGTTCCTTCTTGTATGTCCCGGCGACGGGATGCTGGAAGCGGGTCGGGTTCGTGGAGTTGCCGGTGATCGAGACGTCGGCGTTCTCGTGCCACATGATCGCCACGCCCTCGCGGACGTCGTCGGCGCCGTAGCAGTTGACCTTGGCGCGGTCTCCGCTCGAATACGAGGTCTTCTCAACGACGGTCAGAGCGTGATCCTCCTTTACGTCGGCGGAGAGGTAGTCGTATTTCGTCTTTACATATGTGAATCCGTTTATGCGGCTGATGATCATCGCCGCGTCCTTGCCGAGTCCGTTGAGGATGACGCGCAGGGGCTTTTTTCTCACCTTGTTGGCGTTGAGAGCGATCTTGATGGCGCCCTCGGCTGCAGCGAAGGATTCGTGGCCGGCCAGGAAGGCAAAGCATTCGGTCTCCTCGTCGAGGAGCATCGCTCCGAGGTTGCCGGGCCCGATGCCGACCTGACGCGGGTCAGCGACCGAGCCGGGAATGCAGACCGCCTGCAGGCCGGTCCCGATCCATCTTGCCGCCTCGGCGGCGCTCTTCGAGCCTTCCTTCATGGCGATGGCGGCGCCCAGCTCATATGCCCACTTCACGTTTTCGAAGCAGATGGGCTGCGTGCTCTCGACTATCGAGTAGGCATCGACGCCCTTTCCGTTGGTAAATGCCTTCACGTCCTCGAAGGACCCGAAACCGTATTTGTCGAGAACGGGCCGAAGCTGCGGGATCCGTCCTTCATAGTTTTCAAACAGAGCCATTTGCTGCACCTCCGATCATTCTTTGCGCGGGTCGATCCACTTGACCGCGCCGTCTTCGGCCTTGAAACGGCCGTAGGTCCCGAGATTCTTCTCGTAAGCTTCGTTGGGGGAGACGCCCTTCTTGATGGCGTCCATCATCTTGCCCAGGCTTAGGAACTGGTAGCCGCAGATCTGGTCGTCTGCGTCGAGCGCGAGCTTGACGATGTAGCCCTCGGTGAGCTCCAGGTAGCGGGCTCCCTTGGCCCTCGTTCCGTAGGTGGTGCCGATCATCGAGCGGAGACCCTTGCCGAGGTCCTCAAGGCCGGCTCCGATGCGGAGGCCGTCCTCGGAGAAGGCGGACTGTGTACGTCCGTAGACTATCTGCAGGAAGAGCTCACGCATGGCGGTGTTGATGGCGTCGCACACGAGGTCGGTGTTGAGAGCCTCAAGGATGGTCTTGCCGGGCAGTATCTCGCTGGCCATCGCGGCTGAATGAGTCATTCCGGAGCATCCGATGGTCTCGACCAGGGCCTCCTCGATGATGCCGTTCTTAACGTTCAGGCTGAGTTTGCAGGTGCCCTGCTGCGGAGCGCACCAGCCGATGCCGTGCGTGTAGCCGGAGATGTCTTTTATCTCCCTGGCCTGGATCCACTTTCCCTCTTCGGGTATCGGAGCGGGTCCGTGGTTAGGGCCTTTGGCGACGCAGGCCATCTCTTCGACTTCCTTTGTGTATTGCATTGGACTTCTTTCCTCACTTTCATGAATAAAAATCGAACGGATTAATTATATCATAAAACAGCGGTGTTTTCAAGTGTTTCCCGATTTTTTCCGCATGGCAGGCTTCCGCACCGCCGCCGGCTCCGGGCCGGCTCACCGCCCCGCGGTCACCCTTCGCAGTCGAAGATCGCCTTCTTCTCGATGAGAGGCCCGTATTCGGCCTTCCAGCGCAGATGAGGCTCCGAGACGTCGTACGCGGGCAGCGCCGGCGCGTCCATGTCGATGACTATCATCATGTCGAACCGGTTCGGACGGGACGAGCACGAGGTCCGGACGTCGACTCCGCGGATGCCGGGTATCGACAGCGTCCCCTCGAACAGTTCGCGCACCGCGGCCGCCTTAACGTCGGTCCCATCCCTGAATTTTACGATGATGTAATGTTTCACTGTCTGATCTCCTTCATTCTTCCGGCGTTTCTGCAGACCGGTCATTCGCGGTCATTTCCCGAGCGGCGGGCAGACGCAGTATTTGGTCTTTTCCGTGACGCAGTAGATACGCCAGAGTTCGGCAAGGAGCTCCTGGGCCCTCGCGGAGTCCTTCAGGCGGTATCCGTTCGAATACAGTATATAGTCCAGTTCGGCGCGAATGGCGAAGAGCCGCCACTTCCAGGCCGTCTTCAGGCGCGGCGGGACGGAGCTCTCCGCGGCTTCGATGATCCTTTTCACCTCCGGGACCGCCGTTCCCCAGCGTATCTGGAACCTCCAGGGCGTGCCGTCGTCGGGGTGAGACGTCTCCCGCCTGTGCGACGATTCCATGAGCTGGCATGCGCGGACCAGCTCCGACGCCGCGGCGTCGTCGTATATGCCGAACTCAAAGCCGAAATACTCCCGCATCGACTGCGCGTCGTGGCCGGCGTAGCCGCACCAGAACCCTGCGACGATATATTTGTTTATATCCTCATATATGCCTTCGGAATAGAGGAATCCGCCCTCGTTGTATGCTCCCGTGTTCTCCTCGACGTTGTTCAGATACATCGGGAAAGGGGTCGCTCCGAAGCCGCCCCAGGGGTGCGCGGGGTTCTGCATGCTGATCTCGGGGAACTCGACGAAACGCACGCCCCGCGGGATGCCTTTTTCGGCAATGACCGATGGCAGCCTGCCCGACTGGAACGCCGTCATGATATAAGGCGCAAAGGAGTACTCTCCTGACTCAAGGTGCGGGTAGAAATTCGCCCACTCGCCCGGCATCTGGACTCCGAAATGCCATGTGGATATGCAGAGCTCCCCGTCTATCCCGTATTCCTTCATGAGCCGCCGGTCGAGCTCTGCGACCTTCATAAATCCGTTCGTCGACCAGGGCCGGCATTTTTCGCAGAGGCAGCCGCCCTCGTCGTAGGGCCAGAGGTAATAGTAATCGACCGGCGTGTCTGCGAAGGATGAGAAGAATTCGCGCTGGATGCGCTCGATCTCCCGCATTCCGCCGGCGGTCGACGGACAGAGTTCGGTGACGAATTCCGCGACGATATCGCGGGTGTAGAATACTCCGTCGGCCTTCTCCTCGGCGGCGAACTCCCGGGGGAATCCGTCCATGCCGGTGTTCGAGAAGGCGATGAGGGCGTTTTTCATACCGATCGACGACGTAAAGGCAAAGATGCGCTTAATCCTGCCGATCATCTCCAGCGCCTCGGGATCCCGGAGCGTCCTGTAGTGCTGGATGCCGACGCAGAGCATGATCTGGTTGAATCCGCGCAGCGCCTGGTCGGCGATATACGCCAGCTCCTCCTCTATCGGCGAGCTGTGATGCCAGTTATAGAAGTGCGAGGCGAGATATATCCCTCTGACCGGCTTTTTCATTTTGTGCCGGAGCGGCAGCGGGCAGGGATCAAAGCCGCCCCTGCAGTCAAACCGCGAGAGTGTGAAGTACCGGCCGGCACCGGCAAAGACGCAGGGTATGTCGGATCCCGCGACCTCGGTATATTCGCCGGTGAGATCGCGCCTCAGCGTCACTGCAAAGCTGTCGTCTCTCAGACGGCGGTCGGTCGCGAAGACGATCCGGAGGGCGTCCTTTCTTTCACCCAAGGCGCATCCGCGCGCCGAAAGCAGTCTTCCGATCGCGTCCGACAGGACTGCGAACGCCCCGTCGGGAAGGTTCCTGTTTGACAGGCTGAACCGTACGGTCTTTTTTCTCATGGTTGTCAATGCACTCCTTTGCTTGGGTCTTCCGCCGGCGCGGGAGCGGCGGCTGATCTGCCGCGGTACGGAACATCCCACATGCCGGCCCGGCAGCGACGCCCGGCATGGCTTTTCTCCGGAGGCAAATCATGCCTTTGTCAAAAGCTGCCGGTTTTTTATTTCGAACTGCCCATAAGACCCGGGTGCTATTTTAACAGAAAACAATTTACCTGTCAACAGTTTTTATCCGACTAGCGGCGAACTGCCTGCCAACGTGTATTTTTCCGGAAAACACTTCCCGGCCCGGGCTCCCTGATGAACGGCCGCGGCGGAGGCGAACGCAGCTTTTTTTGGGCGGAAAGTCCGTTATTTGTTGAAAAAAAGGCGAAAGTATGATATCATATTATAGTCAAGTTCAAAAAGTGACCCGGATGCCGGCATGCCCGGAACAGCGGACAGGCGGCCCGTGAAAGACCGAAAGGCGGTTTGCGATATGGGAAAATTCAGGATCGGGAGCTATGAGGACCTCAGCAACGAAAGAGGATTCCAGTTTGAATTCAAGTGCGACGGCTGCGGCCGTGTTTTCAGGAGCGACTTCGACAGATCGGAGACCCGCATCCTCAAGAAGACGAACGAGAGCGTCGGCAAGGTGGCCAGCTTCCTCGGAAATCTGTTCGGAGGCAAGGTGAGCACCGTAGGCAGCGCGATTGACAGCGGTACCGGACTCGTGTCCGACGTCAGCGGCGACAGATACGACGACGAAAAGAAAAAGGCCTTCGAGAAGGCCGAGGACTGGGCTCAGGAGTCGCTGAAGCGCTGCAAAAAGTGCGGCCGCTGGTTCTGCGAGGAATGCTACGACGCCGAAGCGGAGATGTGCTCTCCCTGCGCCGAAGAGGAAAAGGCCGAGGAGGAGAAACGCAGGGCTGAAGAGGAGGCCGAGAAGGAAGAGCGCGAGCGCGAGGAGGAGCAGCGCAGGCGTGAAGCCAAAAAGCGCGTCTGCCACAAGTGTCACGAATTCGTCCCCGAGGGGATGCGCTTCTGCGGCATCTGCGGAGCCCCGATGATAAAGGTGTGCCCGTCATGCGGCGCAGAGAACGAGCCCAGGATGAACTTCTGCACCGAGTGCGGGACCAGGCTGAAGTAAGACCCGGGCGCGGTCATCAAAAGGACACCGGCGGGCCGGTGTCCTTTGGTGTTTCTTTTTCGGGAAAGGGCGGGAATTATTTCTTCTCTTTCTTTTTGCCTTCCCCTTTTGCTTCCTTCTTCCCGTCGCCGGAAGCGAGGAACTTGTAGCACACTGCCGCAAGCGCGCCGCCGACCAGCGGAGCGACTATGAACACCCAGACGTTCTTCAGGGCGTCGCCGCCGACGAGGACCGCGGGACCGAAGCTGCGGGCGGGGTTCACCGATGTCCCGGTGAAGTGGATGCCGAGGATGTGGACGAGCGTCAGGCTGAGACCGATGACAAGACCTGCCACCGAGCCGTTCTCGACCTTTGACGTAACGCCGAGGATGGCGAAGACGAACACGAAGGTGAGGATGACTTCGATCAGCAGCGAGGCGACGATCTTGCCCTCGAAGAGGGCGTTGGTCCCGAGTCCCGATTCCTTGCCGACGAACGCCATGAGGACGGCGGCTCCGGCGGTGGCTCCGGCGAACTGGGCGATCACATATCCGCAGAAATCAGCCACGGAAATCTTTCCCGAGATGAGCATGGCCAGCGAGACGGCGGGGTTGATGTGGCAGCCCGAGACGTTTCCTACCGAGTATGCCATGGCGACGATCACGAGTCCGAACGCCAGGGCGGTGAGCAGATAGCCGGGCAGCGTGTCGCACTTGACGACGGCCGCGGTGCCGCACGCGAAGAGGACGAGCACGCAAGTGCCGATGAATTCGGCAAGGTACTTTTTGAATGCCTTCATAAATTATTCTCCTCTGTTGAATTGTTTGCCGGAGCGGCCGCAGAGCCGCAGCCGGGCAGATTATTATTATTTTAGCACATATCCGGCAGGGTGTCAACTTTTTTCAGCATCCCGCCGCGGGGACGGGGCGGCATCCGTTTTTTCTTGACAAAACCCGGCTATTCAGTATAATAATATCTGATCATACCTTATACCCGAAGCAACTGAAAGGAAAAGATCGGATAATGAAACTTGCAACAGCGCTCTCCCAGAGAGCGGCGCTCCAGACGAAACTGAGCGAGCTCTCGACGAGACTCAACAACAACGCGAAGACGCAGGAGGGCGAAAAACCCGCCGAGGATCCCGAAGAACTGCTGAAGCAGACCGACCGGATCCTCGTCCAGCTCGAGGACCTCATCGCCCGCATCAACCTTAGGAACAGCCGGACCGTCGACGGCGGAGTCACGCTCACCGAGCTCCTCGCAAAGCGCGACGTCCTCTCCAAAAGGCTGTCGGTCATGCGTTCCTTCCTCGACAGCTCGAGCGAGAAAGTCACGAGATATGCAAAGACCGAGATAAGGATCGTCAGCACGGTCGACGTCGCGAAGCTCCAGAAGCAGACCGACGCCCTGTCAGCCGATCTCCGCGCGCTCGACGAGCGTATCCAGACTCTCAACTGGACCGTCGATCTCTGAGCACCCGGCGTACAGCACTGAAGAAAAAACAGCGAAGCAGGTAGCCTGCCGGAGCGGATGTGATCTCCTGAGCTGAGAATGAGCTCATGGTACGGTCGCGGGCGGACCGGGTGATTCGATTTCACATTCACAATGCATCGCCCAGCACATTCACATGCGCACATTAACGATTTACGTCTCACTACCTTAACATCGGCCGGCCGGCGAGGGAGGGACAGGGGACTTTGGCTCCGCTGACCGCCGGGACGCTCCACATCAACGAATACGGGAGGACAACATGGCAAAGAAGAAACTGACGATTCTCCACTCGAACGACATCCACGGGGATTTTCTGCCGAAGACCGCGGACGGGATCGAGACCGGCGGGCTCCCGAGGCTCTCGGGATTCGTAAAAAAGGTACGCTCCGAGGAGAAAAACGTGATCTACGCGATGGCGGGCGACATGTTCCGCGGATCGATCATCGATTCGGAATACATGGGCCTGTCCACGATAGATCTCATGAACACGCTCTCGCCCGATATAGCGACCGTCGGCAACCACGAGGTCGACTACGGCGTCGCGCACCTGCTGTTCCTCGAGAAATGCGCCCGCTTCCCGCTCATCAACGCAAACCTTATCATCACGCTGAGCAACACCCGGATGTTCGAGCCCTACCGCGTGCTGACAGTCGACGGCATGAACATCCTCTTCATCGGCATACTGACAGAGGAGGTCATAGCCTCGACGAGATCTGAGAAGGTCATCGGGACCTTCATCGACATCGACGAGGCCGCCCGCGAGATCGGCGTCATCTGCGACAACTACCGCACGAAGGACACCGACATGGTAGTGCTGCTGACGCACATCGGCATCGAGGCAGACAGACAGCTCGCGGCGAAGCTCGACCCGGACTACGGCGTCGACTTCATCATCGGAGGCCACTCGCACACGCTGATGGACGCGCCTGAGGTGGTGAACGGCATACCGATCGTCCAGGCCGGCAGCGGCAGCGGACAGATCGGCAGATTCGACATCGTATACGACACCGGATCCCACGCCGTCGAGTCGTACACCTGGCAGTGCGTCCCGGTGAACGAGAAGACCGCGGACAACGACGGCATAATCGCCGAGATACTCGACAGCTACAAGAACGTGACCGACGCGAAATACAAGCGTATCGTCACGCATTTCGCGCGGAAGCTCACCCACCCGGCGAGGAACCGCGAGACCGAGCTCGGCAACCTCTACGCCGACCTGATGCAGTGGGAGAGCAGTTTTGACATCATGCTCTTCGGTTCGGGCTCGATCCGCAAGAAGGAATTCGGCCCGATCGTGACCTTCAGCGAGATGCTCGAGAACACTCCGTTCGACGACACACTCTGGATGCTGAAGGTGACCGGCGCGCAGTTCCGCCGCATGGTCACGTTCCTCATGCGCGACGAAGCCTGGGAGGGCCACACCGAGTTCTACCAGTTCTCGAAGGGCGTGCGGATCGTCTGGCGAAAGAGCACGCATACGCTCGAGGAGCTCTCCTTCCGCGGAGAACCGGTGACCGACGGCATGACGCTGCTCATCGCGCTGCAGAACTACCACTATACCAGTTTCGACGAATTCTTCGGCGTGAAGCTCTCCGAGGTGGCGGGGAACATGAGGCCCCGGGTCGTCGCGACGTCGGTCAACAACATCATCGAGGAGTACTTCGCGACTCACCAGAACCTCGATTCGAAGGTCGAGGGGAGGATCGTCATCCTCGACTGACGTCTGCCTTACGTGAAAGACCCGTTTGCGCCGGATTTCCTGCGCAAACAGAAAAAGACAAAAAGGAGATAATACCGGCATGTCAAACGGAAAGATCACGGTGACCGGCCGCGGCAGGCTGTCGCTCCGGCCCGACCTGACCGTCGTTTCGCTCTCAGTGAAGTCGCTGGACAGGGACTACGACAGATCGATGGCCGCCTCCGAGGAGAAGCTCGAGAGCCTGAAGACAGGGCTCGCCGGGGCCGGATTCGGTGAGCGGGACCTCAAAACGGAGGATTTCAGCGTCAATACCGAATACGAGGGCGTTCACGACCCGAAGACGGGCGGGTACAGGCAGGAATTCCGCGGATACCGCTGCAGTCACCGGCTGAAGCTCGAATTCGCCTTTGACACGCACCTCCTGTCGCGTGTGCTGACTGTCATCGCGCACTCGGTAGCCGAGCCCGAGCTCGACGTGAGATTCACAGTAAAGGACAAAGGGGCGGCGGCCGAAGAACTGCTGCGCGCCGCCGCCGCCGACGCGAAGGCCAGGGCGGAGATCCTGGCGGAGGCGTCGGGCGCGGCCCTCGGCGGGCTTGTGTCGATCGACTACAGCCGCGGCGAGTTGCCGATGTATTCGCAGACCCGCTACGCCGTGGCGGACGCCGCGCTCATGAAGTCGACCGCAGCGCGCGGAGTCAGCATCGAGCCGACCGACATCGATCTCGAGGACAGCGCCGTCTTCGTTTACGAACTGATATAAAAATCGCGATATGCGCACAGCGCCGCGGCGATGCCGCGGCGCTGTGCGTTTTTTAGTCTCACGAAGCCAGAGCGGCGAGCATCAGCAGCTCTTCGGCGTTTGAGCCGAGTATCCTGTCGAGTTCGTCACGGCCAAGGCCCGAGGAGCGTATGAATTCCAGGTAGTCTGCGCCGTCGGCCCAGGGCGAATCGGTGGCGAAGAGCACCCTGTCTGTGCCGTGTGC
>JAFTCN010000073.1 GCA_017454675.1 Clostridia bacterium
ATAACGTTTTTACTTAGCATAACACAACCTTATTATACAACAGCACGCCATAAAAGTCAACTGCAAAATCCTGAGCCCGGTAGGGGAGCCGGGAGCGGTCTCTCAGCGGACCGCCGGCCACGGCAAAGAAAGAGAAAAGCGGCGTAATCCGGCGTCTTTGCCTCTTTCGCCTGCCCGGGATTGACAAATCCGGGGATTTGTTGTATAATAAACATTCATTAAATCAACAACGGAGAGACAACAGATGAAAATCGGAAAAGCCACAAGGGCCGCGGCGGTCGCGCTGGCGGTCCTCGCACTACTCCCGATTCTTGCGTCGTGCAGCCATGAGCACGTGTTCACCGAATGGCAGACCGACGAAAAGACACACTCGCGCAGCTGCACTGCAGGACGCTGCGACGTCACAGAGGCGGGCGAGCACACCTTCGACGCCGGCACCGTGACGAAGGAGGCGGAGGTCGGAGCGCCCGGCGTCATGACCTATACCTGCACCGTATGCGGCTACAGCTACACCGCGGAGATACCCGAAAAACAGGGCATCGTCCTCAATGAATTCGAGGAATTCGACACCCACACCCCGCTTCAGAAGAAGTACCTCGCCGATTCAGTCGACAGCGTGAACAAATACGCCGAAGGCGTGCTCGAGCAGAGCACTCAGGGCACTCCCGTCTTCAAGTGGGCGCTGTCAGGCGTTCCGGAGGATACCGAGCTGCTCAAGTACACCCTGTACCTCAGCCCCAACGAGGACTTTGAGGGTGCAAAGACCTATTCGTCGCGCTACTTCGAGTACGACAGAAGCCGCGGCTTCGACTTTCTCATAAAGACCAGATACTACTGGAAAGTCACGGCGAACCTGCGGGCTGCAGACGGCTCCGAGTTCACGCTCGAGAGCAAGGTCTCGAGCTTCATGACGCTCGACGGCCCCCGCACGCTCGATGTCGACGGCGTCGCGAACTTCCGCGACCTCGGCGGCAAGGAGTGCGAAGGCGGGGTCATCCGTCAGAATCTGATCTTCAGATGCGGCAGGCTCAATCCCAACTACAGCAAGACTCCGTCGATCACCTCATCCGGAAAGAAGAAACTCGTCGAGCTGGGGATCAGGGCGGAGATCGACTTCCGCGGTTCGGTGAACGACGCGGGACTCTACCAGAACGGCTTCAAGGCCGACGGAAGCGAGCCGATGACCAGCTGGGGCGGCGACCAGATCAGATACTATCTCTGCCCGGCCGTCTATCACGACACCATCCTGTCCGACGCCGAAGGCAAGAAGATGGTGAAGGACACCTTCGCGATACTTGCCGATCCCGACAACTACCCGCTCATCTTCCACTGCTCGATCGGCACCGACCGCACCGGCGTCATCGCCTTCCTCATCGAATGTGTATGCGGCGTCGACTACGAAGTGATGGCCCGCGACTATCTCTTCTCGAACTTCGCCAACATCGGAAGCAAGCGCACCTACGAGAGATTCACCACCGTCATGGCTCCCGTCAGGGCGGCGAGCGGCAGCACCTACCGCGAAAAGGCGACGAACTATCTGACAAAGATCGGCGTCCCTCTCGAGCAGATCGAGTCGGTCAGGGAGATACTCGTCGAAAAAAACTGATATCCCCTGATTTTCGGTTTTTCGACGAAAAAACTTGACATATTTTTTTCAAAGTGGTATAATAATCATCGGCTCTGCGGAAACTTCTCCGCAGCGGCACGATACCTGAAGAGGAGGTCACGCAATGTCGGCCGTAGAAATAGTGCTCGGGATAGTCATAATGGTAGTAGCGCTCTTTCTGATCATAGCCGTTCTGGCTCAGTCGGGAAAAGACAGCCGCATGTCCGGGGTCATCTCGGGTGCCGCGGATACATTCCTCGGCAAGGAAAGAGGATCGCGTCTCGATAAGCTGCTCAACAAGCTCACGCCCATACTGTCGGGTGTGTTCGTATTGCTTATCATAGTGATGTATATCGTGCTGTCCTGACCGCGCCTCCGGCTCTGCCGGACACCGGCGGCAGCCGTGGATCCCTTTTGAACTTCATTATACCCGGTCGGCGCCCGGCGCCGATACGGAAAAGAAACAGCCCGCGGCCGAAGGCCGGCGGGCTGTTTCTTTGGTTGTGGTGCGCCCGGCATGCGAGAGCGACGCCCGCGGTATCATTCGGAGAGGAGCCTGTAATAGTGCGGGAATACCGCGCTCCAGCCGTGGCAGAGCGAGCCCGCTCCGCCGAAATCGGCCTCTCCCCGGAGGGTCTCCCAGAAGGACGTCGCGCCGCGCTCAAGCATATATCTGCCCGTGCGGTCGATCTCGTCGATGATCACAGGGGCGTATTTTCCCCGGTCGACGGATAGCAGGGCGTCGTATCTGAAGCAGAACATGCTCAGCGTCGCGGGGACAGGGCCGGCGGAGGATGAGGCGGCAGACCCGTCATGGCGCGGGGACGTTTCCGCGGGCGATGTCCCGCCGTTTGACGCGACCGTCCGGCAGAGCCCGCACCGCTCCGACTCACCGCGGTCCGCGGCGCCGCAGAGCAGGCAGAGCGCCTGCGTGAGCACCGAGAGACGGGCGGAGTCGGAGCCGCGGGCGGGTCCGTCGGTGAAGCTGTCGAAGAAACCGTCGGGACGGAGGAAGGTCCTCCTCACAGCGGCAGTGACCTCATCCGCCTCGCGCGAGCAGAGCGACGCCGCCGCCTCTTCGCCGCATGCCGCGCAGATCGCTGCCAGCGCGCGCAGAGCGAGCGCGAGAGCGGCGTTGAAGGGCGCCTCGGCGGGCGGGTCAGACTCGTCGTATCTGTATTTGTTTCCCGAAAGGCCGGGCGACCACTCGTAGAAGTTCCAGTATCCGGCGCTGTCGGGGAAGCGCGGTACGAGGCCGCGGAGAGGTCCCGAAGCATGGCGCCGCGCGAGGATGCCGTCCATGATGCGGTGCAGCAGAGGCAGCTTTTCCGAGGCGAACGCCGTGTCGCCGGAAAAGTCAAGGTATTCCCTGAACTGTATGAAATAGACCAGCGTGAAGAAGGGAATCGGGTAGTCGAGGCCGGCGGGGGCGCAGAGCGGAAGCATTCCGTCGGGGCGCAGACCGCGCGACATGAGGTCGAGAGAGGCCTTCACCATATCGCGGTTGCCGTCCTCGAAGACGGTGTACCCGGCGAGCATCTGGTTGCGGGAATCGAGTGAGTAGAGCGCCTGCTCGCGCCACGGACAGTCCTCGTAATGCTCGTGCATGCAGCAGCGCAGGGTATTGACCGATGTCTCCCATATCCGCTCCCTGAGGCTTCCGGGGCTCATTCCCGACGGCAGCTCGCCGACGGGATACACGGCGGGAATGAAGCGCAGCCTTACATTCTCCGGCTGTCCGGTGACAAACAGTTCGACATACCGGCATCCGATGCGCCGGAGCGACGGCATGAAGGTGTTCCTTTCCCTGTGAGCGAGATACGCGCTGCCGAACCTGCGGCCGCCGATGACGGTCCTGCAGCGGCCGTCGGTCAGGTGCTCTCCCCAGCCGAAATACGCGACGCTGCCGCCGGCGGGGGCGTCGAAGGAGATCTCGGGAAAGCCGACGGTCTCGCGCCCTAAGTCGAATATGACGAAGAGACCGTCGCCGCCCGACCCCCGGAATACCGCCTTCGACAGTATCACGGCGGGGTCGGCGTCTGACTGGCAGCCGAATGAGGCGCGGGAGCGGAATACCTCATTTGCCGCGACGGGCTCGCCCGCCTCGAGCTTTCGGCAGGGCCGCGGCAGGACCTCGCTTATCTCCGCATGCGAGAGCACCGACGGCCTGCAGCCCTCTTCCGCCGGTCTGTCAGCGCGTCTGCCGTCGCAGAGGAAGCCTGCGCCTGTCTGTGACGTGATCACGCGTTCGCGGCGGTGCAGATAGCTGTCCGACCGCTTCGACGGCGTACGGGGCCCGGAGGAGGCTTCAGGAAGGCATACGCCGTCCTCGTAGAGTGCGAAGGCCGCGTACGCGAACCTGTGCCGCACGTGGGTCAGCGAGTCTATCCCCGAGTGCCAGGCCCGGATAAGGAGGCTGTCACCGGGTCTTAAGTCGGGGTTGTATTCGTCGTAGACGGCCCTGCCCGGGAAATCGGAGTACTGGCCGAATCCAGCGAGTTTTCCGTTGATGAATATGTTGTAGTCGGTGTCGCATGCGATGCGCAGGGAATAAGAGTGACCTTCGCGGAACAGCCCGCCCGCCGGGACCGGGAAGAAGTCCGCGTATTCGTCGTTCGGTGAGAGAGGCTCTCCGGCCTGTCCGCCGGCCGCCTCCGTCCCGCCCCCGACCCACACGGGCAGGCAGGGGAGAGAGCCGGAGAGCGGAGCGAAGCGGGCGGCGCGGGAAAGGTCGAGCACCGGTATGCCGCGCTTCGCCGCGTATGCCGCGGTGTACCCGGTTCCGCCGTCGGGCCGGCCTTCGCGCAGGTACGCGACGCACAGGTCGGCAGCGTCGGCCATGGCCCTGTTGCGCACATGCATGACACCTCTGTAATATCGCGGGGAGAGCACGGTCGTCTCGTCGGCCGATGCGAATATCCTGCGGTAGCGCTCTCTGTCAGAGCCTCTCCAGCGCGCGTCCTGGCCGGAGCAGGGAAGGATCAGGCGCAGCGATATACCGCTCAGTTCCTTCTTTGCCCGGAGGACGGCCTCGGCGGCAAGCGTGTCGAATCCCAGTGCCCCTCCGGTGATGAATGTCGCGGTACCGTGCTCCTCCGCCAGTTCGCGGATAAGGAGCGACAGACTGAATATGATCCCGTTCGCCTCGTCGGGGTCGGCTCCCGCGTCGCGCGGGCCGGTGAACATGACCGACATAAACTTCCCCTCAGGGATGTCATTCTCACCGCCTGTACCGGGTATGCGCAGTTCTTCGATCGGCATCGTCTGTTTTCTCCTTCTCATAATATCTCTCTCAGATGCGTTTTTGAAAAAAGGCGGAAGACATATGACAGTCTTCCGCCGTTATTGTCAGCCCAGCCCGGCTCAGCCGAGTTTGGCCTGGTTGACCTTTATACCCGGGCCCATGGTGGTCGCGAGTACGCAGCTCTTGATATACTGGCCCTTGGCAGATGCCGGCTTGGCCTTGATGACCGCTCCGATGAGGGTGTCGAAGTTCTCCTTCAGCTTGTCGGCGCCGAACGAGACCTTGCCGATCGGGCAGTGGATGATGTTGGTCTTGTCGAGTCTGTACTCGATCTTACCGGCCTTGGCTTCTCTGACGGCTCTGGCGACATCGGGCGTCACAGTTCCGTTCTTGGGAGAGGGCATGAGGCCCTTCGGGCCGAGGATCTTGCCGAGACGTCCGATGACGCCCATCATGTCGGGAGAAGCTATCACGACGTCAAAGTCGAGCCAGCCTTCCTTCTGGATCTTTTCGACGTAATCCATACCGCCGGCGTAGTCGGCTCCGGCGTCGAGGGCGAGCTGGATCTTGTCGTCCTTGGTGAAGACGAGCGTCTTCACCGTCTTGCCCGTTCCGTTGGGGAGAACGACGGCGCCTCTGACCTGCTGGTCGGCATGGCGCGAGTCGACGCCCAGTCTCACGTGGATTTCGACGGTCTCGTCGAATTTGGCCTTTGCGGTCTGGCAGATGAGCGATACCGCTTCGGCGGGCTCGTACTGCTTGCTCTTGTCGAAGAGCTTTGTGCTTTCGATATATTTCTTACCCTTAGACATTTTGATTGCCTCCTGTACCTAAATCAGTCCTCGACGGTAATGCCCATCGAACGGGCCGTACCGGCGATCATGCTCATGGCGGCTTCGATCGACGCCGCGTTGAGGTCGGGCATCTTGGTCTCGGCAATCTTCTTTACCTGTTCACGGGTGAGTTTGGCGACCTTCGTCTTGTTCGGGACGCCCGATCCCTTTTCGATGCCGGCGGCCTTGAGGATGAGCACGGGCGCCGGAGGGGTCTTGGTGATGAATGTGAACGAACGGTCGGCGTAAACGGTGATGACCACCGGGATGATGAGGCCGATGTCGTTCTTTGTTCTCTCGTTGAATTCCTTGGTGAATACCGGAATGGCGACGCCGTACTGGCCGAGAGCGGGGCCTACGGGCGGCTGGGGAGTCGCTTTTCCTGCGGGCAGCTGAAGTTTGATGTAGCCCAGTATTTTCTTTGCCATAGTTTAAAATACCTCCATGTGGTTATTGGCGGAAGCGCCCTGGCCGGGCGTACTTCCTCCCACTTATTTGGCCGGATAGATGTACTCGGTCTCGAGTTCTATCGGGATGTCGCGGCGTCCGCGCTTTATCATCACGGAAGCCTTGGAAAGGTCGTCGCTGATCGAACTGACGATGCCTGAGTATCCGTCGAAAACACCGCCGCGGATCTCCACGCTGTCTCCGACTGCAAACTTGAGTGTGCGGACGGGGGCGGTCTCCACTGCCGCGTCCCCTTCGAGCCCGAGGTCTGCCACTTCGGTGTCGGTGAGCGGTGTGGGGCGTGAACCGGGTCCTACGAATCCGGTGCAGCCGGTGATGTTTCTGACGACGTGCCAGGTCTCGTCGGTCATGATCATTTTCACCAGTACGTATCCGGGGAAGAGCTTGTGCTCGACCTCGACCTCCTTGTCGCCCTTCTTCTCGAGTGTGCGCTCGATCGGCACGACGACCTTCGAGATCATCTCCCCGAGACCGCGGTTCGACACGGTGTTCTGGATGCTGATCATGACTTTGTTTTCGTAGCCGGAATAGGTGTGTATCACATACCACCGCATCCCGACGTTCATTTCATTGATATCGCTCATGGTAGGTCAGCTTGCGCTTACGCTGCCCGTGATCAGGTTCGTTATGCTCGAGAAGCCTCTTGAGAAGACGACGTCAAGGATCCCTATGGCGATCGCGAACGCGAGGGCCACGACGATAACAACGATGGTGTTCTTCTTCACGTCGCGGGCGGGGGACCAGACGACCTTCTTGAGCTCGCTCTTGTATTCCCTGAAGAACTTCTTTACGCGCTCGCGGAATTTGACGTTGAAGAGGTAGAGAAGCAGAAGCACGATGACGGCAACGCCGATGACGCCGAGAGTGATGATCAGATCCCAGTTGAGATCTTTCTTTTCGGTGTCGGTACCGGTCGTGAGCGTTCCGCTTCCGGCGGGTTCGGTCGTCTCCGGCTCTGTCTCCGTCGCTTCCGTCTCCCCGGCTTCGGCCGCCGCGGTCGTTCCGGCCTCCGTATCGGCGGCGCATACCGTCGACGCGGCGCAGAAGAGCGCGAAGACCAGCGCAAGGGCTGCGAAGAGCGATGTGAGTTTAGTAAGTCTGACTGATGTCATGCCGGCCGTCCTCACTTGGATTCTCTGTGGACTGTGTGCTTGCGGCAGAACTTGCAATACTTTTTGAGCTCAAGCCTGTCGGGCGTGTTTTTCTTGTTTTTCTTCGTGTCGTAGTTGCGCTGTTTGCATTCGGAGCATACGAGCGTGACCTTGACTCTTTGATCGTTTGCCATTTTCGGCGGCACCTCCTGTTTATCGATATTTGACGCTTTCCCGTCACGCGGTCGGCGTCCTACCTCCCTCCGGCGGCATCCGGCGCACAAGCGCGGGCAGAACGGCACTCATGCGTCCGCGGAAGACCTTCCGGCGATCTCTGAGACACACAAAAAAAGCCCTGCCGACAGAGGTAGTGATATTATACAGCTTTTGATCTTTCGTGTCAAGTGTTTTTTCGCTCCGGCGGCGTTTTTTTTCGGATTTAGTGAATTCCCAAAGTAAATTCCACAGTGGAATTTGAAGTGGAATTTAGTATGGGAAGAAAAATGTGGTAGAATTTAGTCTGGGAAAAGGAGGCACCAGACTATGAACAACGAAAAAAAGAACAAGCACCTGACGTAC
>JAFTCN010000074.1 GCA_017454675.1 Clostridia bacterium
ACGCGTCTTGACGGCTCTTTTTGCGCCTGTTATGACGTCGAAATCAGGTTTCGTTCAAGGAACGAAACCCAAAAACCGCCTGTTTTCCTGCGATTTCTCAGTCAAAACAGGCACAAAAATCTCTCGCCAATACACGCACGCTAATTGTGCGGTATTGCCTTAAGGGGAAGATCGACGTAGTCGAGCAGGTCAACCCCGGCGAGCGGAAGTATCCGCGTAAGGAAAAGGCGGTGGCGCATGTACGCGTGGTACCGCAGCGCCTCCTTCATGAGCCCGGGCGCCGTGTGGATCTCATCCAGCGTGACCGCTCCGCCGGCGGCGAGCAGGCGCTCCCGCAGGAAGTTTTCGTCGGGTACGGTGTCGAGGATGATCTTCCGGATATCCTGCCAGCCCGCCTTCACCTTTTCGGGATCGACGATATCGGTGATCGGCGTCCTGTTGAGCGCGGCGATGTCGTCTCTGAACTCGGGATCGAAGTGCGAGAGCAGTCCTCCCGGGACTTCGGGGTCGGCGCCGGCGTCGACCGCCTCCACTTCCTTCGCGATCCTCCGGTACGCCCCGGCGAGTATGAGAGTCGCGACGCCCACTTTTTTGCCGTGGAACTCGGGCCAGATCCCGCGCAGGCACTTGTAGTCCTCGAGGAAGTGCGAGGTCATATGCTCGGCGCCGGAGGCCGGTCTGGAGCAACCCGCCAGCTTCATGGAGAGCCCGCTCATCACGAGTCCCTCCATCACCGACGCGGCGGCTTCGGGGTCGCCTTCGCGGAGCTTCCCGGCGAGCGAGAGGCAGCGCGAGACGGCGTCGAGGGTCATGTCTGCTATGTTTTTGCAGTAGTACTCGCCGGTTATGAGCGCGGAGATGCGCCAGTCGGTTATCGCGATATATTTGGCGGCCATGTCGCCGAGCCCTGCCGCCTTCAGCTCGACCGGCGCCGCGGCGAGGATGTCGGTGTCGGCCACGATGAGTTTCGGCTGTGCGGCCTTCCAGGTCTCCTTGAAACTGTTCCGGAGGATGGGGGAGGTGTCGGAGGCGAACCCGTCCATCGACGGCGCCGTCGCGACGATGCATAAGGGCAGTCCGAGCCTCGCGGCGGGGACGCGGCAGATGTCGTTGAGCGAGCCGGAGCCGACCGAGACGATGCCTCCGACGTCGCCGCAGAGCGCGGTGACTTCTTCGACGTTTACGTCTCTGGCGTATTTGAAATCGGGATATACCAGCTTCTTCAGCTCGAATCCGGCGGACGCGATGACTTCGCAGACGCCTTCGGCCGCCGCGAGCGTGTTGACGTCCGCGACGAGCAGCAGCCTGTCGGGGAATCCGCTCTCGCGGAGGAATCTTCCGGTCTCGCGGATGTATCCCCGGCCGATCTCGACGCGTTCGAGGTCCGCCCGGTGCTCGCGTCCGCAGGGGCAGTTCCTCAGTCCTGACATGATCTTTTTGATGTTCATTGCGGGTTTGATCTCTTTCTGTGCGGTTATCCGGTGTATCCGGTGTCGATTTCCGGCACCGTCAGGCGTGTGTATAAAAATATTTAAAGATTTTTACATAAGCCGCCGATCCTGCACCGTACGCAATAATTATACCTCATTCTGAGCCATTTTTCAAGCGCAATGAAAAGCCGGAGGCTTTCAGCGCCTCAAGTACCGGCGGTGCCCGCCCTTACCGCGGTCCCGGGCGGGAGTCGTGCGGATCGAGGGCTTTCGGGCCGTCTCACCGTTTTTTTCCTTGCATTTATCATTTATTTGTTATATACTTATACTGAAGTATAAGGCGAAGCTCGGCTTCGCTGCCGGAGGCGGACGATGCCATACAGCGTCTATCTGAAGAAAAACGAGGAGAGGGAGATCCTCGCCGGAAGGCCGCGGGTGTACGCGAACGAAGTCGGGAAGATCGTCCCGTCGGCCGATCCGCCGGCGAAAAACGGCGACATCGCGTCGGTATACACCGCTGACGGCAGGTTTCTCGGTCGCGGATATATAAACCACGGCTCGAAGATCCTCGTGCGGATCATGATCCGCGGGGAGGAGAACGAAAACGCCGTTCCCGACCGGGAGTTCTACACAGAGAGGATACGCAGGGCGCTCGAATACCGCCGGCGCGCCGGATGCGGTGACAGCTTCAGGGCCGTCTTCGCAGAAGCCGACGGCCTGCCCGGGATCATCGCCGACAAATACGGCGACCTCCTTTCGGTGCAGCTGCTGACGCTCGGCGCCGAACGCGACCGCGAGCTCATCGCCGACGCCCTGTGCGAGGTCTTCGCACCGCGCGGCATCTATGAGCGGAGCGACACCGAGGCGCGTGCGAAGGAGGGCCTGCCGCTGAGGTCCGGACCGCTTCGCGGCGAGTTCGATCCCCGCACCGTTATCACCGAGAACGGGCTGAAGATCCCCGTCGATCTGGCAGAGGGCCAGAAAACAGGCGGATTTCTCGATCAGCGTGAAAACAGGCTGGCGGTGCGAAGATATTCGGCGGGCGCCGAGGTCCTCGACTGCTTCTGCAACAGCGGAGGCTTCTCGCTCAACGCGGCAGCCGGAGGGGCGAAGGCGGTGACGGCCGCCGACATCTCCGAGAAAGCGCTGGAGACGGTACGCGAGGCTGCTTCGATGAACGGATTCGGAGACGTCATAACCGCAAAGCGGTGCGATGTCTTTGCCATGCTGCGCGATCTGCGCGGCGCGGGGAAGAGCTTCGACATGCTGATCCTCGATCCGCCGGCCTTCTGCAAGAGCGTCTCTGAGATACCCGGCGCGCTGCGGGGATACGCCGACATCAACCTCTTAGGGATGAAACTGGTGAAGAGCGGAGGTTTCCTCGTTAGCGCCTCCTGCACGCATTTCATAACCCGCGAGATGTTCGAGCGCATGCTGCGCGGAACTGCCGCGGCAAGCGGGCGCACTGTGAGGATAGCCGAGAGCAGGGGCCAGCCGCCCGACCATCCGGCGCTCTTCGGGGCGGACGAAAGCTCGTATCTGAAATTCTATATTCTGAACATAATCTGACAGCCGTAAAAGACAGGAAAAAGGAGAGAAAAAAATGACACACAGCATGAAGGATATCCTGGCACACTGCGACCACACGCTGCTCGGAGTGGCTTCGACCTGGGAGCAGATAAAGGGTGCCTGCGACGACGCCATCGCGTTCGGTACCGCGTCGGTATGCATCCCGCCCTCGTACGTGAGGAGAGCGAAGGAGTATGTCGGCGACAGGGTGGCGGTCTGCACCGTCGTCGGATTCCCCAACGGATACACGACGAACGCGGTGAAGCAGTTCGAGACCCGCGACGCCGTCAACAACGGCGCCGACGAGATCGACATGGTCATCGACGTCGGAGCTCTCAAGGACGGCAGACTCGACTATGTGAGAGACGACATCGCGTCGGTCAAGAAGGCCTGCGGAGGCAGGATACTCAAGGTGATCATCGAGGCCTGTCTGCTGACCGAAGAGGAAAAGATCACGGCCTGCAGGCTGGTGACCGAAGCCGGAGCGGACTATATAAAGACTTCCACGGGATTCTCGACGGGCGGCGCTACACGCGAGGACGTCGCGCTGATGAGAAAGTATTCGGGTCCGGACGTTAAAGTCAAGGCGGCGGGCGGCATATCGACGCTCAAGGACGCCGACGATTACATGAACCTCGGCGCCGAGAGGCTCGGAACGTCGAGGATAGTCAAGGCCGTCAAGGCAATGGAAGTAAAACCGGAGTGATCCGGTAACCGGAAGAAAGGAAGCGCGGATATGGCAAATATACCAACCCCTCACATCTCGGCACCCTACGGGGCGTTCGCCAGGACGGTTCTGATGCCGGGCGACCCGAAAAGATCGGAATTCATCGCGAAGACGTTCCTCGACTCCCCCGAGCTCGTGAACGACGTCAGGGGAGTGCACGGATACACCGGATACTACAAGGGCAAAAGGGTGTCGGTCATGGCGTCCGGCATGGGACAGCCGGCGATCGGGATCTACTCGTACGAACTCTTCAATTTCTATGACGTCTCGAGCATTATCAGGGTCGGCTCGTGCGGGGCATATTCGCCCGAACTTCACGCGAGGGACATGATCCTGGCTATGGGAGCCTGCACCGACAGCAATTTCGCCGCCCAGTTCGGCCTGCCCGGGACCTTCAGTCCGATTGCGGACTTCGGACTGCTCTCTGCGGCCGCCGCCGAATGCGAAAAGGCCGGCGTGAACTACCGCGTCGGCAACATACTGTCGTCCGACGTGTTCTACAACGATTCGGGCACCGGCATGGAAGAGTGGTCGAAGATGGGAGTGCTGGGTATCGAGATGGAGTCGGCTGCGCTCTACTGCAACGCCGCGAGAGCGGGGAAGAAGGCGCTCTGCATCTGCACCGTCAGCGACTCGTTCGTCTATCCCGAGGAAAACACCACGGCGGAGGAGCGCGAGAAGTCGTTCACCGCGATGATGGAGATCGCGCTTAAGATAGCCGAAGAATAAGGGAAAACTCAGAAAAGGACTGTAAAAATGCCGAATAAAACGGTAAGACCGGAAGAGAAGGACAGAGGATCAGCGCAGAACAGCCGCGGATACGGCAGATTCAGGCGCGTGTTCATCATCGTGCTCGACAGCTTCGGCGTGGGCGCTGCCCCCGACGCCGCCGATTTCGGCGACGCCGGCAGCAGCACCGTCGCGGCCGTCATGAAGCACCCGAATTTTGACTGCCCCAACCTCGGCAGGCTGGGCCTCTTCCATATCGACGGCGTAGGCGGCCCGTTAAAGCACGGCAGACCCCGCGGATCCTACTGCAGGCTGCAGGAGCTGTCCGCCGGCAAGGACACGACGACCGGCCACTGGGAGATCGCGGGACTCGTATCGAAAAAGCCCATGCCCACATATCCCGAGGGCTTCCCGCCCGAGGTGATCTCGGAGTTCGAGCGGCTCACCGGCCGCCGCGTGCTCTGCAACAGGCCTTATTCGGGCACCGAAGTCATCCGCGACTACGGACCCGAGCACATAAGGACGGGCGCTCTGATCGTCTATACCTCGGCCGACAGCGTCTTCCAGATCGCGGCGCACAAGTCTGTCGTGCCTGTGCCGGAGCTCTACCGCATCTGCGAGACCGCACGCGGCATTCTCACGGGGAAGCACGGAGTGGGCCGGGTCATCGCACGGCCCTTCGACGGCGAATTCCCCTATTTCCGCACACCCGAGAGGCACGATTTCTCGATCCTGCCGCCTTCCGAGACGATGCTCGACCGCCTTGCGGAGGCCGGCCGCGACGTCATATCGGTCGGCAAGATCTACGACATATTCGCCGGCCGCGGCATAAAGGACAGCGAGTGCAACCGCACCGTCTCGAACGCGGACGGCATGGACAAGACGCTGAAGCTGGCCGGCCGCGACTTTAACGGACTCTGCTTCGTGAATCTCGTCGAATTCGACTCGACGTACGGCCACCGGAACGACACTGCCGGCTACGCCGCGGCCCTGACCGACTTCGACAGACGGCTCGGCGAGCTGCTTCCCATGCTCCGCCGCGACGACATGCTGATCATCACCGCCGACCACGGCTGCGATCCGTCGACGCCTTCGACCGACCATTCGCGCGAATACATTCCGTTCATCGCCGCCGGCCAGCATGTCGCGAAGGGCAGGAACCTCGGCACCAGGACCGGTTTCTGCGACATTTCGGCAACTGTCATCGAGGCCCTCGGCGCCGATCCGGGCTCGACGGCCGGCAGCAGCATGCTGGACAGGATCTACGTCCCGCGTCCCCTCTCCGTCGTCTGAAAAATGGCGAAACTGTATTTCAAATTCGGCGCGATGGGCTGCTCCAAGACCGCCCAGGCGCTCATAACCAGATTCAATTACGAGGAGCGCGACATGAGCGTCATGCTCCTCAAGCCCGCGCTCGACACCCGCGACGGCGCCGACATGCTCCGCTCTCGCATCGGTCTCGAGGCGAAGGCGGAGAGCATACCCGCCGACTGCGACATCTATGCGTACTACACTGCGCGGCATCTGCCGGGGCAGGTGGTCATCGTCGACGAATGCCAGTTCCTGACGCCCGAGCAGGTAGATCAGCTGTCGCAGATCGTCATCGACTACGACGTCCCGGTGCTCTGCTTCGGTCTGTCGACCGACTTTCAGACTCACCTTTTCCCGGGCAGCCGCAGGCTCTTCGAGATCGCCGAGTCGGTCTCCGAGATAAAGTCGGTCTGCAAATGCGGCAAGAAGGCGACCGTCAACGCCAGGTTCGACGAGAGCGGAAACATCCTCTACAGCGGGGACCAGGTGGTCCTCGGGGGCAACGACAGATATATGGCGATGTGCCGCAAGTGCTGGCTGAACCGGAGGAAGGAACAGGAAGCGAAAGGCATATTCACCTGACGGCAGGCAGACCCGCGGAAAGCGGAGTGTGAGCCGCCGCAAAAACGCCCGATACAGCAGAAAGGTCGATAAATGAGCACACTTGAGAACGTTTCACCCGCCCTTATGAAGCGGATGGAGTACGAAAAGGCCACCCTGACATACCGCCGCGTCGGCTTCAGGGACAGCGGGATAATCAGACGTCACACCGTGCCGAAGGATGAGGCAACGGTCTGGCGTCCGGCTTTCGTGCACGACATAGACAAGATCCTGCACTGCCCGTACTATAACCGCTATGCCGACAAGACGCAGGCCTTCTCCTTCTTCAAGAACGACGACATCTCTCGCCGCAGCCTGCATGTGCAGCTCGTCTCGCGGATCGCACGGACGATAGGCAACGCGCTCAACCTCAATCTCGACCTCATCGAGGCGATCTCCCTCGGCCACGACATAGGACACACCCCCTTCGGCCACGCGGGAGAGCGCTGCCTCAACGCTATATATCACGCCCACACGGGGCGGTACTTCAACCACAACATACAGTCGGTGCGCGTGCTCGACGAGATCTTCCCGGTCAATCTCAGCCTTCAGACGCTCGACGGCTTCGCTGCTCACAACGGAGAGATCGAGATGGCGAAATACAAGCCGGTCCCGCTGTCGGACTTCGCAGAATTCGACGCCCTCATGGAACGCTGCTGCGTCGATCCCGAGCTCAACCGCAAGCTCGTGCCGTCGACGCTCGAGGGTTGCGTCATGCGCATCTCCGACATCATCGCCTATCTCGGCAAGGACAGGCAGGACGCCGAGAACGCGGGAATCCTGGCGAACGACTCGTACGACCCCGGGGCCATCGGGACGACGAACTCCGAGATAATAAACAATCTTATCGTCAATATCATCGAGTGCAGCTACGGCAGAGACTACATCTGCATGGACAGCGAGCACTTCGACGCCCTGCAGAAGGCAAAGCGCGAGAATTACGACCTCATATACAAGTCGGACAGGGGCAAGACCGACCCCGTCATCGAGCCGATGATGGAGAGTATATACGAGAAGCTGCTCGACGACTATCTGAACGACCGCCGCGATTCGCTCATATTCACGCATCACCTCGACTATATACTGCCGTCGCGCAGACAGAGGCCGGTGCCCTACCTCGAATCCGAGCCGAACCAGATAATCGTGGACTACATCGCCAGTATGACCGACGACTATTTCATCGATCTTTATCACAAACTCTTCCCGGACAGCGGTCTGAAGGTGAAATACGTCGGGTATTTCGACTGGAACAAGCCCGAAAGCGCGGGCAGGTCCGGAAACTCCGGCGCCGGGCAGGAAAAAGAGGGAGACTGAACTGAACACTCCCCGCCCGGGGAAGAGAAGATCACCGGCGCGTCGGCTCCCCGCGTCCGGACCGGGACCGTTTTCTTCCATATATATAATTATGTCGACCGAAATGTCGACCGAAAAAGCGCCGCGCGGCTTCTGCCGTGCGGCGGTTTTTCGGTTGCGCCGGTATGCCCGGCGGCGCCGGCGTCAGCCGGCCCTCAGCGATCGGATCTGTATACGCACATGCCCCGGAGGGCCGCCGGGCAGTCCCCGCACAGCGGGGACCTGGCGCGGCAGACGTCCCTGCCGAAATCGACAAGGCGGTGGCAGGTCGCGGACTGAGCCTCAGGCGGGATCTCCTTCTCCATGATCTTCTCCGTCTTCAGCGGGTCCTTCATGCCGGCCGGGTAGAACCCGAGCCTTCCGCAGATCCTTATGCAGTGCGTGTCCGCGACGATCCCGGGTATGCCGTAGACGTCGCCGAGCAGCAGATTGGCTATCTTCCGGCCGATGCCGGGCAGGGCGGTGAGCTCCTCCATACTGCCGGGGATCCGGCCGCCGTATTTTTCGACGATGATCTTCGCGGTCGCGACCAGTGACGACGCCTTGCCGCGGAAGAGCCCGCAGGGCCGGATCGCCTCCTCGAGCTCGCGGATGTCGCACTCCGCCATCGAAGCCGCGTCGGGATATTTTACGAAGAGTGTGCGGCAGACCTCGTTGACCCGTTCGTCGGTGCACTGAGCCGAGAGTCTGCCCATGACGAGCAGGTGCCACGGGTCTCTGTCCCATTCAAGGGTGCAGGCGTCGCCGGGATACAGTTTCTCAAGCTCGGAGGCGAGCAGTTTCCCGCGTTCGGTCATTCAGCCAGCCCCTCGGCGATGCCGAGCAGTATGATGCCGGCGACGGCCAGCGCGACCGTCCCGTACTGTTTGAGCGTCAGTTTTTCCCTGAGGAATATCCTGGAGAGCACTACCGACACCATGCAGTAGGATGCGACGACCGGTGCCGCGACCGCGCCGTTGCCGCTCATCGCGTAGACGTAGGCGAACTGTCCGCCCGTCTCGAAGAGCGCGGCGGCCGAACGGTCGAGAGTCAGTCTGCGGCCGGTGAAGAAGCGTTCGCGTTTGATCAGCCGGATAAATACGAATATCAGGATCGAGCAGAAGAGGAAGGTGAGCTCATAGGAGATGTTTGCCGTGTCCTCGAGCGTCTCCGCCGTCACTCCGCGCAGCGGAGTGGCCTCCGGGTCGTCGAGATACCAGGCGTCGAAGAAGGTGCCGAGGGCATCGATGACACAGTAGGCGATCGGGAACATCAGCGCGACGAACGACGAACGGTATTTTCTGTCCGCGGGTCCGGCCGCCTCGCGTCGCGACGCCCTGTATTCGATGAGGCCGAGCAGGAAGACGCCGGCCGTGATCAGCACGATGCCGACCGCCGAGAGGACGTCGAGCGAGTCGCCGAGGAAGACGAGGCACATGATGCAGACGAGCGCGCCCGAGGTGTTCTGCACCGGCGAGGAGATCGACAGCTCAAGATAGCGAAGGCCGAAATAGCCGACGGTCATCGAGAGGATGTACATCAGCGACACCGGAAGATATATAAGGATGTTTACCGGGTCATAGTCGATGCCTTTCACCAGCATGAGGATGACGGCGTGGGCGCCCATGACGAGTCCCACTATTGCCGAGGTCCTAAGGTGAGAGTATTTGTCGTCCGGATCGGCTCCTTTTTTATAGAAGAGGTCTGCTGCTCCCCAGGCGGCGGTGCAGAGGAGGGTGAATACCAGCCACATGATATGTCTCCGTGGAATAAAAGCAATATGCTATATTATATCACAAACAGGAAAAAGAATCAACTGACCTTCCGATTCCTCCCCCGTTTTGCCCGGTGACCGGCTGTGCTGCGATACATCAGATGTGTGACAGAGGAAACTGAAACCTCCCGGGCGGGGGCCGCGGTCCCCGCCCGGATCATTTTCCTTCAGCCGGGCCGGAACGGACGGGCGTACGGCGTGACACGCGCCGGAGAATTCCGCATTTTTAAAAAACCGGGTCTTTCTCAGTACTTTTCGAACTGCACGCGGAAAAAAGCCCGCTCCGGCGAAAATCGCGAAAAAAACGCGAAAAAAGTCGGATTTTGGACGAAAAAAGTGTTGACAAGGGG
>JAFTCN010000075.1 GCA_017454675.1 Clostridia bacterium
CCGGCCGGGAAAGGTCACGCGACGCTCTCTTTCGATCGCCTCGCTGCCCCCTTTTTCGCGGCAGCTCGACTATTATACCACTTTCGTTTCCCCTTGTCAACACTTTTTTCGTCCAAAATCCGACTTTTTTCGCGTTTTTTTGACAATGATAATACACAATAATCATTTGATAAGCCAGACCGGGGATCCGGCATCGAGCAGAGCCTTCACAAAGATCTCGATCCCGATCGCGACGAGCACCGCTCCTCCGGCTATCTCCGCCTTCTCGGCGAGGATATCGCCGAATTTTTTTCCGACGAACACTCCCCCGATGCATATGGCGAAGGTCACGATCCCTATGATCGACGACTCGACTGCGGCCGCAGTGAACGACAGCCCGGATACGGTAAAGCCGACAGAAAGCGCGTCGATCGACGTCGCTATCCCCTGGACCGCGAGCGCCCACGCTCCTGTCACCTTCTTCGGCGCCGAGGCTCCTGCCGGGTCCGCCGGGCCCCCGGCCGGACCGCCGGTGCCATCGGTGCCCCTGCCGGTCCTCGCGCTTTTTATCCCCTCCGCGATCATACGGATCCCGAGGAAAAGCAGCAGGATCAGCGAGATCCAGGGTATGAATTTCTGTACAGCGGCAAAGATGTGCGAGACCGTCGAGACGATGAACCATCCGGCGAACGTCATGCAGAGCTGAAATCCCCCGAAGGTCCCCGCTATCGCAAGCCGCCGCGTTTTCTTCATATCCGGCTCCGCCATCCCGTCGGCGGCTGAGACCGAAAAGGCGTCGACGGCAAGCGCGGCACCGAGCAGCACACTGTTCAGAAAAAATGTGAATGAAAACTCCATGTCAATGACCGGCCGCGCCAGCAAAAGCCGGCGCGGCCTTCCCTGTATGTCAAAACTCGGTTGTTTCTGTCCTGGCCCGCGGCGTCAGTAGCTCTTCTGGCCCTGTCCCGCCCTCGCGAGATTGACCGGCCCCTCCGAGAGGACGCCGATGTGTTCGATCGACTTTCCGGTCCCGATCGCGACGCAGTTGATGGGATTCCTCGCGATACGCGTCTTGATCTCGGTGATCTCGGTGATCAGCATGTCGAGCCCTCCGAGCAGAGAGCCGCCTCCGGTCATGACGATCCCGTTCTTGGTTATATCCGCCAGCAGCTCGGGCGGCGTGCGCTCGATGACCTGGCAGATCGCGTCGAGGATCGCCTGGAGCGGACTGAGCATAGCCTCGAGCATCTCGGCCGAACTGAGGGTGACGAATTTCGGTATGCCCTGCGCGAGGCACCGCCCGCCCACGTTCATAGTCTTGATCCTGTCCTGCCTGTATACGCAGCCGATTGTCTTTTTCACGTTCTCGGCGGTCTGTTCACCGATAACGACGTTGTGCTTAGACCTGACATACCTCATTATCGCCTCGTCGAACTTGTCGCCGGCGACCTTGATCGACTCCGACACGACGACCCCGTCGAGTGAGATGACGGCGATGTCGGTCGTTCCGCCGCCTATGTCGACTACCATGTTCCCGGTCGGCTGGGAGATGTCGATCCCGGCACCGATTGCAGCCGCGACGGGCTCCTCGATGAGATACACCGCCCTCGCTCCCGCGTTTTTCGCGGCGTCGACGACCGCCCTCTCCTCGACTTCCGTTATCCCCGAAGGAATGCACACGACGACCCGGGGCTTGCCGATCGACCGCCCGCACGCCTGCCTGATGAAGAACTCCAGCATCTTCAGCGTGATCTCGTACTGGCTTATGACTCCGTCGCGCATCGGCCTTATAGTCCGGATATTTGCCGGAGTGCGGCCGATCATGTCCTGGGCGTCCTTGCCGATGCAGATTATCTCGCCGGTATCGGTATCGACGGCAACCACCGACGGCTCGTTGATCACTATCTCGTTTCCCTTGTAGACCAGGCACGACGCGGTCCCGAGGTCAATACCTATGTCTGGTCTGAACGACAGTCTTGCCATGTGACCGCCTCCTTCCTTCAAAGTCTGAGAGAAAAGCAAAAGCCCCGTAACCCTATGCACGGGCACAGAATATAATTATACTATAAAAAAAGGAAAAAATCAACTGCTTTCGGGAGCACTGCGGAAAAAACGGATGTCATTCCGGCGGCTCGACTTCTCCCGGGGTCCCGGAGGAACAGCGCTCCCTGATTGTCTCCGGCTTGAGCGGATCACGGCCCGCCTGATTCTCCGTCCTATGCTTCCGCTATCGCCGCGCATACCGTCCCCGCCGCACCGGCGCGCTTCAGCAGCGCACAGCATTCGGAGACGGTCGATCCGGTGGTGACGAGGTCGTCAACGAGTATCACAAGGCGCCCCTCTGCGAGTCCCGGTGCGATCACCGAGAACATTCCCGCGACGTTGTCCTCTCTCGAGGCGACGTCGAGCCTCTTCTGTATGCCTCCGGAGCCCGACCGTCCGAGCATCTTCCAGCACTCGAGACCGCAGGCGCGGGCAAGCGCACTGCCGATCAGTTCGGCCTGATCGACTCCCTCTTCCCTTATGCGCCTCGCGCTCCGCGTGACGTATGTCACGACGGCATGTCCGCCGTCCATGGGAACACCGATATCCCCGAGCAGCGACGCGACGCCCGGGGCAAGTCTTTCGGCGAGCAGGTCCGCGAGCATGCGGTCCCTGTTCTTTTTCAGCCTGAATATCGCTCTGTTGAGAGCGGAACCGGATTCCGACGCCCGGTAAAAGCCTAGCTTCACAAATCCCGAGCAGCCGGCCTCCCGCATGTTCTTCCGCAGGCAGACGCAGTCTGCGGCGCCGTGGCCGCACGACGGGCAGCGCTCGGCGCTCTTGAGTTCCAGCTGCCTCAGGCATTCGGGACACAGTATGTCCCGGCCTCCCGTGTCGGGCTCGCCGCAGCACGCGCACTTCTCTCCGGCAAGGAAGGAGCGGAGGAACAGCTTCACGGCCTTCGATCTGCCGCTCAAGCCCTCGGCCCTCTTCTTCTGTGCGTCGAATCAGCCTCGAGCAGTCGCCTGACGAGGCCGGTATACCGGATGTCGGTGCGGCTGTTCGACACCATCTCGGCTATAAGGCGGCTTTTTCCGACGATTATGACCCTTTTGTGGGCCCTCGTGACGGCGGTATATAGCAGATTGCGCGTCGCGAGCACGTGAGGGATGTCGCCGAGCGGGATGACGACGGAATCGTATTCGCTGCCCTGGCTCTTGTGGACCGTGATCGCATAGGCGAGTTCGAGGTCGTCGAGCGACGAAAAGTCGTACACGACGTCCCGGCCGTCGAACGACACGTCCATGAACTTACCGAAGTTGTCCATCCCGGTAATGACGCCTATATCCCCGTTGAAGACGCCCTGGCCGCTCCGCCTGCCCGATCTCCACTCGATATCGTAGTTGTTCCTCACCTGCATGACTCTGTCGCCGGTGCGGAAGACAGTATTCCCGCGCCGGTGCTCCCGCCTTCCTGCCGCGGGGGGATTTACAAGTTCCTGCAACCTTGTATTGAGATATTCGGTCCCAGTCGTCCCCCTCCTCGTGGGAGAGATCACCTGGACCGATTCAGAGGCCCCGTATGCCGCCGGAAGCCGCCTGGCGCATAGATCGGCGACGTAATCGGCTATATCCCGGTCGCCCTCCTTCTCGATGAAAAAGAAATCGCGGTCGCGCGAATTCAGCACCGGCATCTGCCCGCGGTTGATAGCGTGCGCGTTCATGACGATCAGCGAGCTCTCGGCCTGCCTGAAAATGTGGTGCAGTGACACGACGGGAATGACGCCCGAAGCTATTATGTCCGCAAGGATGTTTCCTGCTCCGACGGACGGCAGCTGGTCGGCGTCGCCGATCAGCACGAGCCGGCAGCCCGGTTTTACAGCGTGAAGCAGCGCCGACATGAGCAGAGTGTCGATCATCGATATCTCGTCGACGATGATCACATCCTCCTCGAGCCGGTTCTTTTCATTGCGCCTGAAGCTGCGGAGCATATCCCTGCCGCATTCGTCCGACATGTCGACCTCGAGCAGCCGGTGGATCGTCCTCGCCTCCCTGCCGGTCGCCTCGGTGATCCGCTTTGCGGCGCGGCCCGTGGGTGCGGCCAGCATCAGCTTCATGTCCATGCTGCCGAATATGCCTATGAGCGCCGAGATCACGGTGGTCTTGCCGGTGCCGGGGCCTCCGGTTATGACGGTCACCCCGCGGCTGAGCGCGGTAAAGATAGCCTGACGCTGCTCATCGGCGTATTTTATTCCCTGATTCTTTTCCGAATGGGAGATGAAAGTCTCGATGTCCCCTATGTCGAGCGAGGCGCTTCCTCTGCACAGGCGGCAGAGCCTCCCCGCGATATAGCTCTCGTGGTCGTACATTTCCGCGGGGTAGAGCAGCGACACGAGCCCTCCGGCGCATCTCTCTGCCGCTTCCGGCATCATGCCGGGCACGGCGGGACCGGCGGCAGCCTCACGCATGCCCCTGTCGGAGCCGGCGCTCGGCGTGACGATTTCGTCCGCCGGCAGGTCCTCCGCGACGATCCTCCCCGCGGCGACCTCTCTTTTTACCGCCTCTGCGGCGGTCTCTTCGGGTATCCCGAGATATTCGGCGGCGGCGGGAAGCAGCCGGTCATACGGAATGCAGGTATGCCCCTCCCTGAAGGCCAGGTCGCCAAGGACCGTCCTGACGCCGCTCGAGAGCCGCTCGGGGCAGTCACGGGCGAACCCCAGCGCTCCCGCGAGGACGTCGATCCTCTCGAACGAGAGGCCCTCTATCTCGTCGCAGAGCAGGTACGGCGACCGTTTGGCCGTTTCCACGGCCCGCTCCTTGTATCTGCCGTAGACCTTCATGGCCATTGAGGGGCCGATATAGGACCTGAAGAAAGCCATGACGGCGCGTATGTCGGATTTCGACTTGAACTCCTCCGAGATCTCGCGCGCCCGCTTCGGCGTGATGCCGGGTATCTGGGCGAGCCAGTCGGGGTGTTCCTCGATCACCGTCGCGGTGTCGTCGCCGAAAGCTTCGACGATCTTTGAGGCGGTCTTGGGGCCGATGCCCTTTATCGCCCCAGAAGCCAGATACTTCTCGAGATCGGCTGCCTCTCCGGGCAGTTCGGTCCTGTATTCGTTCACCTTGAACTGACGGCCGAATTTCGGATTCTGCTCCCATTTGCCGTAGACCGATAGGCGGTCGCCCTCTCCGACGTCGGGCATGATCCCGACCGCCGAGACCGGCACGCCTCCCGAATTCAGCGTTATGACGGAATAGCCGTTCATGTCGTTGCGGTAGATGACGCTCTCGACAGTTCCGGGGATGCTTCCGTCCTCCGTCATCAGGTAGTTGTCGTCGAGGGCCTCCGGAGCTTCCTTTTTTATGTCCTCCAGAAGCCGGTCGAGCTCTTTTTTTCCAGCCTTCTTCAATTCAGCAGCTCCGCGAGCTTCGGGGCGAGGTCGGTCTTCTCCCACGGAGCCCCGACGTCCTCTCTACCCATCTGTCCGTATGCCGCGAGCGCGCTGTAGATCGGGCGGCGAAGTCCGAACGCGGAGATGATCGCGGCGGGCCGGAGGTCGAACGACTCGCATAGTTTCGCCGCGATGACGCCGTCCGGAACGGCTCCGGTCCCCTTGGTGTCCACGTTCACCGACACCGGCTTCGCGACGCCTATAGCGTAGGCGATCTGTATCTCGCATCTCTCGGCGAGCCCCGCCGCGACGACGTTCTTCGCGAGATATCTCGCGGCGTATGCGCCGCTGCGGTCGACCTTCGTCGGGTCCTTGCCCGAGAACGAGCCGCCGCCGTGGCTTGCGTATCCTCCGTATGTATCGACTATGATCTTTCTTCCGGTGAGGCCGGAATCGCCCATCGGGCCGCCGATCACGAACCTGCCGGTGGGATTGATGAAGTACTTTGTGCCGGCGTCGATGAGCTCGGGCGGGATCACCTTCTCTATAACTTCTTTCTTTATTCCCTCTCTTACGTGCTCGATCCCCACGCTGCCGCTGTGCTGCGACGACACGACGACGGTATCGATGCGCACCGGCCGGAAACCGTCGTATTCGACGGTGACCTGAGTCTTTCCGTCGGGCCGGAGGAACGGAAGCGTTCCGTCCTTGCGGACCTCGGTCAGGCGCTTGGCAAGTTTATGGGCCATCGAGATGGGGAGCGGCATGAGCTCGGGCGTCTCGCGGCAGGCGAAGCCGAACATCATGCCCTGGTCGCCGGCTCCGGTGTCGAGACCGTCGGAGATCTCGCCTTCCTTCGCCTCGAGCGACCTGTCGACGCCCATGGCGATGTCGGGAGACTGCTCGTGTACCGACGATATTACGGCGCAGGAGTCGCAGTCAAAGCCGTATTTTGCCCTCGTGTATCCTATCTTCCTCACCGTCTCGCGGGCGATCTTCTGAAGGTCGGAATAGCCTTCCGTCGTGATCTCGCCCATGATCGAAATGAGTCCGGTCGTGCAGGTGACCTCGCACGCCACGCGAGCGTCCGCGTCCTGCGCGATTATGTCGTCGAGGATCGCGTCCGCGATCATGTCGCATATCTTGTCCGGATGCCCCTCGGTGACCGATTCGGAAGTGAAAAGTCTGTGTCTCTGATCCATTGTTCTGGTATATCCTTCTTTCCTGATGATTCTTCGTTTCTGACTTCGCCCTGCGTACCGCGGCCATCAGGCCGCAAAAAAACCTCCGAGCGGAGATTCCCGACAGTCGGAGGCTTTGCCTTATCTGTCAGGAATTAGCACCTTGCCGGAATAGGCAGGTTGCTGCAGCATCAAAGGGCCTGTCCCTCCGCTGCTCTTGATAAGTGGGCTTATAATATTATAGCAGATTATTCGCCTTTGTCAAGAAAAATCGGGCCGGAATGAGCCGGCGCCGGTCTTTCCCCGGTTACCCGCCGGGATCCCGCTGCGTTTCCGTAAGGAAATCGCTGTGTTATTCGTCAGAAAAACGCTGCGTTATTCGTCAGAAAAACGCTGCGATGCCGTACGAGATAAGTGTCATGACGGTGCCCGCGATGAGCAGACCGACGAACGCCGAGAGCATAGCGCGCCAGAATTTTTCCCCTATGAACGCGCAGACGAGCGCTCCGGTCCAGCCTCCCGTCATCGGGAGCGGGATGGCGACGAACAGGCAGATCCCCCAGAAGGCGTATTTTTCTATCTTCGGGCGGTTCTTTTCGGCCTTTCTCGTCAGCCAGCCGGAGATCTTTACAAAGAATTTCACCCGCGAGCGGCCCAACCACTCGATGACCTTCGTGACGAACAGAAGGATCACGGGGATGGGGAGCATGTTGCCCGCGACCGCAAGCAGGAAGGTCTGCCACCACGGCAGCCCCAGTGTCGCTCCGAGCGGTATGCCGCCTCTGAGCTCTATGACCGGTATCATCGAGCAGAAGAAAACGCATAGTTCCCTGCCCACCGTTTCGAGGAAGAAATGTTCTATCGCCTGGATCATTTTTCGGTTCCGTTGAGTGAATTTCTCTTTAGCATTCCGCGTTCCCGTCTCCGTCTCCGTGCCGGTCCCATGCTTTCCGTCTCCGCCGGAGGCGCGTTATCTCCCGCTTTCTTTCTCGCCTTTCTTTTTCCCTTTGAGAAAGGGGGAGAGGTGCTTGTAGAGCAGGAAGGTTATGAGCGAATCGACAGCCCCCTTAACGAAAGTGAACGGAAGGTTGAAGATCAGCAGGCAGGAGACGAGTCCGTCGACCGACGGAAGTATCTTCTGATATGCGCCTATGATAGCCTCCATGGGCATAAGTTTCGAGTAGGCGGGATAAACGATAAAAAAGTTGATCGGAAAGCTCGCGGCGGCCATGAGAAGCGTGCCGGAGACCATTCCGATGAGGGCGCCGCCCCTGTTTTTCCTGAAGCGGTATATCAGTCCCGCCGGAAGGACGAAGCAGATCCCGATGAAGAAATTGGCCAGCTCGCCGACTCCCCCGGTCATTGATGACGGGAGCTTGACGAGATTCTTGATGAGGCAGACCGCCAGTCCCTCGACGGGACCGACGCCGAACGAGGCGATGAGCGCCGGCAGTTCGGAAAAGTCGAATTTGATGAACGAAGGTATGATCGGAATCGGAAACTCGAGATACATGAGGATCACGGCGATCGCCGCGAGTATTCCGGTCACAGTAAGTCTCCTCGCAGGAGACATTTCATTTTTGTACACAGTAAAAAACCCCCTTCCGGGGGAGAATATTTCCGCGCATACGGTATTCTCCCATCCCGACTTTACGGTCGGTGCATGAATCTCACATGCTCGGCCGTCCGAAGGACGGTTCGCGGACTATACCGCCGGTACTGGATCTCACAGTTCCCGAATAGTATTATAACAGTGCCCCCGGCACGCATGCGTCCGGGAGCTGTTTCCAGCCGGCGTCGGCCGCACGGCGGAAAACAGGTTTTTGCCGGACGTGCGGATGGCACGTCCGGCAGATAAGCGACGCCGCTGAAGATCAGCCGAGGATCTCGGAGACGACGCCCGAACCGACGGTCCTGCCGCCTTCGCGGATAGCGAAGCGGAGTCCGTTCTCGCAGGCGATAGGAGTGATGAGTTCAACGGTGAACTCAACGTTGTCGCCCGGGCGGCACATCTCGACGCCCTCAGGGAGCTCGATGGTGCCGGTAACGTCGGTCGTTCTGAAATAGAACTGGGGTCTGTAGCCCGATACGAAGGGTTTCTTGCGTCCGCCTTCCTTCTCGGTCAGTACGTAGACCTGTCCTTTGAATTTGGTGTGAGGATGGACCGATCCGGGTTTGCACAGGACCTGTCCGCGCTCGATCTCGTCCTTGGCAACGCCGCGGAGGAGGCAGCCGATGTTGTCGCCGGCCTCAGCCTGCGGAAGGAGCTTGTGGAACATCTCGACGCCGGTCACGACGACGGTGCGGCGCTCTTCGGTAAGACCGATGATCTCGACAGGGTCGGAGACCTTGACGGTTCCTCTCTCAACACGGCCGGTAGCGACGGTGCCGCGGCCGGAGATCGAGAAGACGTCCTCAACGGGCATCAGGAACGGGAGGTCGGACTTGCGCTCAGGGGTCGGGATGTAGGAGTCGACGGCATCCATGAGTTCCCTGATGGAGTCATACACGGGGTCGTTCGGATCCTTGGAGGGAGACTCGAGGGCGTCACGGGCGGAGCCGCGGATGATCGGAATGTCATCGCCCGGGAAATCGTACTCGGAGAGGAGGTCGCGGACTTCCATCTCAACGAGGTCGAGGAGCTCGGGGTCATCGACGAGGTCGGTCTTGTTCATGTAGACGACGATCGCGGGAACGCCGACCTGACGGGCGAGCAGAACGTGCTCGCGGGTCTGCTGAAGAGGTCCGTCGGTTCCGGCAACGACCAGGATGGCGCCGTCCATCTGAGC
>JAFTCN010000076.1 GCA_017454675.1 Clostridia bacterium
CAAAATTGAAAAAGCGTGAAAAAGCGCGAAAAACCAAGAAAATCGGCGAAAAACGCCGATTTTCTGGGGCCGATCTATTAAGGCCATACAACTTGGTCGAGGTGACAGGATTCGAACCTGCGAATTCTCCTGGTCCCAAACCAGGCGCGATACCAAGCTTCGCCACACCTCGAAATGTGATTAATTCGTCTTTTCTTTTTTCCAGTTACAGTCAAATATGGGGTCAAACCCGTTTTTGATCAAACTCAAAACTCGCGTTTTCTCGTTTTTTCTCCGTTTTTCGCCGTTTTTCTCGCTTTTTCAAAGCGCACCCCCGGAGAAGGTGCGATGCTCCCAAACCACGCGCGCTACCAGCTGCGCTACACCCCGGATAGATAGTATGTGATTTATCCTCTCGCTGTCCTTCTCTGCCCTGAGGCGGGTGAAGAAGGACAGCGATTTTTCATGCTTTACTCCAGCACCAGACAGTCGCTGTCGGCGAAGTCCTGAGCAGCAGAGTGCGACAGCGCGGGAATGATCTTCGAAGCGCCGCATTCGCGGCAGAATACGCGCATGTAGCGCGGTCCGGCCTCGATGCCTATCCGACGCTCTGCGTCATCTCCGGCGGTGTCACCGCCGCCGTCCGCGGAAGCCTGAGCGGGCTCCCGGGCATCCGACTGCCTCCTGCCGGGACATTTGCAGTAGATCCTGCCCTCGTCCTCGAGGATGCGGACGGTCGCTGCGATGATCTCGCTGATCTCGGGTTCGGGCATCGCCGGGCTTCCGTCCCCGCCTCCGAGGATACCCCGGGAGTCGCCGTCGTCGCCCATCATGTTGAGCAGTTCGAGCTCTGAAGAAGCCAGTGCGGCCTTGACGTGGTTCGTGTCGCCGACGAAGCAGATGTCGATGCCCGAGGCGGGGCATGAGAACACCATACTGTCACGCGATCCGATCATGTCAGACGCGACGGTATAGCTGTGCGTGTGCCCGCAGAAGATGCAGGGCACCGTGAAACGCAGCCTGATCTCATCGCCGCTGCCGGCCAGGCGCTCTATATCCATCGCCGGCACGTTCTCAAGCGAGCCAGACGGGCAGCCGGGATTGCTGCAGCGCAGACGGATGCGCGCCGCGGCCGGGGCCGACTTCGCGAATGACACGACGTCAACCGCCGTCATGACGCCCGCGCCGCAGGACGGACAGCGGTATGCCGCTGTCCGCGTCTGCTTACCGCGGTGTATGCTCTCAGGCATTTATCGAATTCAGCACCTTGTCGTCGAAGGTGATGTGATATTTCGTTTCAGCCTCGGTGTACCAGTCGGAGAGCTTCTCGTTGAGCACGCCGTCCTCGGCGTCTGCATGCCATTTTTCAGCGCCGTCGCCGATGAAATAGATGATGTGCCAGCCGTATTCGGTCTCGACGATCCCGACGTCACCGGCCTTTCTCGTCTCGTCGAACACCCAGTCGTTGAACGATGTTACCATCTGTCCCTCGTAGATGTTGTCGTACTCGACGCTGCCGTCCTCCGTCTTCTCCTCCGCTATCTTCTTGAAGGAGTCGAGAGTCTTTTCGCCGGCTTCGTAATCGGCGAGGATCTGCTCGGCCATGGTCTTTGCCTTCTGGGATGCCTTCTTCTCCTGCTTGGTGTCGTCGTCGTCAAATCCGGCGGTCGTCGCGGAGATGAGGATATGGGCGGCGTTCTTGGTGAGCGATGCGTCGCGGTGCGCGACGGCAGTCACGAAGACCACGTTGTAGGTGCTGGAGGTGTCGCCCTCGGTCGTGATGATCTCAAGGTCGCCGTCTTTCCTCGTGCTGTCGAAGAGCCATTTGTCAAGGTCCGACGCACTGCTCGCCGAAGGATCGGAGTAGACCACACCGTCCTTCACGACGCCCTGGTATCCGCTCGTGTAGATGTTGCTGTATACGCTGCTGACGACGCTCGACAGGGCATCCGCGTATTTCGCGTCGCCGAAGGTCGGACGCACAGCGTCTTCCTTGCCGTCGATGAGATCCTTCAGGTACTTGTATATATCGGCCTTGGCCTTCGCGATCACCTCTTCTGAGGGTCTGTCGGCCTCGGCGAGTTCGGAAGACTCGGTGGAGTAGTTGGAATCGAAGACCTCAGAGACCTTTTCCTCGGTGCAGAGGTACTCGCCGATCCATTTTTTGTATGCGTCAGCCGACGTCGCGGCCTTCTTCAGTTCCTCGGCGAGGGCCTTCTTCTCGGCCTTCGCGGTCTCATAGGCGGCCTTTTCCTCGTCGGTAGCCTCGGCTCCGGCGGGTTTGAGGTCGGCCTTGAAGCTGTACTGGAGCGTGTCGGCTTTAAGGAAGGAGGCGGGATTGTCCTTGTAGTACTTCTCGATCTCCTCTTCGGTGACCTTGCCTCTCAGTTCCTCCTCAAGGACCGCAAGGTACTTGGAGGCGAGCTGCGTGAGTTCGAGCGACTTGCGGAGATCAGAGCTGTTCACGCCGTCGCCGTACATCGCCTGGATGTATCCGTTCGCGGTGTAGCCGTAGTTCAGAGCGGCTTGCGAGATGGCGTCGAAGGCGTCGTCGATATCCTTCTTCTCATCTTCGCCGAGTTCGATCCCGGCGGCTTTCGCGGCCTCGCAGAGCGCGACGACCTGCTTCAGCTGCGTCTTTGTGTTGTCCATGAAGTATGAATACCAGGTGCCGTCGCCGTAGGTCTGGTTCTTCAGCGACGAACCGGTATCAAGGCCGAGATATGAGGCATACGTCCCGTATACCGACATGAACTGCTGATACTGCGAATAGAAGAAATAGGAGAGCATCGTGCCCGACACCCTGTAGTTGTCCGACTTGACGGCCGTCTTCATTCTTTTCGAGAAGCCCGATGACACGGTGAACGTGGCGATGAGACAGACCGCGAGAAAAGCCGCGACTATCGCCGTAACTATCCAAATCGTCCTTTTGGTCTTCTTTTCCGAGGTCGCCTTCGACGGCTTCGCCGCCGCCGCGATGACTTCGTTGGCTCTGTTGGTTCTGGATCTGCTACCTTTTCCCATTAGTGTGTTAACCTTTCGAGATTGACCCCTTGGGGGAGTTGCTTTTTATCTTATAATTAAAGTTCGTTTATGAGCGGGACGACCATCGGGTTTCTGCCCGTGCGCCCCGAGAGGAACTTCAGCACCGCGCGTCTCACGCGCTCCTTCAGCGTCTCGGGATCGGTCTTCCCGCGCCTGCGGTCGAAGGCCGCCGAGATCTCGTCGGACGCCGCGAGTTCGGCTTCTCTCAGGAGGTCCTCCGAATCGGGGGCGTAGACGAAGCCTTTTGCTTCGATCACGGGCGGGATGACGACCGTCGCGAGGTCGTAGTCGACCGTCGCATAGACGATCACGATGCCGTCCTCAGACAGATGCTTGCGGTCGCGGAGGACGTCCTTGCCGACGTCGCCGACGCCGAAGCCGTCGATGAGAGTGCGTCCCGACGGCACGCTTCCGGCCGCTGACACGTCCTTTTTGCCAAGCTCGATGACATCTCCGATGTCGCTCATCACGATGCGGTCGGAGGGTATCCCGAGGAACGCCGCGATGCCGCGGTTGGCCTCAAGATGACGGTATTCACCGTGTACAGGGATGTATACCTGCGGGCGGCACAGCTGTATGAGCAGCTTGATCTCCTCGGCGCAGGCGTGCCCGGAGGTGTGGACACCGGTCAGGATGCTGCCGTTAATGACCTTTATACCGTTGTGGGTCAGCTCGTTGATGATCCTGCCGATGAGTTTCTCGTTGCCGGGTATCGTGCTCGACGAGAGCACCACGACGTCGTCCCTGCCGAGCGTGACCGAAGTGCGCTCGGAAAACGCCATGCGGTAGAGCGCCGACATAGGCTCGCCCTGACTGCCCGTCGTGATGAGCGTGAGCTTCCCCGGCGAGTAGTATTTCATCTCCGAGACGTCGATGACGGTCTCGGGCGGGACCTTAATGTATCCGAGCTCGGTGGCGGCGTCGAGGACCGTCAGCATGCTGCGTCCGGTCACGGCGACCTTGCGCCCGAGCTTTACAGAGATGTCGATGACCTGTTTTACCCTGTGGACGTTCGACGAGAAGGTGGCGACGACGATCCGCTTGTCGGGATTCGACTCGAATATGCTTTCGAGCACGCCACCGACGCTCTTTTCGGAGGGGGTGAACCCGCTCCTTTCGGCGTTCGTCGATTCGCAGAGCAGCGCGCGGACTCCGCGCCTGCCGAGCTCTCCGAAGCGTGTGAGATCGATCACGTCCTCGTCGATCGGGGAAACGTCGAGTTTGAAGTCGCCCGAGTGCACCACGGTGCCGACCGGCGTCTGCAGCGCGATGGCGCAGGCGTCGGCGATCGAGTGGTTGACGTGTATGAATTCGGCCTCGAAGACGCCGAGCTTCACCTTGTCGCCGGCGTTAACGGTGACGAGGGAGGGCGTGTATCCCAGTTTATGCTCGCGCAGCTTGTTTCTGATGATACCGAGCGTCAGCGCGGTCCCGTATACCGGGACGGGAAAGCGCTCGAGGAAATAGGGCACGGCGCCTATGTGGTCCTCGTGCCCGTGGGTGAGGAGGACGCCGCGGATCTTATCTTTGACCGACTCGAGGTAGGCGAAGTCGGGTATCACCCGGTCGACGCCGAACATCTCCTCGTCGGGGAAGGCGAGTCCGCAGTCGATGATGACGAGGTCGTCTCCGTACTCGAAGACGGTCATGTTCTTGCCGACCTCGCCGAGTCCGCCGAGCGGGATGATCCGGAGCTTCGGCTTTTTTTCCCTGCTCCTCCCCTTCTCTGTCACGGTCGCGCCGCGCGTGATCTTCACGCTTTCCTTCGCCTTCGTTTCCGGCGTCTTTTTCGCCGGGCTATTCGCGGAAGACCTTTTTACGCCGCCTGCGCGCTTCTGTCCGGAGGCAGCCGCGGAGCGGCCGGGCTTCTTCGCCTGTATATCCTTTTCCGCCGCGCCGGCCCTGACTTCTTTCTGCGAGTTCTTTTTCCGTGTCTTTTTTTCGGATGTTTCAGTCCTGTTATCCGATTCTGCTGTTTCTGTCTTTTTTTTCTTTGCCATTTCTATCTGTGTTTGTAGTTGTGTCTGTTTATTCCGTGTGTGCCGCTTCGGTCTTTCGCGCGTCGACCGGGAGCCCCCGGAGGCATATGAGCCTCATCTCCGCCGGACGCGGAAAAGACCGACAGTCGTCCCGCTGCCTCTGTGCACACAGGACGGCAGTCTAAAGTAAAGCATTTTATTATACAATAAATCAGAAGTTTTGTCAAGCGGTTTACGGCCGGTTCCCCGTATGAATGAAGTTTTAGTGAATTCCCAAAGTAAATTCCACAGTGGAATTTGAAGTGGAATTTAGTATGGGAAGAAAAATGTGGTAGAATTTAGTCTGGGAAAAGGAGGCACCAGACTATGAACAACGAAAAAAAGAACAAGCACCTGACGTAC
>JAFTCN010000077.1 GCA_017454675.1 Clostridia bacterium
CCCCTTGTCAACACTTTTTTCGTCCAAAATCCGACTTTTTTCGCGTTTTTTTCGCGATTTTCGCCGGAGCGGGCTTTTTTCCGCGTGCAGTTCGAAAAGTACTGAGAAAGACCCGGTTTTTTAAAAATGCGGAATTCTCCGACGCGTGTCACGCCGTACGCCCGTCCGTTCCGGCCCGGCTGAAGGAAAATTATCCGGGCGGGGACCGCGGCCCCCGCCCGGGAGATATCACGTGTCAGCTGAGCTCAGCCGGCGAGCGTGTATTTTATGATCACGGGATGATGGTCGCTCGGCCAGTTGCCGTCGATCATCTCGTTGCACACCCGGTAAAACGATACCTCGACCTTGTTGCGGATAACGAAAATGAAGTCGATCGTCGACGAGGCCTTCCCGTATGACGTGAACGTCGGGGCCGCCTCGGCGGTCGCGGCGATATTCATGGAGTTCGTCATGCCGGAATTGATGATCGTCGAATACTCGGCGGAAGACGCAGAACCGTTGAAATCCCCGGTCAGGATCACGGGATATCCGAACTGGCCCTTGAGGAACTCGACGAGCACCTTCGCCTGCTTCTGCCTTGCCTCTCCCGACTTGTGGTCGAAATGCGTGTTCACCACCATCATCTTTCTGCCGTCTGAGATCCGCTCAAGCAGCGCGAAGGTGTAGATGCGGTTGAGCGACGATTCGGCATACTTCGACTTAACATTCGGAGTATCAGAGAGCCAGCGTGTTCCGCTGTCGAGCAGCTTGAACCTGTCCGCCCGGTAGAATATCGGGTTGTGCTCTCCGCTCGATCCTCCGTCTCTTCCCTCTCCGACATACGCGTATGTCCTGCCCAGATTCGACCGGAGGATGTTCATCCAGTTCGGGCTGGCTTCCTGGAAGCCGATCGTATCGGGCGAGTAGTTGTTTATGATGGTTATGACCCGGCGCACCCGATCATTGCTTACCTCGCTCACCCACAGGTTGAACGACATGGACGTGAGCAGCGACGAATCGTATGTGACTGTTTCCTTTGCAGAAAGCACGACATTCACCTCTTCCGTTTTCTTGTCTCCGATCAGCTGAGTGAATCTGACGAACGCGGCGCCGTATCCGGCGCTGTCGGCCGCATACAGCGTAATGTTTTTTCCGTCGAAGCAGATATACGCCTCGTCCTTTACGAGCGTCGCCGGTTCTGTCGCTGTCCTGTCGGTCTTTCCGACCAGGATCTCGCGGCCCGTCGCGGCTCCGGCATCCCTGTCGCTCTGTACGTCGAGCTCGTATCCCGAAGCCGATCTTATCGCTTCCATTATATTACGTGCAGCTGCCTCCTCCCCGCCCGTCGAGCCTGAGGGGTAGATTATCCTGTACGACTGCACCGGTGTGCCGCAGAGAGAGAGCCGGTCTATGAGATAATTGCCCTCCTGGAGAAATTCGCTGTCGGGCATGACAAAGAACAGTTCATCTTCAGCCTTCGCCGCCTTCACCACCTTCGACATGAACCTGCTGACTGCGAGAGCGGTTGCCTCGTCGCTGCCGCCGGCGATGACCAGTTTCCTGCCGACAAGGGTGTATCCGTAATCCTTGTATCTGAGTTTGGAGATGAATTCGGCGCTCTCCGGACGGTTCGTCTTTCCGATGAGTATCTCATACTCGCCGATGGAGAAGGCAGGGACGCCTTCCTTGTAAAAATCCGTCTTGATCGCGACCTTTCCGCCGCTGTCCTTCACCAGTGCGTTCAGCGCAGTGTAAAGTGAGACCGAAGTATCGGTTAGGCTCTCTCTCCCGTCGGGCCGAATGACCGAATAAAGAGAGAGATCGCTCATTCTGATGCACTCGGCAGATGCCGCTGAGGTATCTCCCGCGGTCTCGGGTAACTGAGCCGACGTCTCCCCGGGCGTCCCTCCGGCGCATCCGAAGGCGAACAGCAGCGGAAGCATCACGACCGCCGTCAATCCGAGGCAAAGCAGCCTCTTCCCGAATTTTCTCATACCGTACCTCCACATTCTGCTGTTTTTCCGAAGCGTGAAACAGGTTTGCTCTTGATTTTTTCCCCTGTTAGTGATATTATTATATGATAATTCCCGTCGGTTGTCAAGTAATTCGGGCAGCCACGGGAAAGGTTTCTGGCGAAAGGACTCAGCCGGCATCCAAATGGTCGATTCAAGCGATAGAAAAAGCACCGTGACCGGAAGGAGGATCATCATCCTCTGCTTCTTCGCGTACGCGGTGTCGTATCTCGGCAGGAACACCTTCGCGGCATGCATAACCGATATGACGGCCGCAGGGCTGTTTCCGACCGGGTTTGACGGCTATGTCTCGGCCGCCTTTCTGGTCTTCTACGGGGCAGGCCAGTTCATAAACGGGAGACTGACGTCGCTCGTCAGGCCGGGCCTGTTCGCCTCTGCCGGACTTCTCGGCTCGGGTGTCGCGAACATACTCATGGCATTCGCCGGGAACCGGTTCCTGTTCGTCGCGCTCTGGGCGGTCAACGGCTTCTGCTGCTCGATGCTCTGGCCGACAGTCATCCGCGTCTTCTCTGAGTGGCTCGACACCGCCGAGAGGAACCGGGCATCGACGAACATCTCGCCCTCGATCCCCGCCGGCTCGATACTCTGCTACCTCATCTGCTATTTCATGCTCAAACTCGACTGGCGGGCCGTCTTCATACTCTCCGGCTCTCTGCTCTGCGCCGGCTCCGCGGTGTGGTTCACCGCGACGACTCTGCTGAGGAAGGACGTGGCGGCGCGTTCTCTGAGGATCGCAGACGAAGAACTTCCCGACGCCGGCAGCACGAAGAAAAAGCTGACTCCTGCATACTTCTTTGCAGCCGGGCTGGGGATCATGGCGGTCGCATCGATCGTATCCGGAACGCTGAAGGAAGCCGTTATCAGCTGGATCCCCACATATCTCACCGAGAATTTCGGATTTCTCAGTTCCGATTCCGCGCTGATCTCGGTGCTCATGCCGCTCATCTCGGTCGCCGGCCCTTATTTTGCCGTTTATATCGACAGAAAGTTCTTCCGCAACGAGTGCGCGACCGTCGGCATGCTATTTGCCCTGTCGGCCTTCTTCCATCTGCTGATAGTTCTGTTCTTCAGGGATCTCGCCGTCCCGGCAGTCATCCTGCTGTCGCTGTCGTCGGCCTGCCTGTGGGGCGTAAACACGATGCTGATGACATATACATGCTACCATTTCCGCAGATCGGGGCTCTCCGCCGCGGTCTCCGGCACGCTGAACGCGGCGGTGTATCTGGGGTCGTCGAGCTTCACTTACATCTACAGAGGCATAAACGAAGCATCCGGCAGCTGGGACCCGGTGGTCGCCGTCTGGGCGGTCATGGGGACCGCGGGCTGTCTGTTCTGCTTCCTCGGCGCAAAGTCCTGGAAGAAGAGACGTCCGGAATAATGCACGGCACCGGAAAGCACTGCCTTCCGGCACAAGAATACCGCCCGGAATTCAAACGAGTTCCTGGCGGTATTCTATATTGCGATCCGCCGCGTGCGGCTGACGTCCCCGAAACACGGGGCAGCTCACATACGGCTGTCGACCGACGCAGCGCGGAAACAGCTTACATTCGGCTGTCGACAGCCTCCGCGAATCTCTTTTCTTTTTCTTCAGCCTCCTTGGCTGATGCAGCGGTGACCGACAGGTAGATCTTGATCTTCGGCTCGGTGCCGGAGGGTCGCAGAACGATCCAGCTGCCGTCGGACATCATAAACTTCAGCACGTCAGACTGAGGAAGGCCGCAGATCCCGGGCAGATAATCGAGCACGGCCGAGACCGGGACACCGGCAAGTTCGCGCGGCGGGTCGGTCCTGAACGAATCCGTTATCGCCGACATGCGTGCTTTGCCCCCTGTGCCCTCGAACATCTTCGAATGCTGGGTCTCGAGGCAGTATCCGTATTTCTCATACAGGGCGTCGAGAACACCGGCAAGGTCCTTTCCCTCTTTCTTGAAGGATGCCGCCATCTCGCAGATGAGCAGCGATGCCACCACGCCGTCCTTGTCCCTCACGTATGTCCCGGCGAGATATCCGTACGACTCCTCGAAGCCGAGCAGGAAAGACTTCTCAGTCCCGCGCGCTTCAAGCATTCCGATCTGCTCGCCGATGTATTTAAAGCCGGTGAGCACGCGCACGACCCCCGCTCCGTGCGCCGACGCCGCCTTTTCAGCAAGCCCCGACGACACGACCGTCGTTATTATCACGGGATCCTCAGGCATCGTGCCGGCCTTTTCCCTGCGCGAGCAGATCCAGTCGGCCAGCAGAAGTCCCGTCTGGTTTCCCGTCAGCGGCAGGTAGCTTCCGTCGCGGCGGCGGACCGCAATGCCCGCCCTGTCGCAATCCGGGTCGGTCGCGATGAGCAGATCCGCCCCGCGCTCCGACGCGTACTCTATTCCCGGTCGGAGAGACGTCACATCCTCGGGATTCGGGTTCCTGCAGGTGGGGAAATCCCCGTCGGGCATGCTCTGAGACGGAACGCACGCAACGTCGGTAAATCCGTTCTCCCGCAGCGCGGAAGTCACCGCCTCAAGGCCGACGCCGTGCAGCGGCGTATAGACGACCGAAAGCCCGCTCCTGTATTTCATGACCTCTTCTCCGGATACACCGGGAAGCATGAGCGGTTTCAGCTGCGCACTGACGTTCTTCAGGTAATCCGAGATCACACACTCTCCGATATACCTGACGGTACCGCGGCCGTCAGCCGGATGATCGCCCGGCTCTCCGCCGGCTCCGCCCGACGGCAGGATACCGGCGGGACCGCCGGCCATCCTTATCCCCGACGGGATCGGTATGTGCTTCGAATAATAGAAGATCTCCCCGGCGGCGGCCGATGTGATCTGGCAGCCGTCAGGCCCGAAGACCTTGTATCCGTTGTATTCAGACGAGTTGTGCGACGCCGTGATCATGACTCCCGCGTCGCAGCGGAGCTCCCTGACCGCGAACGACAGGCAGGGAGTCGGCATTATCCTGTCGAAAATGGCGACGTCTATCCCGTTGGAGGCGAAAACACGCGCCGCGACTTCGGCGAAAAGCTTTGATTTATGTCTTGAATCGTAGCAGAGTGCCACTCTCATCCTACATGTGTTTCTGCGGCCGCGGATATAGAACGCGAGCGCCTGCGAAGCTCTGCCGACTGTATAGACGTTCATATACGCGCTTCCCGCCTTCATCACGCCGCGAAGTCCGGCGGTACCGAAAGAAATGTCGCGGCCGAAGCCGTCCTCGATCGACGCGAGCCTCGCCTGACGCTCATCCTCCGGACAGCCTTCCGGATCGAGCTCAGCGAGCTCTTTTTCTATGTCCGGGTCTGCCGCGCAGCCCGCTTTTTTCCATTCGAGATAGTATTCGTATGCACCCATTTTAATCCTCTTCTCTGCTTAAGATAAATGCAGTGTATTATTTCAGCCGACAGCGGTCCGCCGTGTCAGGTGACCGGCAGCATTCCGGGCATGCCGTTGTCCGCACATCCGGATCCTGCTCTGCGCTCCGGGCCGGCCGGACCACGCGACACCCGTCTCCGGCACGAAATCATCTGCCGGTCAGAATCCGTGAATGTACAGTATGCCGCAGTTTCCGCCGACATACACGTTTTCGGCTCCCGCCGGTATGAAAGCCGTCTTTCCGGCGCCGACCTCCAGCGTCTCACTCATCTCTCCCGACGGCGTACGCGCCGTTATGCCGCACCTTCCGCTCACGCAGAACAGGATGCAGCAACCGCCTCCCGGAGCGAGCGTCATCCCGCCTCTGCAGCGCAGAACGTCGAGAGTGAAATACCGGCACGAAAAGCGCCCTTCTCCGGCATCCGGGTCCGCCCTGAAGCCGGCATCCGGCTCACCGCCCGGGATGCCGTCGCCCGGAAAGACCGTGACTTCGGAAGCCTTGCCGGTATCGAGCCTTCGCGGCTTACCGTCGGTCCCGAGGCGGCCCCAGTCGTATATCCTGTATGTGAGGTCCGAATTTTCCTGGATCTCCGCGATAAGTATACCTCCGCCGATGGCGTGGACTGTCCCCGCTCCCACCGGGATAAGGCTGCCGCGACGCACCGGGATCTTTTTCAGCAGCGGCTCGATCCCGCCGCTCCTCATTGCCTCCGCGGCAATTTCTCGCCCGATGCCTTCCCGGAACCCGCATATCACATACGCACCGGGTTCGGCATCGATGACATACCAGCACTCGGTCTTGCCCAGCTGCCCGTTCTCGTGCTCCGCCGCGTAGCTGTCGCCGGGATGGACCTGTACCGACAGCTTCTGTCCGGCGTCGATGACCTTGAAAAGCACGGGAAAAGTGCTCCCGTCGAACCGTCCGCCCGTGATCTCCGGGCATATGTCGAGCAGCCGGCCGAGGGACATTCCGTCGAACCTGCCGCCGTAGACGGTCGACGGTCCGTCGGCCCTCGACGAACACTCCCAGTATTCCGCTGCCGCGGTGCCGTCGGGGCTGAGTTCCCTGCCGTAAAGACGTACCGCGCGGTCGCCGCCCCAGATCCGGCTTTTGAGCGCCGGGGACAGAAGGAAAGGCTCTGTCATCGGAGGGGCACCGGTCATTCGGGAAGCGCGGCGATCAGATCTGCGAGCAGCGGCTCGAATTTGACGCCGTATCTGTGACTTTCGTCGCCGTTCGTGTATTCGATGCAGCTAACGGTGTAATCTGCCGCGATCTTTGACGCGTCATAGCAGGAACAGCCGCGCATGAGCGCGCCGCAGAAGGCGGAGGCGAAGACGTCGCCGGTGCCGTGGCAGCCGCCCGCGATCTTCTTATGCCTGTAATATGACTGCTTTCCGCCCTCCAGCACCGCGACACCGGTCGTGCGGGGAGTATATCCGACGCCGGTGAGTACGATGTCGCGGGCCCCGGCGGCGGTGAGTGCGCCGATAAGGTCGGCTATATACCGCCTGTCGTACTGCTCGCGGTATTCGCCCCCGGTAAGCAGGCAGGCTTCGGTGATATTCGGCAGTATGCAGTCGGCCGAAAACACGAGTTTTTTCATCGAATCGACAAAATCCGCGTCAAATCCGGGATACAGCTTCCCGTTGTCAGCCATCGCGGGATCGACTATCAGCGGACAGCCCGGCTTCAGAAGCCTCTTCGCGATGTCCATGACGATCGACACCTGCTCTGCGCTTCCGAGATACCCGGTGTATACCGCGTCGAAATACAGGCCTTCCTTCTCCCAGTGATCGACGATAGCCGGCATATCGCCGGTCAGGTCTCTGAATGTATAGCCCTTGAAGCCGCCCGTATGGGTCGAGAGCACCGCCGAAGGAAGGACGGCTGTCTCAAGTCCGCACGCCGAGAGGATCGGCAGCGCGACTGTCAGCGAACACTGACCGATGCAGGATATATCCTGTACGGTCAAGATCCTTTTGTACTCCATTTCTTCTCCTTAACCTGCTTTTTTAGCATTTGCCAGGTCTTCACTCAACGTAGAATTCGGCTCCGTCGTCGAGCCGTAGGGCGGCGAGCCTGCCTCCGCGGGCTGCCCCGCAGTCGATGTCAATAAAACCGTCGCCGCGCCGGATCCGGCAGTCGCGCGAGAAGTTCTCCGTCGTCGGGAGAGCTCCGCATATGACGGTGTACCCGGGGACCTTGCGCACCGGGCTGTCCCCGAAGAGATCGTCCTCGGTGTAGTCATCGAGGCTCTTCGATATGTCAAAACCGGTGATGCCGGTGTTGACGAGCAGATAATCAACGCCGCCCGCGCGCACTTCCTCGTACAGCGGCATGTCGTTCAGGTATTCGAGTATTCCCTCGCGGCTTTCGCTGTCGAGTTCGCGGAACGCGTCGAAAGTTGGCTGTCCGCCGTCTTCCAGCCACCGCTTGATCCCTTCGACGAACTCCGGATCGGGAGCCTTGCCCGATTTCAGCAGAGAGTCAAAACCCGAAAGGTATTTTCTGGCGGTGACTTCGTGCCTGCCCGCGACGGGCCAGATGTTCTGAGCGTAAGATAGCTGCTCGAGCAGTTCGATTCCCCCGTCCCCGATATCTATAGTGTCGCCGAGCACGAACATCGAATCGGTATCCTTGAAATTTATCTTCTTGAGAAGCCGGTTCCAGAGCTGATAACACCCGTGTATATTTGCCGACGCGTAAATCATTTACGATCCTCCGTTTAAACAATTGAAAAGGCGATGCCTGCCTCTTTGCGGGAGAAGCGACATCACCGTATATTATATCATTTTTCCTATCCAATATCAAGCGGTTTCGGCGCCGGGGCGCCCGTTTTTCTCACTGCCGGAAGACTTTTTCAGCGGCGTTCCAACAGCATAAAACCGGAACAAAGTTTCGAAATAATACAGGGCGCAGCGACGCTCCGCAATCCCGCGGAGTCCCCTTCGGACTGCCGGGCCGACAGACGCGGTTCATCCGTCTTTACCGCACCCCTCCGCTATCTCATTCAGCTTCGCCGCGATCAGCGCGGCGCGTTCCGCCTCGGCTCCCCGGTCGCATTCCGATGACCGGAGCCCTGCCGCCTCCTCCGCACGCGAACGCGAGTACGACCGGGCCAGCTTCGACAGCAGCACGCCGCCCTTCTCGATGTTGATCTTTCCGAGGAGCAGCTCTGCCGCCTCTTCGGGAGTGTCCCGCAGGATCCGGCGCTCACCTGTATACCGGGAGTAGATCAGCTGATATATCACTGACCTTGCTCCTCTCCCGCCTCGACTTCCGACGGCAGTCCCGCCTGGCGGGTCGGAGACGAGTTTTTCATCGGTTATATCGAAACCTTCCCCAAGGAGAAAGGCGCGAAGCCGCTCAGGGTGCGTCATCGGCTGAAGGATCAGTCTGACTCCGCTTTTTTTCGCGTATTCTGATCTGCCTATGATGGATGCTATCAGTTCTCCGCCCATACCAAGTATATAGATATCATCCGGAGAGAAACGGTCGATCCCGTCGAGACCGTCGGTCATGACGACGGATATCCGGTCCGAAAGCCCGGCTTTCTCTATGTTTCCGGCCGCTCTCCTGCAGGGACCTTCGCGCAGGTCGGATGCGACGCCCGAGGGAGCGGTCCCGCTAAGACACAGGCTGACCGGAAGATAGGCGTGATCGGTGCCGATGTCGGCGAATACCGCCCCCGGCCTAGCGTATTCAGCGGCAGCGGAAAGCCGGCAGTCGAGTTTTTTTATGCTGTTGCGCTGTTTCACGGCTCCGTCCTCCTTTCATCTGCGCCCCGGGCAGTCTGACGTTCTGTATTATTGCTGTATTCTCCGGTCCGCCGTTTCGAAATGCGTTTTAAAGTCCCCGAGGATTATCTCGTCTCCGGGGGAGATGAGCACGGGGATCCCCGGAAATATGCGTATGCCGTTGAGATAACTGCCGTTGGTCGAACCTAGGTCGGTAAGCCGGTACCGTCCGTTTTCATAGGATATCAGGGCATGCTCCCGGCTCGTCGCGCGGCAGCCTTCCGGCACGATCCCGCATGTCATCCCGTTCATTCCGATACGTACGGGCAGCGCGTAGATACCGTATCTTTTTCCGGAGGCGGTATCAGCGAGGCACACCCGGCATCCGGCATCCTGCGGCACGCCGGCACCTGTCTTGCGCGCGGGTCCCTCTCTGACGCGTCCCCGTCCCGATACCTGTTTTATGAATGCCTTGATATTGCTCATCCGGGGGCTTCTCAAAATATCCCGTAAGGTTATAGGCCCCCCGCTGACTTCGGGTCCTGTTTCGTCGTTTCCGGACGCGGGATTGCCCGTTCCTGATTCACTTTCCCAAAATGCGGATCCGGCGGCTCCCGGTCCCGATACACGCTCCTCTGCTCCGGATCCGGCGGTTCCCGCACCGCATGAGAGATATCCCGATCCGGACGGGTCATTCCAGGACCTCTTCGGTACTCCCCGGCCGGTCTCATATACCGCATCTCCCGTACGCGGGAGATATCCGTCCGGTCCGTCCGCGGGAGCGTCACAGGCCGGCCTTAGCGGCGCGCAGGATGACAGCTGGCCTGTCACGCCGTCAGGGATCCCGGCGGAAAGCAGATAGTCCTTGAATCCTTTAGCGGAAAATCCGTATTCGTCGATGTATTTCGCGGCGCCGGAGGAATCAAAGCCCTGTCCCGCTTCTCCTGCCAGGCGCAGGAGCTCCCTCAGGCCTTCCTCAACTGAAGGGAAAACTGCCGGAACTCCGCCTTCCACAGCTGCCGCGGCGCCTTCAGTAAGCGGGCAGGAGTCGATGTCTTCCGGGGCCACAGGGAGGCAGATGAGCTTCACGTCGGTACCGTCGTCACCGCGGCGCGCGGCAAACAGGCGATCGGGCGTGATGACGGCGAGGTTTCCGTCGATCATATGATCCTCGGCTGCAGCGGCTGCGTCACAGATACCGCAGAACAGTCCTAAAATGCGTGAAGCGGATGCCGACCCCAGATAAGATCTCGCGCTCTCGTAGCCGCTTGTGTCGTATGTCAGGGTGACCGTTCCGTCCGAGCGGAAAGCTGAAGCCCGGAAGAAAAAGGGGACATCAGCGTTCGTTATGACCGACAGAGAAAAGCTGTCGGCCGAGTCCACATTAAAAGTATATTGCAAACAGAGTCCGGAGTCAAGATTTTTTTCTCCGGTCCCTCTTGTTTTCCCGGTCTTTTCGTAAACGGGCGTTTTAGGTTTGCCTTCCATTTTTACCCCTGTTCCTGTCATTTTTCCATAAGGATCCGGTCAGCCGTCTGAAAACGCGCAAAGCAGCAGAATGTTGAGGCAGTCCCCGCTGCCGGCGAACGCCGCGCCGTCGGGCGACAGACATCCGCAGAGGGAATAGTTTTTCCCCTCCGGCGTCACTCGTTCCCCTTTTTCGTTGATGAAGAACCATCCGCCGTCCTTCCCCACAGGTGCTATCCCGCAGGAGAACGATCCGGCATCCGTAAAGAAAGTCCGGAGCACTACATTTCCCTCTCTGTCCGCAAAGCCCCAGCCTTCATCGAGCAGAACTGCGGCATATCCTTCTGAAGATGCCGGAAGCCTCGCATCCGCGAATCCCTTCTCCGATTCGGTGCCGTCGGAAGCGACGAAATGATACATACCGTCGCGAAGTGCGACCGCCGTCCCGAATGCCGTCGCGTAACCGTACGAGTCGACGAGGATCCCGTCATAACCGGAAGCGGTCAGCGAAACGAATCTGCTGTTTATGAGAGACCAGCTACCGTCACTCATGACCGCGGCGATGCCTCCCGCGAAGGCCCCGGCATATTCGAATCCGAAGCGGACCTCCCTGCCTCCGCGGTCTATGTAGCCCCAGACGCCGTCGCGGCATGCCGGGGCGATGCCGCCCGAAAACGGTCCCAGATACTCGTATTCGCTTCCGGGAGCCAGTCTCCGCCTCCCGCGAAGGTCGACGTAATACCATTCTCCGTCTTTCGAAACGTTGACGAGTCCCGACTCGTCATCGTACATCCCGACGCTGTCGTAAGAGAAGGCGAGCAGTTTTTTTCCGTCATTGCCGAGCAGGCCCCATTTGCCGTCGGTCTGCGCCGCGGCGTATCCCCTCCCTCCGGCAAAATGCCAGTCAAGAGCGGAAGACACAAATACGTATCTGTCGGTAAACGTACAGGCCATCTTCTCTTCGAGTTCCGATAAGCCTGCCGCGGTGCATCCGGAGAGGCGGGCCTTTCCTATGACCGAATATGCTTCGGTATATTTCCCCGACGAATAGTAATAACCCGCCAGTTCCTCGTACGCCCCGCTCTTCCCGGGCTCCGCCGCCATGGCGGCTTCGCAGCCGTCGATGAAAGCCGCATGGTCTCCGAGCTGTCTGCAGGCGCGTATGTATTTAATCCTCAGCCCGTAGTCCGACTGGTCGACGTCGAGCGCCTCGCGGTAGCATTCCGACGCGTCGAGATATATCCGTTTTCCGAAGTAACCGTCTCCCGCTTCCACGAGTTCCGCGTAGCGGGCAGAATCGTACCTGACCGCGGCGGGGAGCACTGCCCAGACCGCTGCTGAGAGAGAGAGAAGGATCAGCGGCGCCGCTGCCCGGAGGATCTTCCCGGGCTTTCCTGCGGACCTCTTCACGGCGATGTCACCTCAAGGATCCAAAGGACGGACATGCCGAAGCAGATAAACGGGGCGAGCGGAAGACTGGCCTTCAGGCCCGACTTTTTCGCGATGAGCATCACTATCCCGAACGCCGCTGCGGGGAGAAAGGCGAAAAACAGCAGAAGCAGCGATCCGGACGCGCCGAAGCACAGCGCCGTGAGCGAGATCAGCTTTACGTCTCCGGCGCCTATCCCGCCCTTCGACAGGAAAAAGGCGCCCGTCACCGCGGCAGTCATTATGAGGAAACTGACAAGGCACTCGAGAGGCTCTCCGCTGCGGGCAAACAGTTCCCCGTTCATCAGATCTTCGTTCGCTCCGAAGATCGCGATGACCGCAAGTATCACCGATCTGACCGCGGCGGCGGAGAACACTATCGCGTTGGGTATCCTGCGGTCCAGAAGGTCGGTCACCGACGCCGCCAGCACCGCCCAGAAGAAGGCTGTCCGCTCCGCCGTAAGTACCGGATATTCCGCTTCTGCCGGTCTGAGGGTCAGTGCAAGAACGCAGATCACAGCCGAAAAGACGGCACCTCCGGCCGCGGCGGCGCACGCGAATCTCATCACTCCGGCTCCGTTCCTTCCTCCGGAAATAACGACCCCATTTCTTATACAGCCCGCAGGGAATTTCCTCCGGGTGTACGATACCGTAAACGCGGCACCCGCGCATGTTGTCAGAATGAAAATCAGTATCACCGTAAAGTCGTTCACATCATCCTCCTAAAACGCCGAATCGCGGAAAACATAGTCGACTATAATGCCGTATTTGCCGCTGCAGGACTCTCCCACGGATTCGAGCAGAGTCGAGAACCTGATCCCCTCTTCGGGGACCACGACAGTGAGCCGCAGCAAAGTCCTCTCTCCGCCCGCCGGGAGCTCTTCTCCGGATTCCATCTTTATCATGTCGCCGGGCCTCAGCTTCCCGGCGCTTTTTTTCAGTTTTGACGCGTTCTCGTTTATCTCTTTGAGGATCGCTTTTCTGTTCATGGAGTAGCAGTCAGTCGTAGTCTCCTCGTCATCCGGAGGAGGGGTGAACACCGAATATGTCGGATTGAAAATATTCACCGAAACTACCGAAACGTACTCGGGAAATGACCGGTCGTAAAGATCGATCCCCGCTCCTCCCGCAACGGCCATCGAAGGTTTTTTCGCCTTCTCGTCCGCTACGATCCTCTTTCCTCTCGCGAAATTGTCGAGCCGCCACACCGAATCTGCAGGAGACGAATCACCGGTATCGACTATCACCGGTTCAGGCAGCCATGCAGCAGTCGACGCGGTCTGGCATACCCTGATACTTCCTCCGAACAGTCCGAAGTCGAACAGTTTCAGTCTGTATACCGCTACGAGCGTTATGCTTTTTCCGTCTTTCAGTATCGACGAAAAGGCGAAGTTTATCCCTCGCAGCCCCCCGTAGATGCCCCATTTTTCGAGTCTTGCGTTTGCCTCTCCCAATGAGTTCCTGCCCGAGTCGGTCAGATATCCCGGCATTATGAGCCGGCAGAGCGGCCCGGCGATCGCTCTTCCGGCGGCTTCGCGGATCACTCCTCCGGCGAGAATGCCCGAAAGCGCGGACAGCACCCCGTCCGGGGATTCCGCAAGCGGTTCAAAGCTCTCGTAAAGTTCCTCGGCAGCAGACGATATACTCGAAAACCCGCTGCCCAGGCCCGACAGCTTTTCCGCCATGATCCCTGCAAATCCCTCCGGCGTCTCACTGCCTTTGCCGCCAGACAGAGACGACAGTTTTTCCACAGCGGACAGAAAAGCCTCCCCTCCCGAGTGAGGATCCACTCCGTCGTCTCCGCTGCCGGCAAATCCTCCGAACAGCTGCCCCGCCCTTCCGGCGGTGTAGCAGTACGCGGCAAGTTCCTTTGCCGTCTGGTCGAGCGCATACTGCACTGCGCTCTCGGTCCTGATCACGCAGACGAGCAGAGTCAGCGAAAGGAACGCCGCCGTGAAAAGAAACAGAGAGAGAGATGCCTCCACGGTGAATGAACCTCTGCTGCCGCGATCATTTACATGACTCATTTTCCTCCTCTGCCCTTCCTTCCGGGGCGGCATCGTTTTTTCAATAAGTGACGGCACCTTTGTAGACAAGTCTTCTTTTGCCGTCGCGCCTGACCCCGGCTCTTCCGCTCTGATCGGCTGCAAACACAAGGAAAGGCGTGCCGACGCGGACCGAGGCGTCGCAGACGAACATCGTGTGAGCGGAGGTGATATCGAACGTGGAGCCGCCCGGAGATGAGCCGTCGTTCATGCCGATCTGGATCATTTCAGCGGCTCTCTTCAGCATCGCGTCGCCCTTCGCAGGATACGAAAGAAGGATAAACAGCTTCAGATATCCTTCATATCCGAGCCCGAAGCCCTTGGCGGCAGTAAGTCCTGACCCCGAAGAAACGGAGCCGGGCTCATCGCCTCCCGAGATACCGGAAGCAAATTCCGAGATCTTTTTTCCAAGTGCTGCGCTGAGGCCGTCGCTTCCCTTTCTTATCAGAGAAAAAGCCTCTTCCTTGAATTTGTTTTTGTATTCGTCGATATACCCGCTCACGGAAGCGGAAATCTTTTCTCTCAACCCTCCGATAAGGCCGCCTTTCATGTCGCGGCCGAACAGATAGTCTCTTACCGTCTCGTTCGTTTTTACGGCGTCGCCGCTGCCCGCGCAGAATTCGACTATCGAGCGGACCGTTTCCTCCCTGTCGCCCAGCAGTTTTTCGACTGCCGCGCCGGCGCATCTGCCGGCAAGGCCGGGCAAACCTTCCGCGCTGTTCAGTATTTCTTCGAGCCTTGATGCGACCCTGTCCGCCCCGATCCGCTCCGACATCCCGCAGAATTCAAAGACCATATCCTCGACAGGGCGGCATATCGTCTCGCAGACCGATTCGAACAGGCCGTCGAGAGTGCTGTCGGCGTACTCCTCTATGCTGCCGGCGAGTCTGTCGGCAGCCTCGGAGGTCTTTTTTTCGGCATAATCTCTTATCCTGTCGAAGACATCCTCGCATACGTCGACGGCAGCTGTCCCGATGCCGTCCGCAAGCGCTTTTTTAAGTCCGCCAATCCCCAGCGTCCACGTATCATTGCTTTTGTAGATCGGAACTGACTCCCCCTTCAGCAGTCTGGCGATGTCGACGCCCGATTCGGCCAGCGCCCATGCGACCAGAATGACGTTCTGAACGATAGGTGCGCCGAATCCGGTCCACCCGGCTATAGCCGACGCCGCTGTCATCGCGGCTGCCCTGCATTCCGAATCTGTCATGACGAACAGTGTGTTGAGGGCAAATCTCACCGCGAATATCATTGCTCTAACCGAATAGAGATTCGTTTTCAGCCTGTCGGATCCGCAGAGTATGTATTCCGCTTCGGCTCCGAAGCATGACCTGGAGCTCATGTCGGTGCCGCTGAGCGAGAGCGCATCTCCCCCGTTCTTTACACTTATGTAATCCCCGTAGCAGCTGAACATCCCGGTGAGATATTCTTCGGCAAAGAGCGTTTCGAGCGACGCCTCGCCTATTTCGGCGATCCCGGACAAAAGTCGCGACGCCTGCCCCAGCCCTGACGAAGCAGACTCGCACAGTTCACCGTCGGTCTGGCCGGAAAAGCCGCCGTCTCCGAAATCCGTTATCAGCGACGCCCCTCCGTACAGTCCTGCTATGACGCCTGCGACGTCGGAGGCGATCACCGAGCTCACCGTTTCAGGGAGTATCGCGGGTCCGCTCACTTCCTCTTCGGTACCGGCGGAGTTCTTTGCGCTCTCCACCAGCTTTTCCTTGAGTTCCAGCTGTTCCTCCGCCCCGTCACGGCCGGAGTTTTCCTTTCCGGAATGTGACTCTGCAAGGCTCCGGTATAGTTCCGAGTTGCGGTCCGTGCCGTGTTCCGAATAAAGCTCGAGCCCGAGGGGACCCCCGTTCTCAGGATGATAACCCGTAAAACCTCTCGGTTCGATCGCTTCCGCAGCGGATGAGATATCCTGATAGTCCATGTACTTCACGCCGGCGGCACAGGGCACAGCTTCCGTTATCTTATCCCATACCGCCTTCCTGAAATTCACCGACGGAGCGTTCGCGACACGGAGATCGACCCCTGCGGCCGACGCAGGGCCGAGCCCGTCCTTTATTTCGTCAAAGACCGCTTTGTTATCCCGGAGCAGCACGACGGTCCTCTCAGCGGCTTCGCGGCTGTAACCCGAGGCCGTCTTTCTGATGTCCGACTCCATGCCGCTCTTTATCTCCGACGGAGATAGGGCGTCGACGGCTCTTTTCCATTCGTCGGCTTCTTTTTTCAGGCCGTCAATGCTGTTTTTCAGTTCCTCGCACGCCTCCGCCGCCAGCCCGAATTTTTCCGACAGCAAGACGGCGTCCGAATAGACTGTGTAATGCAGTTCGGATACCGCGGCGCGGCCGTATGCCTCGCCGGCCGTTTCGATCTGCTCCCGGACCTTCTTCGTCACTGAAAAGATCAGTTCCAGCACCGACAGTTTTTCTTCGCACTCGGCGACGATGAACCGGACGTCGTACCCTGATTCTTTTTCGGCTTCCTTTGCAAGCAGTTCCGCACGGTAAAGCCTGGAATACTCGCCCTCGAGATCACGGGCAGCACTTTCCGATTCAAGCAGATATCCGGCGCCGGCGCGGATCCTCGATCCTGCTTCAGATGTGTCTGCCGGGACCGTCCCGCTCCACACCGTCCCGGGACCGGACGACAGACGCATGACCCGTCCTCCGTCGTTCCACTCCCCCGGGATCCCGCTCACCGAGTCGAGAAGCGCCGTCGCCTCTTCGAAAGGTGAAGGAAGAGGTCCTGACGCTCCGGAGCCGCCCCCTGACAGATCCGCCCTGACCGCTTTCTGTACCTCCTTCCTCAGTGAGGCTGTGTCGGGTATCTCCCCGGGCATTTTCGTCAGGAGAGCGCAGCAAAGCATCAGCTGAAGGAGGGATGATGCCCTCCCGGCCGCCTGCGCCGCCCTGTCAGCTCTGCCGCCGTCGAAGACCGAGTGCTCAAGAGTGTCGAGGCAATCCTTCATCGCAATGTAAGCCTTCTCCGATACCGAGTCGACGTCGCTCAGCTTTTTTCCGTACCTGATCTTCTTTTCGGCAGCTTTGGTCTGTCCTGAGAGTTCCTTCAGACAGCCGATCTTGGTCAGCAGGCCGGCCGTCAGATCCACCGGACCTCTGTATTTCATATATTCGACGATCTGCCGTTCCATAACTGCCGGATTGGCGATCGACGACGACGGCACCCCGGTGACAGTTATGTCCTCTGAGCGCATCCTGACAAGGTTGCCGAACAGGCCCGAAGGAAGTCCGGATGCCCCGAATAGACTGTTCGCGAGCGCCCTGGTGTAGCCGTCGCTGCCGTCGAAGACGCCGGTGTTCTCGACCGTTCTCACAAAATAGTCGTAGGCGGCGGCCGTCAGCTCCTCTTCGGACGCGGATGACGCAAACAGGCCGTATACGTCGTAAAGCACTCTGTCGTATCCGGTCAGCGCGGAATTCATGGCAAGTTCTCCTGCCCCGGCAAGTTCGCTCCTTGCCGCTGATATCCTGCAGTTTTCGACCGTCAGTCCCGCGACGGTAAAGACCGGCAGCATTATCAGCGCAAGAAACAGCGATACCGATCCCAGCGTCCTCTTTTTCATCCCGTAAACCTCTCTGCCATTTCCCTGAATGAAGCGATGAACCCGCCCGTTTTCTCTCCGATCTTATCCTTGTCGATGCCGAACTGCCCGGCAAGTCTCTCGGCGATATCGAGAACGGTGTCGGTGTCCCTGACGAACTCGCAGCTGTCGGTGACCGCTGCCGTGACGGATACCGCAGTTCCTGATGAATCATATCCGCCGATACCGAAAAGCGAAGGAAGGCTGCGGTATTTTCTGACCGTCGCCGTGACCCTGATCCTGAGGCCATCCTTCTTCAGGACGAGGGCGCAGTCGCATTTACGGCATGAGACGAACGACGAACGGACCGCTTCGTTTTTCATCGCCGACGCCATCACGGCGAAGCTCTGCGGCGTCTTTCCGGAAAAATACCTGTACGGCCGGTGCTCGGAGACCGCGGTGTTTACCTCTGTCTGGTCAGGCAGTTCGCCTTCGGCCATGTCAAGATCGTTCCCCCTGAATCCGGATGATCTGTACAGGGATATATACCCGGGGCAGGCGATCTCCCTAGAGGCGGCGGTCGCGTATCTCGCGGCGATTCTTCTGACCGAATAACCGTCCGCGACTCTGAGCCCGAACAGGATAAGCACCGCGGTAACGGCAATCACGAGCGGCAGCACGAGCGACATCTCTACGATCTGTACCGCTCCGCTCTCTCCTGTGTCCTTCTCTCCGCCGGCACGGACGGCGGAGTCTTTTATGATGATTTTGTCCTTTTTTTTCTTCATTTTTCTCCGGTCTGCCGGCTATGGAGGGCCGGAGGATATCCGGCCCTCCGCCTCTGGATCAGAATCCGTCGACTGAACCGTTGATCTTTTCAAACAGCCGGTTCACTATCCCGATCAGCTGATTTCTGAAAATGACCACCAGCGCGATGACAACGATTATTATGAGTATCACCGCGATCAGATTGGCCTCCCCGTTTTCCCCGCGCAGACTGCCGCAAGCCGCGGCGGCCTTCCGCAGCCGTCTTTCCGATCTGTTCCTTTTCAAGCAGAAACCTCCTTTTTCTGTCTGTCATATGATATTTGTAAACAGCGGTACCACTATCATGATCAGCACGCCGATGAACATCATCATGAGGGGGATCATCAGTTTCGACTCCGCGGTCTTTCCCTTTACGACCGCCCGGTGCTTCTTCTCCGCCCAGCATTCGTCGTTCATTATGCGAAGCGATCTCGACAGTCCGTCGCTGCCTTTTTCGATATTCTGTATGAGAAGCGACGCAAGCTGCCTTGCTTCCTTAACACCGCATTCCTGTGAAAAGATATAAAGAGCGTCGCATTCCGGCACGCCGTTTTTCATTTTCTCTGCCGCAGTCCTCATCTGCAGGCAAAGCGGCCCTTCCGACGACCTTGAAGTGATCTCCCAGGCTTCTCTCAGCACCGATCCCGCGCTGATCAGCAGCGTAAGCAGCGACGTCACCGAAGGCAGCTCGGACAGTATCTCAGCCCTGCGCGCCGACGACCGCCTTTTCGCCTCGAAATACATATAAAGGCAGGGGAATGCCGGCAGGATCAGCGCGGGTACCACAAGGAACGGCTCGCGGGACAGCGCTGCGAGGAGCAGTCCCGACGGGAGCAGCAGCGAGAACAGCGACAGCGACGAAGCCCTGAAGCAGTACAGCATGAACGATGAATTATCTCTCCCGCACAGCTCTCCGTACATATTCTTCAGCCCTTCGAGCCCTCCGCGTTCCTTTTTTCTCTTTCTCCCGAAGGCAGCGATCATCCCGCAGCCTAAGAAGATCAGCGGCGGACAGAGTATGTACCTCCCGTCGGCGATCGTCTCGATATCCCTGTATCCGTTCCTGAAAAGGAAGTACATGATCAATACAGCTGCGGACAGCACAGTACCCGCCGACGCGGCAATGAAACTCACTGCGTTTCTCATCGGTTTGTTCTCCTTTACACGGTGATATCGGTGATCTTCTTCCCAACGGCAAACGCGGCAGCGAAAAGGCAGAGAGCAGCTATCTTCACTCCGACGTTCAGCAAGGAATTTCCGGTCAGGGCCTCGTTTCCGAGCGTCTTCATCATGGCGACGACGGCAAACGGAAGAACCGACATCACGTACATCTCGTTCTTGCCCGATGCCACTGACGCCGAGATCTCCATGCCTACCGAGATCCTGTCGGTGATTATATCCCGGCTTATGCATATGATCTGCTTCATATTTCCTCCGGCCCTTCCGCAGGCGGCGAAGGTCTCGGAAAAGCACGCGATGTCCGGGTCTCCGGTCCTCTGTGCCATCCCTGCGAGCATTTCCTCGAGAGTCGATCCGTTTTCCAGGCCGTTCGTCAGTCTTTCAAGTTCGCGGACCATGTCGCTGCCCGAACCTCGCGAGGCCTTCAGGTCGCGGCAGGCGTCGTAAAACGCCTCGTAACTGTTTTTCCCGGATGAAACAGAGTTTCCAAGCGATTCGAGCACGTCCCTGAATTCGAGTTTAAGCGTGTCGCGGCGTTTTTTCTCGAGTATCTTTCCGTATATCCTCACCCCGGCTGCCGCGCAAACGGCGGCCGCGGCGAGACTTAGCGCGATGCTGCCGAACATTATGCTGAAAGCGGCAAATCCGCACGCGCCTCCGGCGAAGATGCCGGCAAGCAGTTCCGACGCCTTCATCCGCCGCTTCACGCGGATCATTCCCGCGGCGCCGCGGTCGGACTGTCCTCCGTCCCTGATATTCCTGCCGTTACCGTCCGTCATCCTGTTTCCGTCGCCTCCTTTTTCACACCACTCGGACCGGCGTCATGCCGTAGCCCGGGTCACTCATATGACATCGGTCACTATGCCCGCGGCCTCGAGCTTGCCGCGGCCGATCAGTCTGTTCTCCGTCCTTTCGAGCCTGCCTTCGACCCGGTTCCCCGAGCCTGCTCCGGGATCTTCCCGGAATTCAAACAGGCGGTTGAGCGCGATACCTCCGCCGGACTGCTTTCCCCTGCCCTTTCCGACTCCGGCCACCTCCGAGATCTCGACCGTCCTGCGGCTTTTGTCCCGCATCCTCGAGAGGTGGACGATTATGTCTATAGCCGAGGCTATCTGAGCCCTTACGGCGTCGAGCGGGATCGACGATCCGCCCTGCAGCACCATCGTCTCTAGCCTCGTGAACATATCCGCTGAAGAATTCGCGTGACCGGTCGAGATCGAGCCGTCGTGGCCGGTATTCATCGCCTGGAGCATGTCCAGCGCCTCCGGCCCCCTGACTTCGCCCACGATGATCCTCTCCGGCCTCATCCTGAGAGAAGCCCTGATCAGTTCGGATATGCCGACTCTCCCGCTTCCCGAACTGTTGGCGTTTCTTGTCTCGAGACGGACGAGGTTGGGGATACCCTTTATGCTCAGTTCAGCGCTGTCTTCGATCGTGATGATACGCTCGTCGGGCGGGATGCATCCGGTCAGCGCTCCGAGAAAGGTGGTCTTCCCTGAACCCGTGCCTCCGCTTATGAAGATATTGTATCTCGCCTTTACCAGCAGGCTCAGCGCGTCAGCCGCCTGTGCGGTAAGAGAACCGAGCGAGATCAGCCTCTCGAGCGTCATCGGGTCCGACGGGAACCTCCTGACCGTCATGACCGCTCCGTCGACTGACAGCGGCGGCAGCACCACGTTCACGCGGGCTCCGTCAGGCAGTCTGGTGTCAACGACGGGATTTGCCCTGTTGACTTCCCTCCCGGCGAGTCCGACTATTCTCTGAATAATGTCCTCCAGAGTCTTTTCGTTCTCGAATCTCACTCCGCACGGCTCGACGCGCCCCCCGCGCTCGACGAAGACCCTGTCCGCGCCGTTGACCATGATCTCCGTGATCTCCGGGTCCTCAAGCAGCGGGTCGAGCGGACCGAATCCGCGCATGCTCCCGAAGATCCCAGACGCCAGCGCGCTAATCTCCTTCGGGGAGAGTTTCAGGGCGATCTCTGGGCAGGCCCTCAGTTCCTTCTCTATCCTCTCCCCGAGTTCGGAATCGGACAGCGAGACCGTGGCGCTCTTCAGATTCTCCCTTATCCCGGCCGCCGCGAGCGCGACCGCGTCAGACACCGCGGTATCCGCTGACTTGTCTTTCGTCATACCCATCCTGTCAGCGCCTCAAGCGCCTCACGCGACGACGATGCCACGCGGCGGTACAGATCGGGCCCACCCCCGAGCCTGATTATCTCGGCCGACGCACGTCCGCCCGTCGCTCTTTCGCCGGACCTGCTTTTGTTTATCAGGGTGCGTATCTTTCCTTCGAGCGGGACGCCCGACATCATCTCCGCGTCGCGTACGGCCATCTCCGCCTCTCCGAGCAGCCGCTCAGGATCTCTGCCTTCTTCGGCGACGAGAACGATGACGTCGCAGATGCCGAACAATGCTCTCTCTCTGGCCCCGAATGCAGCAGGAAGGTCGACCGCGACCGTCCCGAACATCTCCGAAAGAGTCATGATGAGAAGCGACACCTCTTCGGGGCCGAGGCTGTCGAGATCGGCCGGCCTTTGCGCGCTCCCCGCCGTGAAAGCGCCGCTTCCTCCCGGATCGGGGCTCACGCAGCCCTCGAGCCGGGAAACGATGTCCCCGCCGTGTTTCGAAAGCAGCGCAAAGATCATATCGGTAAGTCCTCCCCCGCCCGACGGTTCGGGCATTCCTCCGCCTCCGCGCAGCGGGTCGAGCGACAGCCACAGGCTTCGCCCGCCGGAACGCGACACCGAGCAGGCGGCCGCCGCTGCGGATACAGTCGTCGCTCCTGCGCCTCCGGATACCGGCATGAACAGAGCACACCTTCCTTTTTTGCCGCCCGCTGCAGATCCTGCCGCGGTTTTTCCGGCCGACTCCCTGACGAAGAGCCTGTATATCTCCTCTGTTCCGGCAAATTTGTATACCGTCGGTATCCCGGGGAATCCGGCCTCTTTCGGATGTTCGCTCAGTATCAGGATCCCGGGGCTTCCCCCGGACTCCCCTGCCCCTGCGACCGTACCGTAAAATGCCGGATCTGCTGCCACGAGGATACCGGAGCGCTTCTCCGCTCTGAGGATCTTCTCCGCCGCCTCCGGTGACGCAAATGCGCTTATCTCGCATTCACCCGGGTGTTTCCTCTCGAGCGACGCCGCCAGCCTCGCGGCAAAACCGCCGTCCTCGGTGATCAGGATTATTTTTCTTCTCAATTCAGCCTCCGGTCACGTTCTGCCGGTGAATGAGGTACGCGGTGCCGCGGTAGCGGCGGTCCGGATTCGGCGACAGTGCGAGCGAAAGGTACCTTTCGGCTTCCGCTCCGGCCTTCGAAGTACCTCTTCCGAAAACCAGCGGATCGCTCCCGCCTCCCGCGATGCGCGACGTCCTTGCCGGCGCGTCCGGCGGGATCATTCCGGTAAGCAGATACCAGCACACTGCCGCGAGCGAATAACTGTCGGCAGCGCTCATCAAAGCGCCGGCGCACGCGTTCCCGGACTGTGATACGCCCGCCCTGTCCGGATAATACGCCTCCGGAGGTGAGAATCCGGGCGTGATGCTCCCGAACCCGTAAAGCCTTCGCGGGAAATGTATCGCCGCGGGATACCGGAGACGGAATCCGTCCCTTGTGACGGTGAGCGTCGACGGACCGACGTTCCCGAAGCCGGAGCCATCACCATCCCGGACGCCGCGTGTGCAGTCTTCCCGACAGACCCTGCAGAGAAAAGCTGCGACGCCGCTCAGCGCCTCGCATATCTCATTCCAACTGAGCCTGCCCGCTGTCCCGGGAGCATCGCGGAGGAGTTTCCCGTCCGTTTTTTTACAGACGTAACAGACCGTTCCGTTTTCGCTGAAGACGTCGGTGATGCCCGCGAACCCCGGGTCGCCGCCGAATGTCGCGTATCTCTGCATGGCGCTCCGTGCGGCCGATACGCCGTCGCGAAAATCGGGTTCCGAACTGACGAGCGTGTAACCGTCGGGGGCGCGCGAACACCTGCCTCTCGGCATGTATTCGCAGACCGTCACCTCCGTATCCAGGGAGAGATCTTCGGCCTCGTATTCCAGGCAGGCCCCGACTCGTCTGCAGCCGGGTCTTAACGTATACCTGCCCCGGAGAAGAGTCCCGGGCGGCAGCGCGCCGCTCTGTCCGGGCAGTACGAGCCGGGAAGCGGGCGCCGCGCTCCCGGCGCGTTCCCGCTGACGGCACGTGGCATCCGCGGAATAAGACTTTTTTCCGGTCTTCCTCCCCTTACGATCCCCGCATCTGCCGGGGAGGGAAAGGATATCGATCCCTGACTCCGAAGCCGCCTCGGCGATGGCGTCGCCGAGCATCTCCGCGGAACCGAATCTGTCCTCGGGATCATAGCTCATCGCCTTTTCAACAGTTTTTCTGATCTTCCCGGGTATGCGGGCGCATTCTTCGTGCGAGAACAGCGTCGCACCGGCATCACCCGGCTGCGCGTCGGGCGGTCTACGCGCCGTCAGCGCCGCGAACAGAGTGGCGCCCAGCGAGTAGACGTCGCACAGCATCCGCTTTGCCGAAGGAAGCGTCTGCCCTCCGGGCTGCGGAAGCATGCCGCGGAAAACAGGCAGCTTCTGCTTTTTGCACAGTTCGGGGGCTGAATACCCCGCTTTGAACACCGCGCCCGGGTCTCCGGAAAGGCCGGCTCTAAGTTCGGCCGCTCCGAAGTCTATCAGTTTTATTCTTTTATATCCCGGCTGTTCCGCCCGCTCCCGCCGTATCCCGGCGGAAGGCACCGGAGAGCCGTTTCCGTCATCCCTGACAAGAATTATGTTGTCGGGTGCTATATCGAGGTGGACTATCCCGCGCCGGTGAAGGCGTGCGACGATACCGCAAACTCCGTATACGGTCTCCGCCGCTTCGGCGGTCCCGGTACCGCCGCGTGCGATCCTGGCGGCAAATGTCTCCCCCTCGATGAATTCCATAACGATATATGCCGTTCCGTTCTCTCCGAAGCAGTCGTATATCTCGCATCCCGCCTCTCCCGCGGCGGCGCAGGCCGCCGCGGCTTCGGACAGGAACTTTTTTCTGCGAAGAGAGAATTCCTCGCGGGAGCGCGGAGAAGTCGATTCTACGGTCAGCTCGTCGCCGGAGCGTCCGACCATTCCGGGCGGAAACAGCTCCTTGACGGCAACTTCTGAACCTCTCAGGGTATCGAACCCGCGGTAAACGATCCCGAAGCCCCCTTCTCCGGCTCCTGTTCCGACATAGTACCTGCCGTGCAGCAGAGTTCCCGGACGCAGATGTCCCTCGGGCACGGGAAGACAGCCCACAGAGTTCCCGCACGCCGGACAGACCTCGAAAATGTCCGGAAATTCCGCAAAACAATAGAAACATCTCCTCATAACATCGTCACTCCATGTTCCAGGAAAATTCATTGCCGCACAGCGGTACGAGACAATACTTACCACCTCCGATCTCGATCACGTCTCCGCGTTCGACGGCAGTATGGTGCAGGATGATCCTGTCCTTGCAGTAGACAAGACCGCTGCCTTCTCCGGCATCGACGTAAAATTTGCGTTCCCTTGGATCGTATATCACATATGCGTGTTTCGTTCCCGAAACGCGATCATCCATACAAAGCGGGATATCGTTCGAAAGATATCTCCCTACCGAATTCCTTCCGGGGAGGATCTCGAAACTTTTCCCGAAATACGGCCCCGCGACGCCCACGAGCCATCCCGCGAGCGGCCTCGTGTTCCCGGCGTCGGACGGCACGAAGCCGAACATGCCGAGCGTCTTCCCGCAGACCGCTCCGCCGCCGGGGCATGTCGCGGCGGCTCCCGGCGGGAGATCTCTCCGGTCCCGCGGTGCGACCGCCGCCGGCGGTATTTCTTCCGCCGGAACTTCTTCCGCCTGCTCTTCCGGTTTCTCTTCCATTACTATCTCTTCGACGTCCGCGGTCTGCGTCTGACGTCTTCCGCCGGCAGGTGACAGTGGAACACTCATCCCTTCCGGCGTTATGCTGAAGCTCACCGGCACGGCATTTCCTCCCTCGCGTTCTCCCGGCTCCGACGGAGCGTTACTGCCGAGCAGTTTCCTTATCTCAGATGGACTGAGTATCTCGGTCGGCTCGCATATGCTCCCGACGCATGACCCGCCCGGCGCTTCGCTCTCTTCGGCTGTCCGGCGTTTTTTTGCCTTTCCCCTCCCCCTACCCCTGCCTCCCGGGGCGGGGCTTTTGAGGGGACTCCCTGACCCCGGAACGGACGCGGCGGCGATCCGCTCTTTTGCTCCGTCGCCCCCGCAGTGCGGGCACGACGGATAGACATCGGCGTCGTAATAATGGCCTTCGGGACATCTCGTTACTTTCATGCTGTTATTCCTCCCCCGATCCGTGACCTCCGCGGCAGCCGCGGGAAGGCTCCGGGCCCGGTTTTGTTAACATTTTGTTCATCTGCCCGTAATTATATCGCAACTTTTGCCACTTGTCAAGTGCTTTTTTGAACAAAAACCGAATTATTTTTTAACAGTTTGTTTCTGAGAAATTAATGCGAAATATCGGAGAAATCAACTGTCACATACACCGTCCTTCCCCGGCGGTTTCCTGTTTTTCGCTCCGGTGATCTTCACCGCACCAAAAAAACCGCGGCCCAAAACCGCGGTTTTTCTTTCTGATTATTCTGTTATCCCGGAACGGATGACAGTGACCCGTCATAGCAGAGTCAATGTCACGGAGGCGCGCCGATCACGTGACCGTCTCCCGGTTTTCCCGGTGACCGTACCGCCCCCGCCGTTCTTCAGAACTCGACTCTTCCCTCAAACAGACTGTCGTCGACCTCTGCGAGCGAAAAGATCGACTTCGGAGCCGGCTCGCGCTTCATCCAGAGGCCGTCGGTGAAATCGGGAACGGCCACCGGCGCGCTTCCGAGAGAGATCGACTCCTCAGAGAGCACGGCGACCGACATGAGCGTTGCCGAATCGTATACGTCGATCGGCGTCTGTATGCCGCGCCTGACGGCTTCGATGAACGCCCTCATGACGAGCCAGTCCATACCGCCGTGTCCGCCGGTGAAGTCCGACGCCGCCGTCTTTTTCCAGAGCGGATGCTCGAATTCTCCGTAGTAATCGTCCATCGGCTGCCATTTGTGCGGCTCGCTGCGGCCTTCGATATGGACCGAATGGAGATCCTCCATCCACAGACCGCAGGTCCCCTGCACTCTTCCGCCCCTCGAATAGGGACGCGGTGAGTTCGTGTCGTGCGTCAGAACGACGGTCTCGCCGTTCGCGCACCGGAGAGTGGTCGTGATAACGTCCCCGAGCCTGAATTCGCATCCCTTGAGAGGATGGTCGGGCCCGCATTTTTCGTCTATGAATTTTTTCAGTCCGCGCGCCTTCGAAGCCATCGAATTCAGACTCATGATCCTGTTCCCGCGGTTGATCCCGAGATATTTCATTATCGGACCGAGCTCGTGCGTCGGGTAGAGCTCGGCGTTGCGGTGAAGGTACTGCCACGCCCGTTCGTGGTCGCGGGCCATCGAGTCCGAGATCGCGCGAAGGTCGTGCTGATATCCGCCCTGGCAGTGGAGCAGCTCGCCGAAGAGCCCCTTCTTCACCATGTTGAGGACTGTCATCTCCTCGCGGTTGTAGCAGCAGTTCTCGAGCATCATGCAGGGCACTTTCGTCTGCTCATATGTTCTGACCAGGTCCCAGCACTGCCTTATCGACTGAGCCGGGCCGACTTCGAACCCGGCGTACTTGCCGGCCTTCATTGCCTCGACGGCTATCTTCACGTGATCGTTCCAGTATGTCGAGATCACGACGGCCTCGCTGCCGTCGTCGCGCGACACGATGTCGTGCCAGTCGAGCGACCCGAAGATCTCGCGGCCGTATTTTTCGGCGCACATCGCGCGCCCGGCCTCCATCCTGTCCTCATGAGTGTCGCAGACCGACGTTATCTCGACGTCTTCCATCTTAAGCAGCTCTCCGAGCCACCATTTTCCCCTGTTCCCGAGGCCGATAAAACCCATTTTGATCTTTCTCATGAAATCCTCCCGTCTGTCCCGGACGCGCGCGGCGCCCGAACTATCCGACTGTTACTTTATTATATCACAAAAACGGTCTTCCGGCCACCGGAAAATACATCTTTCCGCTCCTTGACAAAAGACATCCTTGATGATATAATGGTTTTTGTGCCCCGCGGTCTGCCGCGGGACGCGATCACTTCCGGAGGAAGAATCGATGA
>JAFTCN010000078.1 GCA_017454675.1 Clostridia bacterium
CGGCTGTACGCGCTCAAGGAGGCGATGAGCAGGCTCGGCATCACCGGCATGACGGTGTCGCACGTCATGGGCTGCGGCCGTCAGAAGGGCAAGCCGGAGTACTACAGAGGAGTCGCGGTCGAGACGAACCTGCTGCCCAAGGTCCAGGTGGACATCGTGGTGAGCAAAGTGCCGGTCAGAGACGTCATCGAGACTGCGAAGAAGGTCCTCTACACCGGTCACATAGGTGACGGAAAGATCTTTGTCTACGATGTCGAGAACGTCGTCAGGGTCCGCACCGGCGAAGAGGGCTACGACGCTCTCCAGGATGACGAATAAAATCAACGTATATACCACGCTCTGCAGCCGGGGAAATGTCTTCGGCTGCATGAGCGCGTGAATGGGAAAGGATTGTTTATGTGTTCCATTTTAGGATACTGCGGTGAGGTCGCGGACGAAAAGCTGCTTGAGGAAAGCTTCGCGAAGACGAAGAGCCGCGGCCCCGACGATACGAAAACGGTAAAGACCGGCAAAGGCCTTCTGGGCTTCCACAGGCTGTCGATCATGGGGCTGACTCCGTCAGGAATGCAGCCGTTCGGGCTCGACGGCTCGTACGCCGTCTGCAACGGCGAGCTTTACGGGTTCGCGGAGCAGCGCAGCGAGCTCGAAAAGAAGGGATACACCTTCGCGAGCGGCAGCGACTGCGAGATCCTGCTTCCGATGTATTTCGAATACGGGACCGGCATGTTCGGGATGCTCGACGCCGAATTCGCCTGTGTCATATACGACGGCCGCACCGGTGAGTATATCGCCGCCCGCGACCCGATCGGGATCAGGCCTCTCTATTACGGCCGCGACGCCCGGGGCACCGCGGTCTTCGCCAGCGAACCGAAGAACCTCACCGGGATATGCGAAAGGATAATGCCCTTCCCTCCCGGACACTATTACAGGGGCGGGAGATTTTTCAGATATTCCGACATAGCCGCCCGGATCCCGGGCAACACCGACGGCCTTGAGACGGTGTGCGAAAAGATCCGCGAAAAGCTGACCGCCGGAGTTAAAAAGCGCCTGGTCTCCGACGCGAAAGTGGGATTCCTGCTCTCGGGCGGCCTCGACTCCTCGCTCGTATGCGCCATCGCGGCGCGGGAGAGCAGCCGGCCGATCCGGACCTTTGCGATAGGCATGAGCAGCGACGCCATCGATCTGAAATACGCAAGACAGGTCGCGGAACACATCGGCAGCCGGCACACCGAGGTATTCATGACTCCCGACGACGTGACAGGGTCGCTCGAGACCGTCATCGAACTGCTCGGAACATATGACATAACCACCGTGCGTGCCAGCATCGGCATGTATCTCGTCTGCCGGGCCATACACGAGTCCACCGACATACGCGTGCTGCTGACCGGAGAGATCTCGGACGAGCTGTTCGGGTACAAATACACCGATTTCGCCCCCTCGGCGGAGGAATTCCGGAAAGAGGCCGAGAAGCGGATCCGCGAGCTCCACATGTACGACGTGCTCAGGGCCGACCGCTGCATCTCGGTGAACTCGCTCGAGGCGAGAGTGCCCTTCGGCGACCTCGACTTCGTAAAATACGTCATGAGCGTCGATCCCGAACTCAAGCTGAACCGGTACGGAAAGGGCAAATACCTGCTCCGGCACGCCTTCGAGGGCACGGGTTATCTTCCCGACGCCATCCTGTGGCGCGAAAAAGCGGCCTTTTCGGACGCCGTCGGTCATTCGATGGTCGATATTCTGAAAGAATACGCCGAAAAAACATATACCGAGGCCGAATTCGCGGAAAAACGCGGAAAATACGGATACTCGGCGCCCTTCACCAAGGAGTCGCTTCTCTACCGCGAGATCTTTGAGAAGTACTATCCGGGGCAGGCGGAGATGATCGCCGGCTTCTGGATGCCGAACCGCTCATGGAAGGGCTGCGACGTCGACGACCCGTCGGCCCGCGTGCTCCCGAACTACGGGGACAGCGGCCTCTGAGCGCCGGCCGGAAATACAGTTTTACACAGTTATCTGCGGAATGATCGGAGGAAATCAAAAATGATCCGGGGAAAACAGATCTACGAGGGAAAAGCGAAAAAACTCTTCGAGACCGATGATCCCGAGCTGGTGATCGTATCCTACAAAGACGACGCCACCGCCTTCAACGGGCAGAAGAAAGGCACGATCGAAGCAAAAGGCGAGATCAACAACCGTATGAGCAACCTGCTCATGAAGATGCTCGAGGAAAAGGGCATCCGCACGCATTTTGTTAGAGAACTGAATTCGAGTGAGACGCTCGTGAAAAAGTTGTCGATAATCCCCCTCGAAGTGATCGTCAGGAACATCACGGCAGGCTCTTTCTCTTCCCGCTTCGGAGTTGAGGAGGGGATCGTTTTCGATTCGCCGACGATAGAGTTCTCTTACAAGAACGACGCTCTGGGAGACCCGCTCATCAACTCATATCACGTCGCGGCTCTGAAGCTCGCGACGTCGGAGGAGATCGCCGCGGTAAAAGACACTGCCTTCAGGGTCAACAGTGAGCTGAAGTCGTTCTGGGCGGAGCGCGGCGTGACGCTCGTCGATTTCAAGCTTGAATTCGGAAGACTCGCCGACGGCACGGTCGTACTTGCCGACGAGATTAGCCCCGACACCTGCCGTCTCTGGGCCAGCGCGACGAAAAAGAAGCTCGACAAAGACCGCTTCAGACGCGATCTGAGCGGAGTCGCGGAGGCGTACCGCGAGATAATGTCGAGGCTCGAGCGCAGCCGTTCCTGACGGAAGGCAGCTGTTCCTTACGGAAAGCAGCACAAATATACGAAACGAGGTCATACCGGAAAAATGAAAAACAAAGTCGGAGCGATAGTCGGGATCAACTGGGGCGACGAGGGCAAAGGCC
>JAFTCN010000079.1 GCA_017454675.1 Clostridia bacterium
AGTTCCCATAAGGGTGTTTTTAGTGTATTTCGCGGTTTCGGTCAGGACGGACAATCGGGTAGGAGGTCACCCATTAGTTGAGTGACCGACCTCCCACACCACCGTGCGTACCGTTCGGTACACGGCGGTTCAATCAACAACGCAAGGACTCGTACTTGTCGAGGATATCAAAGTATCCCGCCTGTGCGAGTCTTTTGTCCGTTATTGTGGTACTCAGGATTCCACTTCCGGCAACTGCCCGATATCAGGAAGCGCGGAACCTTTCTCCCATCTGGAATAGGTCTGCCGGGAGACGCCAAGCATTTCAGCCACTTTCTCCTGTGAAAACTTATGCTGATCCCGCAGCATTATCAGATTGTTGTTTATCATTCCTTATCACGGCTTTCATACAGCATTCCGTCCGAAATGGATACCGTCCGTTTACATCTGGATGCAACATTTCTGTCATGAGTCACGATCAGTATCGTTTTCCCCTCATTATTCAGGCTGCAAAACAAATCCATAATGTCATTCGTGGTCTTTTCGTCAAGATTGCCTGTCGGTTCATCCGCCAGAATAACCGCAGGGTCGTTAACGATTGCCCGGGCAATCGCGACTCGCTGCTTTTGCCCTCCGGACATATTGACAATCTCCTTCGATGACTGATCGGCGATTCCGACTCGCTCCATCGCTGCCAGGGCAATCTTTTTCATCCGGGCCGCAGGTGTCCTGTTAAAGAACATGGGAGCCTCAACGTTATACAGCGCGGTTCTGTGATCGATGAGCGCAAAATCCTGTAAAACAAATCCGAAAAACATATTGCGGACACGGGCAAGCTCTGAGTCACTGTATCCTCCGACGCTTCTTCCTTCAATCAGGCAGTCTCCCGACGTGGCTTTGTCAAGGCATCCTATTATATGAAGCAGCGTGCTTTTCCCGGATCCGCTTGTTCCGGTTATTGCCAGCATTTCTCCTTTGCCCACTTTGAGATTCACATCTTTGAGAGCATAAAAATCCGATCCGCCCACAATGTATTTTTTGCTTACGCCCTCTAAGCGGATAATCCCGTTTTCCATCTTCATTTCTCCTTTAAATACAATCCAAGCGGAGATTTTTTTGAATAATAAAGCGCCGGGATCAGTATTCCGCATGCGAGCAAAAACAGTATGTAAGCGACTGCCGGAATCACACATCTGCTGTCGACGCAACAGTAAATCCTGCTATAAGGTCTTCCCAGTAAATGCAGAATAGTCTGATAGTTTATCGCTATACAAAATGCCGAAGCAACAGGAAGCGCAAATGAAATGACAAGAGCTTCTATAATCAATAAAACGCTTTTCTTTTTCGAACATCCGATGATCATATATTTTGCCTGCTCGTTAACCGATCTGTGGATCACCGATGTGCAGAGACTCAGGAAACAAACGGTTGCCACAGCGATAAGAAAGGTCGGGACAGGAAAATGAATACTGACCCAGTTGGACATGTACTCTTCTGTATTATCGATCACCGTGTGGAAATCAATGATAGTTCCGTGCTGGTTCAGATAGTAACTCAACTCGTCCTTTTGAGATTCTGTAGCGTCCGGCTTATAGTTTATGATAAAATACTGCTTCCTTTCCCCGAATGTTTTTCCGTCAAAAACTTTTGACGGTGAACTCAGCAATATATATCCGTCCGCCTGATTGAACAGATCTCCTGCATAATAAACGCTTCCGTGAAAAAAAGGGACCATAGTGTTTCCCTTCATAAGCCCGACGACTACGGCGCTGCTCCCGTCGTCAAACGTTATAGTGTCTCCGACCGACCGGTTATTCCATTTTTCACCGACAAGCACTGCCTCATCTGTTTCAGCGCTGACGTCAAACCATCTTCCTTTATCAGTCGATACCGAAATTCTCTTCAGGAAGCTGTCCGGATAGAAAACCGCTTCATGTTCTTTTCCGTCCAGTGACAGTATGCATTTTTGCGGTTCGATTATCGAATCAAACGCCGCAAATGAAGAGATCTCTTTCCGGACAGTATCCGCGTCCGCATTCATATAATCCTGCAATTCTTCATGAGTTGAATAATCGTCCGATCTGTTCACGTCGAAATAACCGATAAAATACACCGAATCGAGAAAATCCGATTCCGCGACTGATTCGTAAGGAACATACAGATAAGCATATTCCTCAAAAAACACAACAATTACAAACACCGATATACTCAGCAGCAGACTGAGCAAAAAAACCGCTGTGCGTTTGTGATAAAGGACTGAATTGATCAGTACTATCTTTTTAATCATTTCTTTCTTTTTTCGATAAACTCAACCGGAGAAGATTTCACCTGATAAACGATCACGGCGGTTTCGATTATCAGCATTGAAAATGTCACAGGCAGCAAAAAGACCGGATAGTCTCCGGGTGTATATGTAATCTCGCAAAGATTGATCCCGGAAAAAAGAGGAGCCCACAGTATTCTGTGGACAGAACCCGCAATGACCGCTCCCAAAACCAAAAACACAAGCTGTACGCCGGCAAGAATGAAGACCACCTCAGTCTTTTTCGCGCCGATAAGATAATAAACCCCGGACTCATATGACGTCTCGTAAAAAATCGATGAAACCATATACAGCACAGAAAACGCGCATATAATAAACAACAGAATCATAACAACGGTCAGATAATCCAATGTTTCGTTTTCGTCGGCATTTTCTCTTTTTCTGACTGAGTAAGACTCATTCAACCGTTCGTTGAGCTCATCTTCAAAATCGCTTATCGCTTTTTTATCATACGAGTTTAACCTTATTTCAATATGGGGAATTATAAAATCCCCGCTCAAGAGCGTATTAAGAGAAATATAGGCGTAATCGCCTATCTCATATCCCACAACTCTGAATGTTTTTTCATATACAGAAAAATCATCCCCGATTTTACTGGTCCCCTGCATTGTCGCAGGCAACGCGACAGAAAAGAGACTGCCAAGGTCGCCCGCGTCCCCTTTATCAAGTCTTTGGATAGGTTTGTCGGAAAAAGCGACCAGATACAAAACCGCTCCGTTTTTTCCGTTACGTATCAGACTTTCCTCGAATTTGGAGATATCAAACAGAGTATTCTTGTCGTTTTTCAGACTGTCAGTTTCTACGGCAGCATAAAAAACCGACTTTGCTCCTTTGGAATTCAGAAATTCCACAAATTCCTCTATATCCGGTTCGGCAGCTGATGTCAGGTCGGCATCAAAGACAGGATAATTCAGATTCCGCCTTATTCCTCTGATATTCCCCGCAAAATAAAGTGTCATTAAGTCACATACTGTAAAACCGGTTACCAGAAGAAGGGTCAGCCAAGTGTGGTTTTTAAAAAGATGTAATATATCAAGAAGGATTATTCGGATTTTTTTCATTTCAGTAAATCAAGTTTCCAAACCGTCTTTTCACTTCCGTCAGGATCGACATATATTATTTCTCCGATCCTCCACTCAAGGATGACCGTCCCGTGTTCCGTTTCATATCCTCCGCTGTCCGACTCGTTCCAGTCCGCCGTTGTATGGTGCTTCCCGTCCAGACCAACTGTAAGAATATCTATAGGTCCGTTCGATTGTTTTTGTTTGTCTGTAAGCTTGTGACTTAAAGAGACATAGTACTTCACATATCCCAGATTGTTTTCAAAGTCAACGAAAAGATAATCCCCGTAGCTCGTTTTTGTTCCGGTAAAGGATTTTTCAACGGTATAAAAACAATATGCCGGCTTACCGTCAACTTCTTCGATCCGATAAACAATGCCGCCGTAATAATCCAGATCAGCCCATACGGTCATATTGTTTACAACTGTGACCAGAATCACGCCTGCAACCGCAATGGCGATCAAAACGAAAACTATCAGGCGTTTTTTATTCATAATTCACCTTCAACAATCCATATATACGACCGGGAACCGAACCGCCTGCGCCAATGAGGTGAATCACCTCTTTATGTCATGTTTATGAACAAACGCTGAGTTTTGATCATGAGATACATAAACCCACGTACTAGTATTGGTTGCATAACGTTTATAAATCGATGCACTAAGAGAAATAGAATCTCCATTAGAAAATGTCAGTGAAGAGTAATCATCAAAATCCGACACATCGACATTATTCTCATAATCAAAATATCTCAAATATGAGTAAGCATCGACGACAGGATAGTATGAATCAGTTGATGTATACTCAGTCGTGGTTTCAGCGGTATTCGTTCCTAACCACCAAAGAAATCCACCTTCGCTGTATTCTAAACGCGAAAAACCCGCTATCGTAGTTTTCGTATCATTATATGGTTGAACGGTAGAAACTGCTGACGCTGAAACAGTTAATATCATTATTACTATAAGAGTTGCAACAATTAGCTTGCTTTTTTTCATGGCTCATAATCACTTCCCTAAAAATAGTATTGGTTAATCAGCACAGGCGGTTGGGCAGGAAAGAACTCCCACATAATTATTATATCATATTCTGATAAAATTATCAAGACCCGAAAAATGACAAAAACTCACGCTCTCTGTTAAAAAATGAGCAGACCGCAAAAGAGTGAAAAGACCCCGTACCTGTCAGATCCAGAACCTGTCCAGGTTCATCACGCCGCTGCACTCAAGGTATTCCTTCAGATAGATCTGCGCGGCCTCCTCCATCGTGCAGTCGCTGCCGCTGTATTTGATCAGGATCGAGATCACCCGCGTTGGAACGACGATGTCGAGGACCTTTGCCGACGAGCGGCTCCTCGCCATAGCGGCGATGATCTTTCTGACGTCGGCGCCGGCGAAAGTCTCGGTGAAGAAAGCCGTCTCCTCCGCCTTGCGCCTGTCGCGCGAGCGGTTGTGGAGGGCCCTGATCCCGGTGGCGATCAGCAGAGAGACCGGAACGAGAGCGATCGCCGACACCCACCATGGAATGAAGGTCGCAAACCCGTAGAAGTCGTTTCAAGGAGAAAAATGCGCACGGCCGTATCGTCTGCAACTCCGGTCATGCGCACTGTGAAATGAAGATGAGATAATACCTCCCGCAGGGGAAGGAGTTCCCGTTCATGATATGCGCAAAACCGGTATGAAAGACATGTTTGGGCTTTTTCATCGTATGGGGCACTCCTTTTTCCTTTTTTTGTTTGAATACGTATTATCCAATGCTATTATATCAAATATTTTAGGAGATGTCAACCATTTTCTGCAATTTATTTTAATTTCAGCAATGTCCGGACTTTCCAAGGTTCTCTGATCATCCTTGTGAGAACCGGCCTTTCCCGCCGCTTTTCTCTTTCTTTGCCGCGGCCGGCGGTCCGCTGAGAGACCGCTCCCGGCTCCCCTACCGGGCTCAGGATTTTGCAGTTGACTTTTATGGCGTGCTGTTGTATAATAAGGTTGTGTTATGCTAAGTAAAAACGTTATAATTTTCAGTATTAAAGTATTCCTTCGACTTGCCATGCTCAGAGGTCTGATCTGTAATATGAACCTGGTCATGCTCTGAGAAAAGCGCGTTGAGGGCAGACGCATGGAATCGCGAACTCACGGGAGGAAGATCAATGAAATACAGGACGTTAAGACTGCTGGCTTCCGCGCTTGCCCTGATACTTTGCGCAGCAACAGTATCAATGTTCCCGGGATGCGCGGAGCCCGGCAAAGGAGATCACGTCGATCCGGTGAGCGGGTCATACGGCCCGGTGCCCGGTCAGAGCGGGGCGGCCGTACCGGAAGGAGCGGCCGATGTCACGGCAGCAGATGTAACGACAACCGGGGTCACGACAGCCGATATTAACGCAGCCGACATCACAACATCTGAAGTCACGACTGCCGATGCTGCTGCAACTGAAGTCACGACGGCTGATGTGACAGCATCCGATGTTACTACAGCAGATGTTACTATAGCAGATGTCACAACAGCCGATGTCACGACGGCCGAAGTCACAACAACTGAAGTCACAACTGCCGAAGTCACAACTGCTGAAGTCACAACTGCCGAAGTCACGACTGCCAATGTCACGACAGCCGAAGTCACAACGGCCGATGTCACAACTCCCGAGGTCACGACAGCCGTGAACACCGGTGCGACGCCGGAGACGACCCCCGTCACGACACAGCAAACGACTCCGCCCCCGACGCCCGTGACCGGACCCGCGGACGGGCATGGACTCCAGCTGGCAGATGACGGACTGCCGGTGAGTGCGGATTACGGCCGCACGTTCACGGTCCGTACGGGCGGCGGCATGCGGTACGAATGGGAAGCCGACGAGGGCTGCGGCACCGCACTGAATGAAGCCGTCTTCCGCCGGAACGCCGCCGTAAAGGAAAGATTCAATATCGGTATCGATGTCGTCGCGGACGGCTCCGACTGGAAAAAAATTGCGGGAGACATTCAAAAGAGCATCATGGCGGGCACCGGCGCTTACGATCTTATAGCCGGATACGACGGACTGACGCGTCTGGCGACCGCCGGTATGCTGTACGACCTCGAAGGGCTCGAATTCATCGATCTTGACCGTCCCTGGTGGAACGACAGTTTCCGCGCCGAGACGGAGATCGGCGGCAGGAATTATTTCGCTGTCGGCCCCATTTCGCTTTCGATGCTGTCTTCGATGCAGTGCATATTCTTCAACAGCGACATCCTCAGGGAGGCTGACAGCTCCTTCGACATCTGTCAGACCGTCAGAAACGGCGGCTGGACAGCCGACGAACTGACGAGGCTAGCCGCCGCGGCGTGGATCGACAGAGACGCCGACAACCGCACGACCGACGCAGACCGGCTCGGGTTCACTTTTAATCACTACTCATACAACACTCTCGCTTTTCTGTATGCCAGCGGCTTCGACACCACCCCGCGCGATGCCGACGGACTTCCGACGTTACCGCATCCCTCAAGCTTAAGGCTCAATGATGTTGTCGAGCGGATCCACAAACTCTTATATACCGGAAAAGGCGTCATGCATTGCCACTCGATCTCCGAACCGGATATCTCCGAAGGAAATACTCTATTCTTCTTCGGCCGGCTGAAGTATGCGCTGAACGGTCACGCCTCGCGGGCCGAGAACTGCGGTTTCGTTCCGGTCCCGAAGATCACCCCGGCTCAGGACAGATATTACACGCCTGTAGATCCGGTAATGAACATGTACTGCATACCGGCAGACGTCACGAACATCGAGGAGGACCAGGTCATTACCGAAGCACTGGCGGCCGAATCGCACAGAACGCTCCTTCCGGAATTCTTCGATGCCGTCACAAAGGGCGGTTACTCGAAAGGCAGTGAGCTGTCGCAGATGCAGGGTCTGATGTACGGTAACCTTGTATTCGACTTCAGCCTGATCTACCGGGCGGACGCTCCGTCATATCCGTATTCCTTACAGTCCGCTTTGAGCTCCGGAGAGGTGTCCGATCTCTATTTAATGTTAAAGACAGAAAAAAATCAACTTGAAAAGACCGTGATGCAGCTTCTTGACATCACGGACTGACAAATGAAAGCTCAGCGAATTAATACACAGAAAAGGAATCAGGAATGCGCACAGAATGGTTTGAGACCACATTCAACACGGTTTACGACAATGTGACCGGTATCTCCGACGACAAAGTCCAGGACGGATACGGAGAGGGCGTCACAGAGGGAGTGCTGCGGCTTCCCGACTGCTACAGCGAGGACGGCGACCCCGTGCCGCTCATCCTCTGCGCGCACGGCTCGGGCGGACGCGTCAGCCGCGAGGAGAACAAGGCAGGCGGGATCGGATACGCCGCCGCCGCGATCAGCGCGGGATACGCGGCCTTCGACATCCACGGGACCCGGCCCGACGGCCGCTCGTACGGCAACCGCCGCTACACCGAGGCAGTCTGGCGCGCATACAGATACATACTGAAGAACTACAACGTCGAGCCCGGTCTCTTCGTCTGCGGAGCCTCGATGGGAGGTCTGTCGGCGATGAACTACCTGAATCTCTATCCCGGGACCGTCAGGGCGGTCGGGCTCTTCTACCCGCGCCTCAATCTGAAAGAGGTGACGGTGAACGGAGTCAGATACCGCGGTTCGTGGGACATCCCGAAAAAGAAGGAGGGCTTCCTTCTGAAGGATATCATCTCCGAAGAGTACGGGTTCACTGAGACCGGCGTATGGGAGCCCGAAAAAACGGTGGGGCTCGACCCGTGGTACAACCGCACAGTCGTGATCGACGGGAAGCGCCACACCTTCCTTCCCTGCCCGATCAAGATCTGGCACGGCGCTCACGACGTCACCGTCGACTACGCTCTCTCGACCGAATACATTGCCGGCGTGCGCAGAGCCGGAGGCTATGCCGAACTGCGCACCCTCGAGTGCAGAAAGCACGCCCACGGCGACGTCATGCACGAGGAGCTGCGGCTCTGGTTCGACAGGTTCCGCTGAAGCCCCGCGTGATGCCGGCCGGGGACCGCCGCCGGCTGACCGGCTGTCGCTCCGGCGACCGTCACGTGTTCGCGAGAGCGGTCCCGTAAAGCAATACAATCGAGATCCGTTCTCGTAAAAACGCCTCCTGCGGGCATTCCGCAGGAGGCGTTTTAAAATGTGTGATTCAGTCCGGATATACCGAGGTGATCCCCAGGAATTCCTCCAGCGTGAGTCCGGAGGCGTATATCGCGGCCGCGTTGGAGCCGATATAACGGAAATGCCACGGCTCGAACATGTAGCCGGTGATCTCCTCGCCGTTCTCGGGGTATCTGAGGATGAATCCGTACTTCCAGCCGTTCGCCGCGAGCCACTTGCCGGCGGCGGTGTTCTTGAAGCCCTCGACCATCGTGTACTTGTCGTCGGTAATGTCGAAGGCGAGACCGGTCTGATGCTCGGAGTGGCCCGGACGGGCGGAATATCTGTCGGCTGCCGCCTTTCCGTCGTTCTTGACGTATCTGTTGTACAGGCTGGTCTGCAGTTCATAACTGCGGTAGCCCGAGAAATACCTGAATTTTATGCCCTCCTTCGCCGCGGCCGCCTTCATTTCATTGAAGGCCTTCTCGGCTTCCGGGACGAGCTTTCCGCCTGCCGCGGTATAGCTCGACGGCAGACTGTAGGTCTTGTTGGCTATCATCAGGCCGGCGACGTATGTGATCCCGTCCTTCACCTCGATGTCGTACCCCTTCTCAGTCCTGCCGGTCAGGGTCGAGCCCTCGACGTGCGTCGGGACGAATACGGCCGTCGACGGGTCCGCGGGGACCGTCGGTGGCTGTGTGACGGGCAGCGTGGGAGCGGCGGTGGTGATCTCCTCCGTGGTCGGTTCCGGTGTGGTGACGGGCACCGTTACCGGTTCCTCCGTCGTCACCTCCTGCGTGGTGATCTCTCTCGTCTGGACAGGTGCGGTCGGAAAAGGCAGATCCGTCACTGACTCCTCCACAGGAGCCGCGGACGTTCCGGGGGCTTCCGTGAGCAACGTACCGCTCCCGCGCTCCGATGTTTCCTCCGGTATGTTCTTCTTCACTGTATCGGCTATGAGCACGCCGATCCCGCCGACGATCACCAGAGCGAGAACGGCAGCGACAGCTATTACTACCGAATCTTTCTTTCCCACTTTTATCTCACCTTCAGATGGTCCTTACGCGAAGCACTCCTTCAATCGACGCAATATCGGAAGCCAGCTTCGAAGCCTCGTCTTCCTTCAGTTTTCCTCCGCTTATCTCGAGCAGAGTGCAGGCGTTGTCGCCGCGCGACTTGTTAGTCATATTCTCGATGTTCAGTCCCTTGGCGGATACCGCGCCGGTGATGCCGGCGATTATCGAGGGGACGTTGCGGTGGAGGACGCTGACCCTGCTGTTGCCGGTAACGGGGACGTCAACCGACGGGAAGTTGACCGAATTGCGGATGTTTCCGGTGGTCAGATACTCGTTGAGTTCGTCGGCGGCCATGACGGCGCAGTTGTCCTCGGCCTCGGCGGTCGACGCTCCGAGATGCGGGATGTTGATGATCTGCGGGACGGCGACGGTCTCGTTCGTCGGGAAGTCGGTGACGTACGAGGCGACCTTTCCGCTGCCCAGCGCGGCGGCGATGTCGGGTACATTCACGAGATCGGCCCTTGCGAGGTTGATGATCCTCACTCCGTCCTTCATCTTCGCGAGCGTCTGTGCGTTGATCATGCCTCTCGTCGCGGGCACCGACGGGATGTGAAGGGTGATGTAGTCGGATTTTTCGTAGATCTCGTCGAGCGAGGCCGCGTGTCCGATCGATCTCGAGAGCTTCCAGGCGGCATCGACTGTGATGTAGGGGTCATATCCCAGCACGTTCATGCCGAGGTGCGTCGCGGCGTTGGCGACAAGGCCTCCGATCGCTCCGAGTCCGACGATACCGAGCGTCTTGCCCCAGAGCTCGACGCCCGCGAAGGCGCCCTTGCCCTTCTCGACGGCGGCTGCCACGTCCGACGACCGGTCGATCGTCTTTGCCCACTCTATGCCGCCCACGATGCCGCGCGACGCAAGCACGAGCGCGCAGAGGGCGAGCTCCTTGACCGCGTTGGCGTTGGCGCCCGGCGTGTTGAACACGACGATGCCCGCCTCGCTGCAGCGGCTGACCGGAATGTTGTTGACGCCGGCGCCGCAGCGGGCGATCGCCAGCAGTTCGGGGTTGAACTCGAGGTCGTGGAGAGCGGCCGACCTGACCATTATGGCGTCGGGGGCTCCGACCGCTTCGCCGACCTCGTAGACCTTTCTGTCGAGCCTGTCGGTACCGACGGCTGCGATCCTGTTCATAAGCTTTATCTTTTTCATAGCGGGATCCCCTTATTTCTTCGGATTGCTCTTTGCGAAGTCTTCCATGAAGGCGATGAGCTTCTCAACGCCCTCTTTCGGCATCGCGTTGTAGATCGATGCCCTCATACCGCCGACCGAGCGGTGTCCCTTGAGGTTCTTTAAGCCGCAGGCGGTCGCCTCGGAGGCGAATTTCTTGTCGAGGTCGGCGTCGCCGGTCACGAAGGTCACGTTCATCATCGAGCGGTGGCCGGGGAGCACGGGGGCGATATAGTAGTTCTGCGAATCGAGATAGCCGTAGAGGAGCGCTGCCTTTTCGCGGTTGCGCTTTGCCATCTCGTCGAGGCCGCCGATATCGAGCAGCCACTTGTATACGAGGCCGGCCATGTAGATGGTGTAGCAGGGCGGCGTGTTGTACATCGAGCCGTTGTCGGCCATCGTCTTCCAGTCGAGCATCGTCGGGCACTCCGGACGGGCATTGCCGAGAAGGTCGCGGCGCACTACTACGAGCGTCATTCCGGCGGGGGCCATGTTTTTCTGGGCGCCGGCGTAGATCACGCCGAACTTCGTCACGTCGACCGGCTCCGAAAGGATGCACGACGACATGTCGGCCACCAGCGGGACGTCTCCGGTCTGTGGGATATAGTTGTATTTCGTCCCGTATATCGTGTTGTTGAAGCAGATATGCAGGTACGACGTTCCGGGCCTGAGGTCGGACGCCGACACATGAGGCACGTAGCGGAAGCCGTCGGGCTTAGAGGTGGCGATGCAGGCGGCGTCGCCGAATTTGCCCGCCTCGGTGAACGCCTTTCCGGAAAACTGACCCGAAACCACATAGTCTGCTTTCCCGCCGGCGGGCATGAGGTTGAGAGGAACCGCCGCGAACTGGGTCGAGGCTCCGCCCTGGAGGAAAAGCACGGCATAGTCGTCGGGAATGTTCATCAGTTTTCTGAGATCGGCCTCCGCCGCGGCGATTATCGGCTCAAAGTCGGGCGAACGGTGCGACATCTCCGCGACCGACATACCAGATTCGCCGTAGTTCACCATTTCCGCCGCGGCTCTCTCGAGCACCGGAAGCGGAAGCATTGAAGGTCCTGCCGAAAAGTTGAATACACGTTCCATTTGCCATACTCCTGTGTGAAAAAATTCATCTAATTATACTATACTTTCGCGGCAAAGTCAACAGAATTCCTTTTTATCAGAAAGATCAGGCGCCGAATTCGGCATTCTGCATAAACCGGCGGAGAGATAATGCATTGTCGAAGATAAAAAGACGAACAGAAAGCCTGCCGCGGCGCGCAGGACGGCGGCAGGCGGACTGAATTTGAAGGAGCGGCGCACCGGATATTGCAGGCGCGGCCGCACCCGGACAGGCTCAGCCGATCATGAACATAACTTTTCCGCGGACCTTTCCCGGCGTCTTGAAGAGCTCGAAAGCCTCGGCGCACTTCTCGAGCGGGAACTTCGCGAAGATGAAGCTGTCGTCGAATCTCAGCCTTCCGTCGGAGAAGCACTCGGCGGTCAGCTGCCACTCTTTTCCCGGGAAGGGGGCGGAGTAGCTCATCCACGAGCCGGTAAGTCTGAACTCCTTGCGGTTGAGGTTCTCCCACATACGCGGAGTGAAGGAGACATCGGTATGAGGCGTGCCGATGAAGCAGACCGAGGCCCTGTTCGCGGCGAGCTCGAAGGCTGTTTTCATCGTCGCGGGCTGTCCGGCCGTCTCGTATACGGCGCCGAAGCCCTCTCCTCCGGTGTATTCCCTCGCAGCGTCGGCGAATCCGGGGTCGCGGCAGTCGAACACCGCGTCGGCCCCCAGGCGCTTCGCCAGCTCGAGGCGTTCGGGAAGGATGTCGAACACTGCCGTCCTGCGGGCGCCGAGGATCTTCGACCACTGCATCGTGAACATGCCGATCGTGCCGCCTCCGCAGATCGCGGTGTACTCGGCGGTCGGACTGCCGTTGAGGAAGATGCCGTGAAGCGCGACGGTCGACGGCTCGAACATGGCGGCCTGCTCGGCCGGGACCGAAGGCGAATACTTCACTGCGTTGACCGCGGGCAGCACGACGTACTGCGCGAAGCTTCCCTGCTCTCGCGATCCGATGAACGAGTAGTGCTTGCAGAGCGAGTAGTTCCCTCTCGCGCAGTCGGGGCATTTCATGCACGGACGCAGAGGGGCTCCGGATACGTGGTCGCCGGGCTTCAGTCCGCCGACGCCCTCTCCGGTCTCCTCGATGACTCCGGCAAACTCGTGCCCGAGCACCACCGGATAGAAATGCGCTCCGTTCGCGAGCACTCTCGGGACGTCAGAGCCGCAGATGCCCGAAGCGAGCACCCGCACGAGGACCTCGCCGGGTCCCGGCGAGGGCTTGTCCCAGTCCGAATATCTTATGTCTTCGTTGCCGAAGAGCACAGCTGCCTTCATTTTTTCACTCATTTGTCTTGCCTTTCTCAGCCGGCCGCGTTATATCCGGCCGGCACCGTTATTTATGTTTTCTCCCGGAGGCTCATTCTTCTTCCGCGCCGCTCTCGGTCTCGATGACCGCCCTGCGCGACAGGATCGCCCTGAATATCGCCGGGTCGAACTTTGCCTTCCGCCCGTAGGTGTACAGACCGTTGACCTCCTGTTCGACGTCGGTCAGCTGGGTGTAGCAGAGCCCGCCCACCGATCTGTTGTCGAGGAGGGCGTCGGTGAGGCCCCTGAAGCGCCCGATGAATTCATCGGGAGTCGCCGGGGCGTTGCCGTATCCCCAGCCGTTTCCGTCGACCGACCACCTGATCCCGCCGTATTCGCTGACGAATCGCGTCGTCACCGGGAAGGGATTGCGCCGCGTGTCGGCCGGCTCCCCGTTCTTCTCCTGCGCCTCGTATCTCGCGCGGAAGACTTTCGGATCCTGTTCGTAGTCGTGGTTGTCGGGGATGTCGGAGAGGCCCTCGATGTGGGTCCAGCCGGAGGCGTCGATATACGCTCTCGTCGGGTCGAAGCTCCTCGTCACGTCCGCCAGAGCCCTGACGAACGAAGGATCCTGGTTGCGCTGTGTCTCGTTCAGCGGGCACCAGCCTATGATCGCGGGATGGTTGAAGTCGCGGCGCAGGCACTCGATCCATTCGGGTATGAACGACGCCCAGCCGTCCCTCCCCGAGATATCGGCCCCCCAGTTTCCGTGCTCTCCCCACACTATGTACCCGAGGCGGTCGCAGTGGTAGAGGAAGAGCGGCTCGAAGATCTTCTGGTGCAGCCTGGCGCCCTCGAATCCGCAGGCCTGAGAGCGCTCGATGTCGTCGATCAGCGCCTGTTCGGAGGGGGCGGTGTATATGCCGTCGGGATAGAAGCCCTGGTCGAGCACGAGGCGCTGGAATACGCGCTTTCCGTTGAGGTATACGAAACCGTCGCGGACCCTGACGCTGCGCATGCCGAAATAGCTGCGTACGGTATCCGGGAGCGCCCCGCCCGACAGGGTGAGTTTCAGCCCGTAGAGCCGTCCGTTTCCGATCTCCCAGAGGTGTAGTTCCGACAGCGGGATCTTCACGACCGCCGCTCCGCCCGACACGCGCGCTTCGGCGGTGCCGACGCTCTTTCCTTCATAATCGGCCTCCGCCCTGACGGTCATTCCTTCGGAATGAGGTCCCGAGACCGCCAGCACGACGGACACCGTCTGACCTTCCGTGTCAGGGAATATCCGGAACGACGAGATACGGTCCTCCGGCACGCTCTCGAGCCACACGCTCTGCCATATGCCCGTCGTGCGGGTGTAGAAGCAGCCGTGCGACGCCCATTGCATCGACTGTTTCCCCGACGGCTGGGCGCCCGAGCGGGTCCTGTCCTCCGCCATCACTGTTATGACGTTGTCGCCGTCCTCGACGAAGGGGGTGATGTCGCAGCAGATGTCGGTATATCCGCCGGTGTGCTCTCCCGCGGGCTTTCCGTTGACCCAGATCCGTGTCTTCCAGTCGCATGCGCCGATCCGAAGGAGCAGCCGCTTGCCGTCCTCGAGCCAGCCTTCCGAGATCATGAGCTTCTTCCGGTACCAGACGGCATCGCAGAAGTCTCTGTGCCCGAGCCCCGAGAGTTCGGATTCTCTGCAGAACGGCACGTTGATCTTAAGGTCGAAGAGGCTGTCCGGGGCGTCGGCGGCCTGCATTCCGCGCTCTCTGCCGCTGCATCCGGGGTCCTCCGCGAATTCCCACCGCCCGTTGAGACACACCCATGAGTCGCGCCTGAAATCGGGGCGCGGATGCTCTGTTCTCATTGCTTTTTTTTCTTTTCCCGCCATTTCGGTTTTTCCGTTCCTTCCTGTTTGCTGTATAAAAGGGGCAGCCGCTGTCGCGGCTGCCCCGGATTTTCAGCCGATCCTCTGAGATCGGGCTTCTGCCCGTGTCAGTCTCAGCCGATGACTTCCCTGAGCGGGCTTATAAGGTCTTTTTCGATCTGCTTCTGGACGACCTTGATCTTGCTCTGGGCCTGAGCGCCCCAGCTCTGTCCGTCAGACGAGGCCTTGCTGGGCATCTCGCTCATGTAGCCGTCCTGATAGGAGAATATCCTGCCGAGGTCGAAGTCGATCGTGTCGTGGATGATATCGAACATCCTGACCGAATCGCCCTTCTCGTCGGTGGTGTATCTGTACTTCATGTTGGTCTCGAAGAGGGCTGGCGTGGTGCCTCTGTAGCCGTAGCTGGCAAGGCATTCGATCACTGCCGTCGCTCTGCTCGAATCCTCTTCGCTTACGCCCTTCTCGATGCCCCAGAGGGTGAAGGGGTTGCCGACGATGGTGATGTACTCCTCCTGGTTGGTGTCGAACAGCGTCGTGGGAACTATGCCGTACGTCCATTCCACGTCGTGCAGCTTGCAGCCGTTTGCCTGGTCGGCCATATAGACTCTGTTCTGGCAGAAGAGCTCGTTGCCGTTTACGAACGGGACCTGATAGCTTCTCGTGGTGCTGGAGGATGAGATGTAGCAGTTCTCGGAGACGCACCACGCGCCGAGCTTGTCGGCGAGGTCGATCGCCTTCTGTGAACCGAAGTCATCGGAGATCACGATGATCGCGTCGGGATCGGTCTCGAGCAGCCGCAGGCCGGAGCCGGTGTAGAAGGCGTCGAGATGATAGTAGATCGAACCGAAGCCGTAGCGGTCGCCCTCGCTGCGCTTGCCGTCGTTGTCGAGGTCGGCGTAGGCGTTGGAAGTGAGCTCGATCAGCTTGTCGATAGTCCAGGTCTTGTTGTCAACGAACTGGACCGGGTCATCAATCTTCATCTCGTCGAGAAGGTTCTTGTTGTAGTAGATCGCGTACATGAAGTGGAGCACGTTGGTCGAGATGTCGCCCGAGATGGCAAACAGATGTCCGTTGATATCGCATGTCGAGAGCAGCGTCTTCGGCCACCAGGGCTTTTCATAGTTGATATAGCTGTTCTCGATGGCGTTGAGGTCCTGCATGAAGCCTCGGCAGATGAGTGTGCCGACCGTGCGGCTGTACGAGGCGATGATGTCAAAGTAGTCGCCGCCGTTGTACTGTGCCTCGACAAAGCTGACGAAGTTTGAGATATTGCTGTTGTTGCCGGCCTTTCCGATCCATTCGAAGGAAACGCCGAGCCTCTCTTCGGTATTGACGTTGCGGTTGTAGATCGCCTCTTCGACTATAGCGCCGCTGAGCTGCTCCTCCTTGATCTCGAACTCCGGTCTTTCGGAATCCGACCAGTAAAGGATGCGGACCGAATTGCCGCCGTAGTTGAGGTCAGCGGGAAGGTCGTCGAGGAGGTATCCGTCGTCGTCATAGATTCTTTTGGTCTCCTCCGGGGCGCCCGAAGTCGCGACCGGTGCCGGAGTGGTCTCGCCGGAAGGCCCTTCCGGGTTGCCGCAGGAGATCAGCATGGGCAGCATCAGCGCCAGTACGGCGATGACGGATGCCGAAACGGTCAGGATCTTTTTCATTTCGTTGGTTCTCCTTGGTTCTTAAGATTTTATTTGAGATGATTTATTATAACTTGCCGGGACATTTTTGTCAATGTTTTTTTCCGGCGGGCCGGAAAGCCCCGCTCAAATTGTTCATATTGCACAACGGCGGGATTCACAAAATGTGCAGAATGACAACGGATGTAAGTGCGAAAACTGTAAAGAAGTCCGGCAGGGCCCGGGGAGGGCCGCGAGACGGCGGTGCGACAGACTCCTCCTTTTTTCCGCGGTCTCAACCGGTTTTTCTTGACTAAAAGATGGATTTATATTATAATTAAGATTGCACAGTAAAATCGCCTCAGGAGGACGCCCCGCGTCCCGCCCCGGGGCGGACAACCCGTTACGGAAAGGTGAAAAAGATCAATGAAAAAGATCACTGCCGCGGCGCTGCTCGCCGCCCTGCTCGTTCTCTCGGCCCTGTTCGGCGCCTGCGCAGGAGAGACCGGTGACGGTCAGACGAATACCGGAGACGGAACGTCTCCCGAAGTCACCACTGTCCCCGAGACCGAGTCGCTCTACGACGCCAACGGATATCTTAAGGACAAGATCCCCGATTCATCCGACTACGGCGGCATAACCGTCAATCTGCTCGCCTGCTCAGGCCAGGCTAAACAGTTTTACGTCGATCCCGACGCCGCGTTATCGGGCGATGCCCTGAAGAACGAGCTCTTCACACGCATGACGACGGTCGAGGACAGGCTCGGCATCAAGCTCAACTTCATTATGGAGCCGGGCAGCTGGAACGAGCGCGAGGCCTTCATAGGCAAGGTCGACGCCGCCGTGAAGAACGGCTCGGGCGACTACGACGTCGTCATCGCATACAACCTCAATCCTCCCGTCATGGCGACGAACGGCCTGCTCGCGAACCTCGCGAACGCCCCGCACCTCGATTTCTCGAACCCGTGGTACGCGACCGGATTCACCGACACCGTGTCGGTGGACGGCAGGATCTTCTTCGCCGTCAACAACGCCGACTACGGCTCGATCAGGAACATGGCCTGCGTCATGTTCGACAAATCGCTGACGTCGCGTCACAGCATAGCGGACCAGGACCTCTATAAGACCGTCATCTCGCGCGAATGGACCTTCGGTAAACTGAGGGAGCTCATCGCCGGGACATACGAGGAGGCCAACGGCGACAGCAAGAAGAGCTACGGCGACATCTTCGGGCTCGCGGTGGTCGACGCCCCCCGCCTCGACTCGCTCTTCTACGGCGCCGGTCTGCGTATAGTCGGCAAGGACCCCGACGGCACCGTCGTGATGCAGATGGGCGATGAGAAGGTGCAGAACACCCTCGAGGAGATCGTCGACCTAGTCTACAAGACCGACGACGTCTACGGTGTCGACACCAAGATGTACGATATGTTCAAAAACCATCAGGCGATGTTCTACGTGACCCCGATCGCGATCGTCGACCAGAAACTCGACTTCGACTTCGGCGTCATGCCGGTCCCGATGCTCAACGCCGACCAGAAGGAGTATTCGACCTATATGTCGAACACGCACGAATCGTGGTGCGTGCCGGCGGGCGTCCTGACGTACGACGTCGCGACAGACGTCATCGAGGCGTTCGGCTCCTACGCCTACCGCGGCATCGCCCCGCTCTATTTCGAGACCATGCTGAAATACCGCTACTCGAGCGACGACAGCGCGTCCCAGGTCTACGACATCATCAGAGCCGACGTCGTTTTCGACTTCGGATACATGTTCGGAAACAGCTTCTCCACCAACCCCTTCGTCCTCTTCCGAACGCAGGTGACCAACCAGGCGACGAACTGGACCACTCTGTACAAGAAGTATTCGGCAAACTTCGACCGCGAGCTCGGAGAGATCATCTCGAAACTCGCCGGGCAGCAGGGGTAAGTCCGCAACAGTGTAAAGTCCCCCGGACGCGGGTCCGGGATCCGCTGTAACGGAATGTAAAAAATATATTTACAATTTCCGGATAATATGTTATAATATAACAACTGCGCTGTCCCGGTCTCCGGATACAAGGCCGAAAGGCTCTCACCCGCCGGAAGCTGAGTCAGCGGAGAATCCCTATCATGAGGTGAGAAAGACATGACAAAGGAAGAAAAGCAGGCGATCATCGCCGAGTACGCGCTCGCCGAAGGCGACACGGGCTCGCCCGAAGTCCAGATCGCGATCCTGACCCGCAGGATCAATTCCCTCAACGAGCATCTCAAGGAGAATCCGAACGACAATCACAGCCGCCGCGGTCTTCTCAAGATGGTCGGACGCAGGAGAAATCTGCTGAAGTACCTGATGAACGTCGATATCGAACGCTACCGTTCGATCATCGCGAGACTCGACATCAGAAAGTGATCATCCGGACGGCCGTCCCGGACGGTCCCGGAAGTATCTTCTGAAAAAGAGAACGGGTGCAGCAGCCGGGCGGGAGAGGCGCGCGCTTCTCCCGCCCCGTACTTTTTAATAATCCTTTCCGCCGGGGATCAGCATTTAACGCTGCGCCGCTCGGAGCAGCGGCACGCCGTTAAGTGCTAAACCTCCGCGGAAGGATCATGATAAATAATCCATATGGAGGTACATTATGTACGAAGTAAAAAGCAAACCCATGACATTCCCCGAGGCGAGAGTATTCAACTACACCTTCGCCGGACGTCCCCTCTCAGTCGAGACCGGCAAGATGGCCGGACTCGCCAACGGAGCCTGCCTCGTGAGATACGGCGACACCGCGGTCCTCTGCACCGTCACCGCCTCCAAGGAGCCCCGCGAGGGAGTCGACTACTTCCCGCTCTCGGTCGATTTCGACGAAAAGATGTACGCCTCGGGCAAGATCCCGGGCGGATACTTCAAGAGAGAAGGCAAGCCCTCCGAGAAGGCCATCCTCTCATCGAGAGTCATCGACAGACCGATCAGGCCTCTCTTCCCCAAGGACCTTCGCAACGACGTCGCCATCGTCCTGACCGTTATGTCATACGACCCCGCCTGCGCGCCCGAAGTGGCCGCGATGCTCGGCGCGTCGATCGCCATCTCGATCTCCGACATTCCGTGGAACGGGCCCGTCGCCAGCATCAAGGTCGGCATGATCGACGGAAAATTCATACTCAACCCCACCGAAGAGGAATCGGCGAAGTCCGACCTCGACCTGACCGTCGCGGCCTCGGCAGAAAAGGTGGTCATGATCGAAGCCGGAGCCAACGAAGTCTCCGACGATGACATGTTCGATGCCATCATGCTCGCCCACCGCGAGATAAAGGACCTGCTCGTATTCGTGAACGCCATCACCGACGAGATCGGAAAGCCCAAATTCGAGTTCAAGTCGGGCGATCTCGACCACGAGATGTTCGACAAGGTCATCGCCTTCTGCGAGAATGACCTCATGTTCGCCCTCGACACCGACGACAAGACGGTGAGAGACGCGAGGATGCTTCCGATCAAGCAGGCCGTCGAGGAGAAGTTCTCCGAGGAATACCCCGGGATCATGGACCAGTGGGCCGAGCTTGAGTACAAGCTCCAGAAGACCGTCGTCCGCCGCTGGCTGCTCAAGGACAAGAAGCGCGTCGACGGCAGAGCGATGAACGAGATGCGTCCGCTCGCGGCCGAAGTCGGAGTGCTCCCGAGAGTGCACGGCACCGGTCTCTTCACCAGAGGCCAGACCCAGGCTCTCACCTGCGCCACCCTCGGCACGCTCGCCGAGGCCCAGACTCTCGACGGCATCGACAGCGAGGATTCGAAGCGCTACATGCATCACTACAACATGCCCGGCTACTCCACCGGCGAAGCCAAGCAGCTCCGCAGCCCGGGCAGACGCGAGATCGGTCACGGCGCCCTCGCCGAGCGCGCCCTCGTTCCGGTCCTCCCGTCCGAGGAGGAGTTCCCCTACGCTATCAGACTCGTGTCCGAGATCCTCTCTTCAAACGGATCGACCTCGCAGGCCTCGATCTGCGGCTCGACCCTCGCCCTGATGGACGCGGGCGTTCCGATCAAGGCTCCCGTCGCCGGAATATCCTGCGGACTCATCACCGATGAGGACGGAAGCTGGGACACCATGATCGACATCCAGGGCGTCGAGGACTTCTACGGCGACATGGACTTCAAGGTGGCCGGCACCCACAAGGGCATCACCGCCATCCAGATGGACCTCAAGATCGACGGCCTCACCCCCGACATCATCCGCAGAGCCCTCGAGACGACTCACGTCGCCCGCGACTACATAATCGACAATGTAATACTCAAGGCCATCGCCGAGCCGAGGAAGGAAGTATCTCCCTACGCTCCCAAGATGACCACGCTCCACATCGATCCCGACAAGATCCGCGAAGTCATAGGCAAGGGAGGAAGCGTCATCCAGAAGATCACCGCCGATTCGGGCGCCAAGATCGACATCGAGGACGACGGCACCGTATACATCGCCGCTCTCAACAAGGAGTCTGCGGACATCGCGAAGGCCGCCATCGACGCCATCTGCTTCGAGCCGGAGGTCGGCTCGGTATACCAGGCGACGGTCGTCAAGATCCTGCCCAGCAAGACCAAGCAGAACGAGGACGTCGGATGCTTCGTCGAGTATGCTCCCGGCAAGGAGGGCATGGTGCACATCTCGCGCATCTGCAACCGCCGGATCAACCGCGTCGAGGAAGCCGGCATAACCGTCGGTTCACAGGTCATGGTCAAGTACATCGGCCTCGACAAGCAGGGCCGCATGGACTGGTCGATCAAGGACGCGAAATAAGATCCGCACCGCACATTACGCTAATCATAAAGGACGGAGGAAAGAAATGGGCAGCAATTCGGGATCTTGGGATTTTCAGGCATCCGGAAACTCGTACGGCGCCAGGAGAAGGCGCAGAAAGAACCGCCAGACGGTACTGCTGGCCATCCTCGCCGTCCTTATCATAATACTGATCATAGCGCTCGTCTTCATCATAAGCGACATGATAAAGAACCGGAAGACCGGCGACGAGTCTCTGCCCTCCGGCGGCGGAGCCACTTCCGCCGCACGGCTCGAGGACCCCGCCGATCATCCGGCGTCGCTCGCCTGCGACGGCAGCGATATCACCTATATGCTCTCCCCGGCCGACCAGTCGGTGGGATCCTACTTCCTGCTCGACCTCGGCAGCGAGACCGAGATCTCGAAGATATCGGTGCTGTCGTACCACAGTGTTTACTACATAAGGAGCGCGGTAGTTCAGATTTCGTCAGACAGCGAGACCTGGACCACAGCGGGAGATTTCACCGGCAGGCCCTCTGACAGCTCATCGACCGTCTTCGACGTCGGAGGCGCCAAGGCGAGCTACATAAGACTGGTGCTCACATCGGGGGCAGATCTGCCGTGGGCGCTCAACACCTTCGCGGCTGAGGGTCCGGGCGGCGCCAGGATCACTCCGCGCGGACACATCGCCGGAGCGATACCGTCGGGAAGCGAGCAGAACACCGGGGCGGGGACAGCTCAGGGGCCCGGAGGGTACACGTCGGTCGTGAAATCCAGGGCAGACATCCACACCGGAACGCTGATCCTCGTCGGACTGAACAACGAATACATCTTTCCCGAATCGACGGCAAGCATCCTTGAGATGTACGACAACCGCACGCCCTTCAAGGACGCCTCAGGCAACACAGTATATTCGTACCAGATAGGCGACGTAAAACTCTGCCTGCTCGACGCCGCGGCGCTCGTTCACCTCAACGACATGTGCGACGACTTCTACCGGGAGACCGGCATCAACCGCCTGCACGTCGGGACCAACTCGGGCTACCGCAGCCGCCAGACGCAGGCCGAACTCGCCGGGAAGTACCAGAACGCCGCCCCGGCCGGATTCTCCGACCACAACACCGGGCTGTCGGTCAATCTCAACATATTCGAGAACGGCTCGAGCTACGAATTCGACAGCGCCGCCAACCCGAACTGCGGCATCGCGCTGTCCTGGCTGACAAAGAACGCCTATAAATACGGATTCATCGACCGGTATCCAGCCGACAAGGACGAGATAACGGGCATGAAGATAGACAGGTTCCACTACAGGTACGTCGGATTCCCGCACGCCTACTACATGGTGAAGAACAACCTCTGTCTCGAAGAATATCTTTCGCTGCTCGAAAAGGAATTCCCGTTCGACCGGACGCACCTGAACTTCGCCGCCGACAACGGGAAGAACTACGAGATATACTACGTGAAGGCCGCTCCCGCCGACTCGACCACCGTGATAAAGGTGCCGGCCGACAGCAGCTATTCGGTGTCGGGCGACAACTACGGCGGGTTCATCGTTACCATCGAAAAGTGACCCGGACCACAAAAAGCCCGCAATGAGACCGAAACACATAGCCGCGCTCCTGCTCGCAGCGTCTCTCTGCCTCACGGGCGGGTGCGGATACATATTAGTCGAATACGTCGAGGAGACGAAGCCCGCGGCTTCCTCCGGGACTCATGCCCCGACCGGCACTCTCCCGGCTCCAGAGGGCGGCAGCGTCCCGGCAAACAGGGTAGCTGAACCGCTCGCCCCGCGCACCGAGTCCGCCGAGGCGGCTCTCGATGCCCTGTATCCTGCGGATATCCGAAACGCCGCGGTGATCGCCGCAATGCCCGAATCAGCCGAGGACACGCTGCTGGGGAACGAAAACGACCCGTTCTGCGACATATACGGCAAGCGGAACGGGATGATAGAGAAAAAATACGGCTGCAGCATATTCACCCGCAGGGTGGCCGACGAAGGATTCGACACCGCGCTTGCCGCATCTGTGAAAGCCGGCGGCTCCGATGACACCTATTTCGCCGACATAATGCTGCTCCGGCCGGAGCACGCCGGACGCCTCGCGGTATCGGGTATGCTCACCGACCTGCGGAAGCTCCCATTCTACACCGTCATGACCGACGGCCCCGAGGGGGCGGGCATGTACCGCGCCGTCAACTTCTTCGATATTTCGGGCGCGACGGTCGGTTATTCGTCGAGGCCGGCGCTCTTCTTCAGCCGGGACCTCGCCGGTGAAACAGGGAGCTCCGGGCTCTACTCCGCGGCGCTCGGCGGAAAGTTCACCTTTGATTATTTCACCGGATTCGCGAAAGAGGCGCTTTCGTCGGCTGACGGCGAGGCCTTCGCGCTGGCTGTCGACTCCGGAGATACCGCGAACGCCTTTGAGCTCACCGGGGACATCGCGCTCATACGCTCGGGGCTCGACTTCGTGTCCGGCGGAAACGGCGTATACCCCGCTCTCACCGAATTCTATGAGGACGGGACGCTCTCCTCGACGATAACCTCCCTTTCCTCTATGTGCGAGGGGACCTCGCGCGAGGCTGGAGGGAACTTCACCCTCTTCGAGGAGGGGAAAGTCCTGTTCTACATAGGCAAAGTATCCGATATAACGGGTGGACTTGCGACCGGTAAAGTGCCCTACGGCATCCTCCCGCTTCCGTATCTGTCCGACCCCTCAGTATATGCCCCTGCGGGCCCCGGAGGAGCCGCCCTGTGCGTTCCGTCCAACAACGCGAGGTTCGACCTTACCGGCGTCATACTCTCGTCCCTGCGGGCCGCCAGCGGCATCTGGATGGGCGACGAATTCGCCAACATGTGCTGCGGCGTTTATCTGCGCGACAACGATTCGTATTATACTCTCAGGGAGCTCCTCGCTGAGCCCGTCTATTACGACTTCTCATATTTCCTCGGCGGATCGTGCGCCGGCCTCGACGAGGCCACGTATCTCGCGGTGCGGAAGTGCGCCGCCGACGGAACTCCGTTATCCGGGACCTCGGGCACGCTCGCCGCGAAGGTCAACGGAAATCTGAAAAAGGCAGGTTTGAAATGATGAAAAAGTACGCGACCGTCCCGTTTATCTGCAAAGCCAGGAGAGCTCTCAACAGCTTTTCAGGTTCCGGATTCAACACGAAGACAGACTATTCGTTCTCGTACAGCCGCAAAAAAGGCCTGACCCCCGAAAAGACATATCATTTCGGAGGCGAGCGCTTCATCAGCTTCCGCGACATCGCGCATATGGTGTTCGCGGCGCTCGCCGCGTTCTTCCTCTCTCTTCTCTTCTTCCGCACCGTTTTCAGCTATGCCGTGGGCGTCGTGTCCGGAAGAAGGGTGAAGCGCCTGCTGAAAAAGTAAGCCGGAGGATCCCCCCCCCATAAAAACTGCCTCACCGGCGCCGCGGGACATCCCGCGACGCCGGTGAGGCCTTATCGTATGCCTGTGTCAGTCAGTCTTTCTTGCGCACGGCAAGCGCAGCAAGCCCGATCGCTGCGGCGATGCCTATCCCGGCCCCTACCGCGGACTTGCATCCGCCGGCGGGGGCGGGCTCTGTCTGCGGAGCGGCGGTCGTGACGTCAGCCCCGGCGGTGGTGACTTCTGCAGTCGTGACCTCCGGCTCATCAGAGGTGACCTCTGCCGTCGTGACCTCGGCTGTGGTCACGGGAGCGGTCGTCTCCTCGGCCTTGCCAGGGAATCCGTCGATCTTGAGATCGCTGTATGACGCCGGGAATCCGGACGTGATCTTCGCTTTCGCATCGGCGAGCGCGGCATCGGTGGCGGCGGGAGTACCGCCGGCTCCGGCAACTTCGAAGACGGTCTTCGCGATGATGTTGCCGGTGATGCTGATGTTGTCCTTCACAACTATCGTATCGGGTTCGTTCTTAGTGATGTCGCTCACGATGCCGGCGGCAAAGTCGCCCGTCACGCCTTCGCTCGTGATCTCAAGCGACGCGTTGACGTTGTTCGTGATCTCCACCGAACTGAGAGCCAGTCTCGGGATGATGCCAGCGGCGTAGGCGTTCTTGTCGGTTACGTTCTGATCCGTGACCTTCGCCGAGATCGAGCCGTTGTTGATGCAGTCATGGACTTTGCTCTCGAACACCGATCCGGGGGTGTATATGGCGGCGAGGATGCCGCCGGCGAAGCAGGCTCCAGACTCGGCGGAGCAGGTGATCTTCCCGTTGTTGACGCAGTGATCGAATTCGGAATAGACCCCCGAGACCTTCCATGTGGTCATTCCGGAGATACCGGCCGCCTGTGCCGACGCGGCTCCTGTGGCGTTGACCGTTATGTCGCCGTTGTTCTCGCAGTAGCGGAACACGGAACGGTTCGTCTGTCCGACGATACCGCCGATCCTGGTGTGCCCGCTTCCGGTGTAGACGATGCTGCCGTAGTTCTTCACGCCTGTGAGTTCGGCGGTGAAGATGTATCCGGCAACCGCCCCGAATCTGGGCTGCTTCCCGGCGGCGTCGATGTCAAAGTTTACGTGGTTTTCTACATTTATGAGCTTCGGTGTCATGAAGCCGTCGGTCGAATCCTTGTATACCCAGCCTACGACGCCCCCTATTCCGGCGTCGACCGTCAGTCCCTTTATGACGATGTCGCCGAATACCTTGAGGTTCATGATGCCGGTCTCATGCTTGTATCCCGACTGGATATAGCCGAAGAGGCCTATCGCGTTTATGTCGGTCCTCGTGATCGACAGGCCGGTCACCGAGTGGCCGAGTCCGTCGTAGATGCCGCTGAAATAGAGCCCCGACGTACCGATAGGCGTCCATTCCTTGCCGCCGAGATCGATGTCAGCGGTCTGAGTGAAGTATTTGCCTTCATAGTCCTCGCCGTCGGCGACCTTCAGCTGAAGATACTTCAGGTTTTCGGCAGACGCGATGATATAGGGGTCGGACGAGCTTCCCGAGCCGGTGAATGCGGCCGAAGCCTCCCCGTCCCAGGCCGCGGAACCCGCGAAGGGTATCGCCGACATCAGCGCGAAGACGATCGCCGCCGCTATCAGAACAGATAACGTTTTTTTCATGATCAGAATTTCCTTTCTTCTGTTTTTATCATTTGTGACAGCAGCTGTCTGCATTGACAGCTCTGTTATTATCCGCGATTCTCTTCTATTCCTCTTCCGCATGCCTTTCATCCGTGCTCCGCACGGGAGCTTTTGCGGAAGCGCCGTTTATTATCTTACCCGTTTACCGAGAACTTCCAAATCCTGTCCGTCGGATCCTTGGCCTTGTTCGTCGAGTAATCCCGGTAGTAGTAAGCGCCCGACTCGAAGAGTATGTGAGGCTCGCCGCATGCGACGCAGCATCCCTCCGTCATCGGAGGTGCGGTGACATCTGTCAGCGTTCCGGTGACATAGAGCGGGATTTCCTTTCCGCCGACCCTGACGGTGCCGCCACGGTTGGCGTCGGAGAGCAGCGGGGCCTTTGAGACGTAGAGCTTGGAGTTGTTCGTCCTGCCGTACGAGCAGGTCATGAAGAGCCTGCCGTCGTCAAGGACGGTCCACCCCTGTATCTTCTCTGGCGTGCTGATAACGCAGGCGGGATCGGCTTCGGGCGTCCCGTCGGGGCCGAGGCGGTATCCGAGCGTCCAGGCGTGGTTGCTCCCGTGATCGTGTCCGGTTATCGTATAGCTGCTGTTGCCCTGGAGCGAGAACTCGCCGACCCAGAGCATGCCATCCGAATAGTTGCAGTAGGAGGCGCGCACCGGAACGGAGACCTCCTGGGTTATGCGCAGGTCGCCCGTTCCGCCGGTCGCCTTGACATCGTCGAGCGGTATGCGGAACAGCTTCGCTGACGTGGCGAGCCAGATGTCGTGACCGGTGACGGCCACCCCGCCGTCGTGACCTGTGTGAGGAGAGCCGTTCTTATCGAGGATCCTCCACTCACCCACGTAGTCTCCCGTCGCCAGCTCGACGGCAAAGAGAACCGACGTCGAATAGTATGTCGTCGGGTTGAAATAGCCCGAGATGAAGAAGACTTCGGCCTCCTCCCAGTAGTCCATCCCCTGCGGGACGAAGTACTGCGGAAGCGCAGGGACCGTGATCCCGGTAGACGTCGCGCCGGCAAAGAATGCCGGGTAGGAGGATCGGTCGATCGTATTCGTGCATACCGTCTCCTGCGTGAATCTGAAGGAGGACGGGGGCGCCGTGAATCTGAAGTGCGAGCCGCCGGAGGCCTGCGTCGTGACTTCGGGGGACGTCGTCACGGCGGGCTTCTCTGTCGTGACCGGCGCCTGTGTCGTGACTTCGGGCGACGTCGTCACAGCGGGTTTCTCTGTCGTGACCGGCGCCTGCGTCGTGACTTCGGGCGACGTCGTCACCGCTGGCTTCTCTGTTGTCACCGGCGCCTGTGTCGTGACTTCGGGCGACGCGGTCTCTCCCGGCTCTCCGGTCTCAGTGCCGGCAGAGGTATCCCCGGCAGCCTGTGTATCGGCCGCGGGCACCTGCGTGTCGTCCGGCGATGCCGTTACCGCTCCGGCGCCGCCTCCGCATCCCGCCGCGAGCGGCAGCAGGAGCAGCAGCGCCGTCAGAGCCGCGAGCAGTCGCGGCGCTCGGCCGCCGGCTGCAGATATGTGCTTTTTCATCTTTCAGTATCATTCCTGCGCGTGGTTCTCTCCGCCGCGTGCCTTCTTGATGTCGTCGATCCTGCCCAGCAGCTTCTTTTCGTCGTAGCTGAGGAAGATCACAGCGCCGATGAGGCAGGCCGCGGTGGCTATTATGGCCGTCCACCTGTATTTCATCGGGCCGGCGCTGCTTCCGTCTCCGGTCGAGGCGGTCATCGAGGTAAAGACTATCACCGCGATCGCCTGACCGAGCTTCATCGCGAATGTCCTGGCGGCGAAGAACATGCCGCTCCTGCTCTCGCCCGACTCAAGGGCGTCGAGTTCGGAGACGTCGGCCACGCAGGCCTGCGGCAGGATGCCGAGGATGGCCATCGGTACGCCGGCGCAGACCGCTATCGTGATGCCCCAGACCATAGCGGGGATCCCGAAGAGCCCGCATACCGAGGTCAGTGCGAATACGAACGAATACGCGAAGAACCCCGTAACGATGAGCTTCTTCTTGCCTAGCTTCGGGGCGAGACGGTTGACCGGCACGTAGAGCGCGAGGCTGACGACGGTCATGATCACGGTGAGGAGGAAGGTGTAGCTCTCGTCGAGGCCCATCAGCACCGTCTCATAGTAGGCAAGACCGGTCTGGAAAAGGGTCACGGCGAAGAAATAGATGACGTCGCTGTATACGAACCGGCGGAACTGACCGTTTCGGTAGGTCTGAAAGAGCGAGCGGAAGACCGGGGTCTTTACCGGCTTGCTGTCGATATAGTCGCGCTCCTTTATGAAGAACGACGGTACGAGCATCGCGACGCAGGCGACCGCTGCCATGATTCCTATCGCGAGCCTGACCGAGTTCGCGGCGCCGAGCGAAGCCTCGAACACTCCGGCTATGTTGGGCACGAGGTAGGCCATCGAAAGGCCGGCTATGTATGTGAACGAAATGTATGTCGAGACGTTGATCCTGTGCTCCTGCGTGTCGCCGAGTTCAGCAATCAGCGCATTGTACGGCGTGCAGTAGACTGTCATGAAGAAGTAGAACAGGATGAGAAGGACGAACACGAGGGCGTCGTTGAGTATCTCTTTTCCGGCGAACGACGGAAGGACGAACACGGCGACGGTCGAGAGCGCGAACGGCACCGCGACTGCCTTCATGAAGGGGATCCTTCTGCCGCCCCTGAAATTGCTGCCGTCGGACCAGCTCGCGACGAGCGGGTCGGTGACCGCGTCGAAGATGCGTCCGACCATCATTATCAGACCGAAGATCGTAAGTGTAAGAAATACCGGCTTCTGAGTTATGAAGCCTGTTCCGAGAATACCGGAATTGGCCGAATTCTCAGCCGGTATGTAGTAAAAAACGAGCCAGCTCGTGATAATACCGCTGAGAAGGCTCCAGCCGAACTGACCTACGGCGAAAAGCCACAGAACTTTGTTTGTGATCGGTTTTTTCATAAGTAGGATCCTATGATTCCTTTCGCTTTTTCTTATGTAATAATAATATTACAATAATATTTCGCAAAAGTCAAGTAAAATCCGCCGTCCGCGCTTTCCCGCAGACGTTTTTTCCGGCACTCCAACCGCGTTTTTTTGCATCTGCAAAAGAATATCGGTTTATAAAAAAAAACACTTGCATTTCCGGGGCTTGGTGATATAATATCAATGTTGCATTTTATGCGGCACGGCCCGTTGGTCAAGAGGCTAAGACACCGCCCTTTCACGGCGGTAACATGGGTTCGATTCCCGTACGGGTCACCAAACAGTAATAATCCGAACTTTGTCATCATCGGTGACGCGTTCGGATTTTCTGTTTATTTCGACTACGACAGATACGAACGGCGCTAAAAGACCGGATCCAGGGACTTCTTGTTCCCCGGATCCGGCTTGTTCATATATCATACCGGTCCATCATAACGGTTTTGTGGTTATTAAGTTTCCGCGAGGAAAAACGTGCGCGATCTTTACCTCGCGGAATACCTGCCGGATTATTTATGCCGCGGTACTTATTTCTTCAGAGTAGGTTCTCGAGATAGAGATCTCCTGTCCGGAATATCTGCCTTCAAAAGCCACAGGATAAAGATATGCCCCGAAAACACAGGTCCGAACGGGAGGAGCGACGGCCGAAAGAAGGATTTCGATCTTATCCGCATCTGTTTTGCTCTGCACGCTGTATCTCATATTCCCGATCGACTCGGCGCCGACGATGATTATCAGAAATCCTCCGTCAAAGAAACCGGACCCGTACCGTGCCGCTGCATCCTCGAGCTCATTCCGTGTCGCCAGGAACCTGAAAGCAGTACGTTCCGCCAGCTCAGAGCCGAAATCACATATCGCACTCAGTTTTTCGACAGAATCCACAACAATGAATTGAGGAGACCTGGAAAGAGCTTCCATATCATCGGAATAATACGTCGTGAGTGGCTCGATAAATGGGACGGAATCTTCATTCCCGTTGCCGGGGTCAAAAGAAGAAGTGATATCTGTTGAGGTGAATTCGGTTTCGACGTGAACCGAAGCACACCCAAAGAGAATGAGCGATACCATGATCAATACCGTCGCCATTTTTAGAGTTTTTGTTATGTTTTTCATTGGTTAGTTGTATAATCAAATTGGACACCCGATAAAAAAGAGATATCCATAGTGAGACTCTTGTGGTATAATAGAGTTTGCCTACAAAACCATACCCCAGGAGGTCACTATGGACAAGCACTATTATACCACAGATTTCGAA
>JAFTCN010000080.1 GCA_017454675.1 Clostridia bacterium
AGGAACACCGGCAGCGGCTTGTGAATCATTTCGTCAAAGTCATCACTGACAGCGCAATTTTATTTCTGTTTTATGAACAATGCGCATTCCTGCGTTTTTTGCGTAAAAAAGCGCTGTTTATGATATAATATTCATAACGATTTTTCGCCTCAGTTCCGGCACGAAAGGACAGTTATGGCACACTCTCTTGCAGATGAAAGATTTCCGGCCGTCATAGCCCACCGGGGACTTTCCGCAAAATATCCCGAAAACTCCATAGAGGCCTTCGAGGCGGCGGTCGCCTGCGGGGCCGATGAGATCGAACTGGACGTCAGGCTTACCCGTGACGGGAAAATGATCGTCTCCCACGACAACCGTCTCGACAGGATCACCGAAGCGCCGGAGGGGCTCACGGTCGACGGCTGCGATCTCGACTATCTTCTCTCGCTCAACACCGGATACCGGAGGGGGATGAAGGCGCGTTTCTGCCGGCCTCAGGAGGTCTTCAGCCTTTTCGGCGGGAAGATCATTTTCAATCTGCACCTTAAAACCGCCGGCGAAAACGACGTCATAGTCGAACGCCTCGCCGGAATGATAAAGGAATACCGGGTGGAGGATCACGTATATTTTGCCGGATCCCCCCGGGAGCTGGAACGGATGGAGGCGTCCGCTCCGGAAGTGCGCCGGTGCGCGATACAGCTGCCCCGAGACACTCTCGACGTGATAACTTCGGCAAAGACCTACGGCTGCTTCAGGGCCCAGCTCTGGAGCGGTCTGTACACGGCGGAAACGGTGGAACGTCTCCACGCCGAAGGGATCGGAGTCAATCTTTTCCACGCCGAAACGCCGGAGGAATACGCCGCCGCCATGTCTTTGGGTATCGACGCGATCCTTTCGAACAATGCCGACCTTGCTGTCGGGTTTTTAGGGAGGGGCAGCTGATGAAAAAAGATTCCGGCAGGATCTTCGCGATCTCCTGGTTGTTTATCATTGCCGCCCTTGTCGTGGTGCTGATAATCACGGCCGTTTCCCTCTCACGCAGTGAACCCGGTCACGTTCCCGCTGACACGTCCGACGGTACCGCTTCGGATACTGCAGCCGCTCCGGCGGGGACGACGGCCCCGCCCGCCCCCTCCGTTGATCAGACGACGGAGGAGATCACAACCGTCCCGGAGACGACGGCGGAGGAGACGACTCCGGAGACGACTGCGCAGGCGACGACTGCGGAAGAGACGACTCTCCCGCCTCCTCCCGAACCGGTGTTTCCGATGGGAATATTCGTCCATAAGGCGAAAAGCCGGGTCTTTACCCGGGCGGATACCTATAAAAGCTACTGGCCGGTAAACGACTCGGACATTGCCGCAGGTCACTGGAGACGGGACTGGTGGACCTATCAGAGCCAGGGGATCGTCAATCTCATCTGCGACACCACCTACTTCTTCGTCATTCCCTCGAACGAGGAACAGCTTACCTTTTCGACCTCCTACGGGACTTCGGCCTGGGCCCGCGAATACGACGGTATGCGCAAAGCCGCGGGACTCGAAGACTACAAGATAGGATACCAGCTGGATATAATCACGAAGACCGGCGACGTGGTCTCGTTCACGGTGACGCGCCCCGACCAGACCTTCCTTCACGAGGATTATTTCGAACTCTACCTGTACGATGAGATCCACCGTCCGGACGCCGTCCACATCACCCAGCCCGAGATGACTCCGGAGATATTCATGACCGACATCAAGATCACATTGCGAAACAGATGCTACGAGATCGATCACATCGACCTGACCGCCTTTTATTATAAAAGTCAGGACGAGTTCGACGCGGCGGGATTTTACACCGGAGTCGAAAAAAAGACGATCCGGGTGGAGGCGGAGAACAGGTGAGCGGCCGGTCACGGTTTAATTGATGCCGCGGGGCTTGACATTTTGCTCCCGATGGTGTATAATATCACGCAAGTGAGCAAAGGCGTTCATTTTTTCGCGGGAAACCGCGCAAAAATGGCGCTTTTTTGTTTTCCGGAGCATTTCCGGAAAAGAAAGGCGGTTTTCGGACAAATGAAAAAAGAAGGCGAGATCAGGATCCCGTCCGGCTGCGCGATAGCGGCGGCAATATCAAGAGAGGGCCGGAGGTTCACGGGAGAGCTGATCACGGAGGCGATGAAGCCGATGCACGACAGATCGAACGGCCTCGGCGGAGGATTCGCCGCTTACGGCATATATCCCGAACACAGGGACGAGTATGCTTTTCATATGTTTTTCGATTCGCGCGCCACGCGCAAGGACTGCGAGGCCTTCCTGCGCGAGCACTTCGAGATCGTCGGTTCCGGGGCCGTCCCGACGCGCAAGATGCCGGAGATAACCGACGAGCCCATCATCTGGCGCTACTTCGCCGTGCCGCTGCCGTCGGTGCTCCGCAGCCTGCAGATCGATGAAAAGGAGTTCGTCGTGCGGACGGTCATGAAGATCAATTCGGAGATGAAGGGAGCCTACGTGTTCTCGAGCGGCAAGAACATGGGCACTTTCAAGGCCGTCGGGTATCCCGAGGACATAGGAGTGTATTACAAGCTCGACGAATACGAGGGATACGCCTGGACGGCCCACGGCAGATACCCGACGAACACGCCGGGCTGGTGGGGAGGAGCGCATCCCTTCACCCTGCTCGACTGCTCGGTGGTCCACAACGGCGAGATATCGTCCTACGACGCCAACCGCAGGTTCATCGAGATGTACGGCTACAGGTGCACGCTCCAGACCGATACCGAAGTGATAACGTACATCATGGACTATCTCACGCGCGTGCAGAAGCTCACGCTGCGGGAGGCCGCGGCGGTCGTTGCCGCTCCCTTCTGGAAGAAGATAGGACAGTCGGGCGGAGACGCGGCGGAGGAGATGAAATACCTCAGGACGGTCTTTCCGAGCCTGCTCGTCACCGGACCCTTTTCGATCGTGATGGGGTTCACGGGCGGCATCATGGCTCTAAACGACAGGCTCAAGCTCCGCTCGATGACGGTGGGAGAAAAGGACGACATGGTCTACATCGCGAGCGAGGAGGCTTCGGTCCGCACGATGGAGCCCGACGCCGAAAACGTCTTCGCTCCGGCGGGCGGCGAGCCTGTCATAGTAAAAGTGAAAGAAGGTGCCTTCTGATGGGCGTCGAATTCATATATCCCGAATTCGAAGTTGTAAGGAACGAAAACAGGTGCATAGTCTGCAGGGTATGCGAGAGGCAGTGCTCCAACGAAGTCCACCGCTACGATCCGGAGCGCGGCGTCATGCTGAGCGACGAATCAAAGTGCGTCGACTGCCAGCGGTGCGTTTCGCTCTGCCCGACGAGGGCGCTGAAGATCAGAAAGAGCGACTGCGCCCTCCGGGAGAACGGCAACTGGCAGTCGGATACTATAAAAGAGATCTACAAGCAGGCGAACAGCGGTGGCGTGCTGCTGTCGTCGATGGGAAACCCGAAGAATTACCCTGTCTACTGGGATAAGATCCTGATCAACGCGTCGCAGGTGACGAATCCCCCGATCGACCCGCTGAGGGAACCGATGGAGACGAGAGTCTTTCTCGGCGCCAAGCCCGACAGGGTGGAGAGGGACGAAGACGGGCGGATCGACCGGAAGCTGCCTCCCCAGCTCGACCTTTCGATACCTGTGATGTTCTCGGCGATGAGCTACGGCTCGATCAGCTACAACGCCCATGCCTCGCTCGCCGCGGCGGCCGAGAAGCTCGGAATAATGTACAACACCGGCGAGGGCGGACTGCACGAGGACTTTTACCGCTATGGGAAAAACACGGTTGTGCAGGTGGCGTCGGGGCGTTTCGGCGTTCACGAGGACTACCTCAGCGCCGGCGCGGCGGTCGAGATCAAGATGGGTCAGGGCGCAAAGCCCGGTATCGGAGGACATCTGCCCGGCGCCAAGATCGTCGGAGACGTCTCGAGGACGCGAATGATCCCCGAGGGCACCGACGCGATATCCCCGGCTCCGCATCACGACATCTACTCGATCGAGGACCTCCGCCAGCTGGTCTACTCGATAAAGGAAGCGACTGACTACACGAAACCGGTCATAGTCAAAGTGGCGGCTGTCCACAACATCGCCGCCATAGCGAGCGGGATCGCACGCAGCGGGGCGGACATCATCGCGATCGACGGCTTCCGAGGCGGCACCGGGGCCGCGCCTACCCGCATCAGGGACAACGTCGGCATACCGGTCGAACTGGCTCTCGCGGCCGTCGATCAGCGCCTCAGGGAAGAGGGCATAAGGAACCGCGTGTCGCTGGTGGCCGGAGGGTCGATCAGAAGCGCGGCGGACGTGATAAAGGCCGTCGCGCTCGGCGCCGACGCCTGCTACATCGCCACGGCGGCGCTGCTTGCGCTCGGCTGCCACCTCTGCCGCACCTGCCAGAGCGGAAAGTGCAACTGGGGCATCGCGACGCAGCGTCCCGACCTCGTCCGGCGGCTCAATCCCGAGATCGGGAGCGAGCGGCTCGTCAATCTGATGAACGCGTGGCGCTATGAGATAATGGAGATCATGGGCGGCATGGGGATCAATTCGATCGAGGCGCTCAGAGGCAACAGGCTCATGCTCAGGGGCGTGGGCCTCTGCGAAAAAGAGCTGTCGATACTCGGCATAGCCCACGCCGGCGAATGACGGCGCGGGGCGGGATCCCGGCGCCGCACGGACTGCCGGATACGGAGTACGGAGGAGGAGATCACAGGAAATGAAACGTGTTTATGTCAACGAAGAATGGTGCCTCGGGTGTCATCTGTGCGAATACAACTGCGCCTTCGCGAATTCGGGGCTTTCGGATATCGCCGGACTCCGCGGAAGGAGGATCTTTCCCAGGATACACGTCGAGGGAGACGAAAAGGACGGGATCACGTTCGCGGTGTCCTGCCGGCACTGCACCGACCCTCTCTGCGTGAAGAGCTGCATAGCGGGCGCGATCTCCAAGCGGGACGGGGTGACCGTAATAAACAGGGAAAAGTGCGTCGGCTGTCTTACCTGCGTGCTCGTCTGCCCGTACGGAGCGCTGTCTCCCGGCGAAGACGGCATCATGCAGAAGTGCGAGCTCTGCACAGAGAACGGAGGCACGCCGGCCTGTGTCAGCGGCTGCCCCAACCGGGCGATAGTCTACGCGGAGGAGTGAGCGGAATGAATGAATATGTGATAATAGGAAACGGCGTCGCCGCCGCCGGATGCATCGAAGGCATTCGGAGCGCCGACTCTGAGGGCAGGATCACCGTCGTATCGGAAGAGAGGCATCCGGTCTACTGCCGGCCGCTCATCTCCTACATGCTCGAAGGGAAGACCGCCCCCGGAAAGATGAACTACAGGGACGAAGGCTTCTATGAAAGGAACGGCTGCCGGGTGATTTACGGAAAAAAGGCCGTGTCGCTGGATCCCGTGAAAAAGAGCGTCGTGCTCGAAGGCGGGGAGGAACTGAACTACGGTTCGGTGTGCGTCGCGACGGGGTCGTCGTCCTTCGTGCCGCCCTTTTCCGGCCTCGAGACCGTTGAAAAGAAGTTCACCTTCATGACGCTCGACGACGCCGAAGCGCTGAAGAACGCCGTCACAGGGGAATCGTCGGTCCTGATCGTCGGGGGAGGACTTATCGGACTCAAGTGCGCCGAGGGCCTGCACGGGCTCGCCGGGAAGATCACCGTGTGCGACCTGGCCGACAGGATACTGTCGAGCATACTCGACTCCGGATGCGCCGCCTTCGTGCAGAAGCACATCGAAGAGATGGGAATAGAGTTCATGCTCTCCGACAGCGCGACCGGATTCGACGGAAACACCGCGCTCATGCGCAGCGGGAGGAAAGTGAAGTTCGACGTCCTCGTGCTCGCGGTGGGAGTCCGGGCGAACATATCGCTCGTGAAGGACGCCGGAGGAGAATGCGGCAGAGGCATATCCGTGAACGGGAAGGGAGAAACTTCGCTGCCGTTCGTGTACGCGGCGGGCGACTGTACCGAGTGCACCGACATCTCGAGCGGCGCGCGCAGGGTGCTGGCGATACTTCCGAACGCCTATATGCAGGGACACGCGGCCGGCGTGAACATGGCAGGCGGAGAGGAGGACTTCGACTGCGCCGTGCCGATGAACTCGGCGGGCTTCTTCGGCCTTCACGTCATGACGGCGGGCAGCTATGACGGCGAGTGCGACGACATGTCCTCAGAGAGCGGCATAAAGCGGTTCTACGTGAAGGACGGATATCTCACAGGGTTCATTCTTGTCGGACAGACCGAACGCGCCGGGATCTACACCGGCCTCATCAGAAACAGAGTCCCGCTCTCGGAGATCGACCTCGATCTGATGAAAAAAATACCGAGCAATCTGATTTTTTCTTCAAAAATACGTAAAAAAAGATTCGGCAAGGTGGTATAATAATATGACGGACATTAAAGGGGCAGATTTCAGGAGCGTTAACGCGCTTGTAAGAAATACTCAGGGTGCCCTGGAGCTCACCGGCTGCAGGGGGCAGCGGTTCATCGCGGCAGGCAGCGCTGGCAGGGAGATCTTCATCCACGGAACGCCGGGGAACGCACTGGGGGCCTATCTGAACGGATCGGAGATAACTGTCTTCGGAAACGCGCAGGACGCGGTCGGAGACACGATGAACAGCGGAAAGATCGTCGTACACGGGAATATCGGCGACGCCGCCGGATACGCCATGCGCGGAGGCGCGATCTATGTGAAGGGCAACGCCGGATACCGCGCCGGGATCCACATGAAGGAATACGGCGAAAAGAAGCCCGTCATAGTCATCGGAGGCAGAGCAGGAAGTTTCCTCGGCGAGTATCAGGCCGGCGGCACGATCGCCGTGCTCGGGATCGGCTGCGGCGGACAGCCGACCGTCGGAGACTATCCCTGCACCGGTATGCACGGCGGAAAGATGCTCATCCGCGGCGACATGAGAGAAGCCGGTTTCCCGGAAAGCGTGAGCTGCAGGCTCATCGGAGGGGACGAGCTCGGCGAGAGCGCGGATCATATCCGCGAATTCTGCTCGCTCTTCGGAGCTGACTTCGGGGAGATCACGGCGTCCGTCTTTACCCTTGTGACCCCGGACAGCAAAAATCCCTACAAAAGAATGTATGTGGCTAACTGAACAAGGAGGCTGAAATTGATCTATTCAAAGGACGAGATCATCGAATACGTGCGGGAGGAAGACGTGAAATTCATACGTCTTGCCTTCTGCGATATTTTCGGAAAGCAGAAAAACATCTCGATACTGGCGGACGAGCTGCCCCGTGCCTTTGAGCACGGGATCGCCTTTGACGCGTCGTCGGTCGCCGGCTTCGGGGATGAATCGAAGTCCGATCTGTTCCTGGCACCCGACCCGTCGACGCTCAAACCTATGCCGTGGCGTCCCGAGCACGGCAAGGTCGTGCGCATGATGTCGGATATAGTGAGACCCGACGGATCGGTGTTCCCGTGCGACACCCGCGCGGTGCTGAAGCGGGAGACAGCGAAGGCGGCCGGTGCCGGATACAGCTTCTTCTTCGGGCCTGAGCAGGAGTTCTATCTCTTCTGCCTCGACGAAAACGGGAGCCGCACCCGCATCCCCTACGACGATGCCGGCTATATGGATATCGCCCCCGAGGACAGGGGCGAGAACGTGCGGCGCGAGATCTGTCTCACGCTCGAGCAGATGGGCATCTGTCCCGAAAGCTCGCATCACGAGGAGGGGCCCGGTCAGAACGAGATCGATTTCAGGTATTCGGACCCGCTGACCGCGGCGGACGACGCACAGACCTTCAGGACGGTGGTGCGGACCGTCGCCCGGCGCAACGGACTGTATGCCGATTTTTCTCCCAGGCCGCTCGAGAACGCCCCCGGGAACGGCTTCCACGTGAACGTTTCGGTGAAATCGGACTCGGGCTGCGGAGAATGCGGGGGCATGATCCCCGGGATCATGGAGCGCATCCGCGAGATGACGCTTTTCCTCAATCCGACCGAGAACTCATATCTGAGATTCGGAAAACACAGAGCCCCGAAGTATATCTCGTGGGGTTTTGAAAACCGGTCTCTGCTGATCAGGGTGCCGGCGGCGCCGGAGGAGTACCGCCGGATCGAACTGCGCTCGCCCGACCCTGCTTCGAATCCCTACCTTGCGTTCGCGCTGATCATCGCGGCGTCCGTCCGGGGCATCGAAGAGGGACTTCCGTCTCCCGCTCCGACGTACAGCAATCTCTTCAGAGCCGGAGCCGACGTTACGGGTGCATACGATACGCTGCCTCTGAGCCTCGACGCCGCGCGCGCCGCGGCCCGGAACAGCGGATTCATCCGCTCCGTCATCCCGGAGGAGATAATCGCGGGTTACTGCGGAGAGTGAGCGTCGGGCCGCGAAGGACTGGCCGGCCGGCAGCGTTCCGCCCGGCCGGAGCGGGAAAGTCCCGCGGCATGACTGGGGAAAAAACATGAAAGGAGGATATGCGGTTGAGTCTGAAGGAAAGAGTCTACAGCGTTCTTCTGACTTCGTCGTCCGAAAAATTCAACACTGCCGTATCGTCCGTCCTGCCCCGGTCCAGATTCGACCCGGTGAAGATCGTCCCCGATGTCAGCAGCGCCAAAAGGATGTTTTCGGAGCGTCAGTTCGATTTCGTGATTATCAACTCCCCGCTGCCCGACGGCGACGGCCTGCGCTTCGCCGCGGATATCGGCAGCCAGTCGAAAAGCACCGTCCCGCTGATCACGGTGCGGGCCGAATTCTACGACGAGATATACGACAGGGCAGCCGAGCACGGGGTCTATGTACTGTCGAAGCCGACCCCTAAGCCGCTTTTCTCGGAGGCGCTCGACTTTATGGTGAGCAGCCGGGAGCGGCTGCGCATCTTCGAGCAGAAGACGGTGTCGGTAGAAGAGAAGATGGAGGAGATCAGGCTGGTCAACCGGGCCAAATGGCTGCTGATCAACTACCTGAAGATGGAGGAGCCCGACGCTCACAGATACATCGAAAAGCTGGCGATGGACAGATGCGTGCCTAAGCGCGAGATCGCCGAGGAGATAATAAAAACATACGCCTGAAAAAACGCCGGGGCACCTGTACTTCAGCAGGTGCCCCGACGGGCTTTTTTATTTGTCGCGGTCCCTTTGACGCGTCGGGCCCCGGACGGATGTCCGCGTGTCCCGTCGCGGGCGGAGGATCAGTCAGTCCGGTCCTTCCGGATCCTCGGAAGTCTCGACGACAAAAGACTGACGCACTCGTAGTTTATCGTGGATGCCAGCGACGCCAGGGCATCGAGCTGTCCGGGCTCGCCGATGAGCGTGGCGATGTCCCCCTCGGCGGCTCCGAGGCCGGTGACGTCGGCCATGCACATGTCCATGCAGATCCTGCCGACGATCCTCCCTCTGCCTTTCAGCCCGCCCGAAGGCGACCGCAGAACTATCTCCGCGCCCGAATAGGCGCGCAGGAAGCCGTCGGCGTATCCGACGGGCAGGGTGGCGAGTTCGGAGTCGCGCACGGCGGTGAATGTGCCGCCGTAGCCTACCTCCTCGCCCTTCCGCAGCCTGTGGACCTGCGAGACGCGCGCCCGCAGCGCGAGGACAGGCTCGAGGGGCAGCGTGACGTCGGGGGAGGGCGCGAGGCCGTAAAGCAGTATGCCGAAGCGGCAGGCGTCGAACCTGTATTCGGGGAATCTTACCGAAGCGGCGCTGTTGCAGATATGCCGGATCCCCGGGTCGGTCCCGGCCGACGCGAGGGCGTCGGAGAGCATGACGAAGCGTTCGCCCTGAAGGCGCGTTCTGCCGTCGGCTTCGGGGGTCCTGTCGTCGGCCCTGGCGAAATGCGAGAACATGCCGTCGATGCGAAGGCCGGGCAGTGCTCCGAGCGACACGATCTCGCCCGTCGAGCGGCGCACGTCCTCCGGGCAGAACGCCGGGAATCCTATGCGGTTCATGCCGGTGTCGACGGCTATGTGTATGCCGAGCGTGCCGCCCCGCAGCGCGTCCGACAGTTCTCTTGCGTATCCGTACGACATGCAGGCCTGGTCGATCCTCCGCTCCGCGATCAGCGGCGCGAGCCGCGGGTCGGACCGGCCGAGGATGAGGATGCCGGCGTCGGTCCCGAAGTTGTCACAGAGGCCTCTCACCTCGAGCGCTTCGTGCACCGTCGCGACGGCAAACATGCGGCATCCCTCTTCGAGGAGCACCGGCACGCATATGTCGGGCCCGTGTCCGTAGGCGCCGGCCTTGACGACCGCGACCGGCGCGCAGCCGTCACCGCAGCAGAGCGACGTGAGTGCCCGGTAGTTGCGGCGCAGCGCACCGGAGTCGGTCTCGACGTACGTCCTCGGGAATTCGTTTCCGTCGTATATATTTTCTTCGGTTGAGATATCCGGCATGACGGTCCAGCTTTCTTCCTGAAGTTTACCGCCCCGGGCGCCTTCCGGGGCTCCGGCGCGGCGGCATGAAGGGGCACCATAATATTATATCATTTTTTCGCCTCCGGGTCAATATCGGTCACGGGCGCAGGCCGATGTCCGAAATATTTTTCGAAAAAAGATTGCTCTTTTCAATACTAGATATTGACTTTTATCCTTACATAGTGTACAATATATAGTGTTGAAACAGTTGACGCGTGATGCGTGCGATTTTCGGCGCGGCCCGCGCCCGCAAGACAGGAGCAAGGACTATGTCGTATAACAGACGAACGCTTTCTCCCGATTCGCCTTATGCCATAATTGCCGCTCTCTGCATGTTCTTTTCCGCCGCGATAAGCACGGTCTGGTACGCCTGGTATTCATTTGATTTCGGTATAGAGCGCATTATCGTCGGATATATGCTGCCGGTCGCGGCCTGCGTCACGATGGCGGTCATGCTGCTCTCGAGAAAAAACAATCTTATGCCGACTATCATACCGATGCTGATGGGAGTGATCTATTTCGCCCTCAGTTCGGTGGCTTTAGAGCTCTGGCAGTGCGTGCTCTGCTGCGTCATTTACGCCGCATTCGCGTGCGTTTACATATTAACTGTCTCGGGATTCCTTAACAGCAGGCTGCCGCTCATGCTGATGAGCGGGCTGCCGGTCTTTTTCCGTCTCTTTATCGTCGATATTTTTATCAAGGATTTCGACGGATTCCTGTCATTCATGCCCGAGATCGCGCTGCTTCTCATCCCGATATCCCTGTTCGTCGAGACCAGGGGAATGAGGAGGGGCAGACTTTACTGAGCCGGTGTCCCGCGCGGAGGCCGGCTTTGCCGCGTCCCCCGGCCGTCGGGGCGTTTTTTTATAAGCAAGGCAAACGAAAGGAAAACAGAAAATGACAAAACTAAACGAGATGTCGCTCGGTACCTCCACCTGCTTTTGCGGCGGGATCGACGGTCCTGCATTCCGCGAACTTGCCGGATGCGGCATCGGATTCATCGAATATTCCTACGGGTTCAACTATTACATGAACACGGTCGAATTCCCGCGTCACGCCGACGCGTATTTCAACCTCGCGGTGAAGAACGGCGTGACTCCGTGGTCGATCCACCTGCCTTTTTCGCGCAGGATAGATATCTCGAACGAAGACAAGGAGCTCAGGGCGGTGACGCTCTACACCGACCGCACGCTCATCAGGGCGGCCGGAAGGTCGGGAGTCAGGGTGGCGGTGCTCCACCCGTCGAGCGAGCCGATCGACGGCGAACGCAGGCCCGAGAGGATGCGCCTCTCGCGCGAGGCCATAATCATGCTGCGCGAGGAATGCGACAGGGCAGGCATGACGCTGGCCGTCGAGAACCTGCCGCGCACCTGCCTCTGCCGCGATTCGGCCGAGATGACAGAACTTCTGTCGGGCACCGGGGCCGGCGTCGTATTCGACACCAACCACAACCTGAGCGAGGACAACGTGCACTTCGTTGACGCGCTGACAGACGCCGGACTCCGCATCGTTTCGGTACATATCTCGGATTACTACCGTGACGAGAACGGCGTGCTCGACGAACGCCACGTCCTGCCGGGCGAGGGGATAAACGACTGGCCGAAGCTCATGCGGGCGATCCTCCGCAACGGCTACGACGGCCCGCTGATGTACGAGGTCTCGCGCCAGCCGAAGAACCGCACGGAAAAGCTGACGGTGGAGGAGCTCGCAGACAACATGCGGAAGCTGCGGGCGGGGAAGATAAAGAAAAAAGCAGACTGAAAGGATACATTACAAATGGCAAAGACTGAAAACCGGGCAGAGACGGCCGCCGTGAAGAAAGCGGGATGCGCCGTTATAGGATACGGCGGAATGGGCGGATGGCACACGAGGCATCTGCTGGAGAGCGATGTCGGCTATCTCTGCGGGATTTATGATATCGACCCCGCGAAGGGCGAGCTCGCGAGATCCAACGGCATACGCTCCTACGCGAGCGAGAAGGAGCTGCTCGACGACCCCGAGATCTCCGTAGTGACGATAGCCACCCCGAACGACTGCCACGCGGAGATCGCCGTACGCGCCCTCAGGGCGGGGAAGAACGTTATCAGCGAGAAGCCCGTGACGATGAACTCGCGCGAGCTTGACCGGGTGATCGCGGTGGCGGAAGAGACCGGAAAGCTCTTTACCGTGCATCAGAACCGCCGCTGGGACTGCGACTACCTGATGATGAAGGAGGCCTATCACAGAGCCGATTTCGGAAAGATCTTCTGTGTCGAATCCAGGATCCAGGGTTCTCGCGGAGTGCCGGGCGACTGGCGTTCGCAGAAGGCCCACGGCGGAGGCATGATCTTCGACTGGGGCGTCCATCTGATCGACCAGATGTTCGGGATCATCGACGACAGACGCCTGCTCAAGGTGGGCTGCCGCTGCGAGAACGTGACCGGGGCCGAGACAGACGAGGGCTTCAAGCTCGACATGATCTTCGAGGGCGACGTCGTCGGGCACATCGAGGTGGGCACACACCACTTCATACAGATGCCGAGGTTCTACCTGGCCGGCACCGCCGGCAGCGCGATCATCGGTGACTGGCGCGACAGGGCCCGCTGCCTCTGCATCAAAGAATGGACCGAGGGCGAAGTGAAGCCGGTCGTGACGGCCGCCGGGATGACCAAAACGATGGCCCCGCGCGCCGAGGATACCCTCCGCGAGTTCTACATCGAGCGCCCCGATCCCGACGTACACGATTTTTACCGCAACTTCATCGCCGCAACGCGCGGCGAGGCGGAGCAGATCGTCACTCACAAACAGATGAGGAGAGTCATGCGCGTCATGGAGTCCGCCTTCATGTCGGACAGAGCCGGCTCGCTCATCCCGTTCGGAGAATAAAAAAGGCATACTACCGAAGGAGAACGTCGATGAAAAGGAGATCAGATGACGGCAGGCGGAGAGCGCAGGCGCTGTTTATCGCGGCGTCGCTGCTGATAGCCGCGGCTCTTCCCGCCGCGATCCCGGCGGCAGCCGCCGAGCCGATGCCGGAGAACACCGCTTACGTCGATCCCGCGCTCGATATGAACGCGAAGAGCACCGGGATCGAGTTCGGCGGAAAGACGTATTATGTTCAGGTCGGTCTTCAGGGCTTCCGCACCGTAAAGGAGGCGCTCGATTCGATAAGCCCGGGCGGCACCGTATGGCTCGCGCCCGCGACCTATACAGAGGGAGTCACGATCACCAAGAACTGCACGATCCTCGGCCCCAAGGCGGGCATCGATCCGAACGTCAGAGGCGCCGCGGCGACCGACGACTGGACCCGCAGCCCCGACCGCGGCACCGGAGAGGCGGTCCTCGCGACCAGCTGGCACATGGGCGTCAATCAGAACACCAAACTCGTCTACGACTGCACCGAGATCACCGTCGACGGTATGCAGGTCGGACAGGGCGGGATGTTCAGGTCGAACTTCGCCGAAAAGGGCAGCATAAAGCTGACATACCGCAACATGCTGGTCAGCGGCTACAATACCGCGAACAACGGCCCGTTCTACTGCTATTCGTACTATCCCGACAGAAAAACGAACAACTACGCGAGGGACGTCGTCTGCGAGAACATCAGGTTCGAGGGGATGACGACCGCCCCCGGCTTCAACCTGACCGTCGAGAGCTTCCTCGCGAAGGGAGTGTATTTCGACGGAGCATCGACGAAGCACGCCCTGGATTTCGTCTCGAGCTGCTCGCCCTCGGTGAGCCGCGGCCCCGTCAGCGCGACTTTCGAGGACTGCATGTTCAGGCAGAAGACCTCGCAGATCATCGGCCTTGACTTCTCAACGACGGCCGGCGGACATGGGCTCAACGCCGGAGTCGGCGAAAAGGAGAGCGTCACCGGTACCGTCAGAAACTGCGTCTTCGCCGACAATGCCGAGGGCGAACTCGGAGAAGACAGGCTCATCATAAGAAAATCGGACACACCCAACGTGAGATTCGTGATAGAAAACAACACTTATTTTGTCACGCCTCCGGCGACGACCGAAAAGCCCGACGCGATGACATACGATCTGAAGACCGAGGTCAAGCTTCTCGGCAGGACCTATTTCGAGGGCAGCAGACTCTTCTTCAACTGGTCGGGCTCGGGCGTCGAGTTCTGCTTCACCGGAAGCGGAGCGAAGGCGACCATAGGTTCGAGCGCCCCGGCGGGCGACCATACCGCCTATATCAAGATCTGGGTCGACGGCAAAGAGATGCCGGACGTCAAGCTGACGGCGGTCTCGCAGGAGGTCACCCTGGCGTCGGGACTCGACGCGAACGCGAAGCACACCGTCCGGCTGATCAAACGTACCAACGCGAGGTCGTCGAGCGCGTTCATAGCGCAGCTTAAGCTGACCGACGGCAGAAAAGAGGCTCCTCCGGCAGCGAAGGAGCGTCTCATCGAGTTCGTCGGCGACTCGCTGACCGTCGGTTACGCTTCGATCGCCAGGGACGTGGGTGCCACGGCATGGAGCACCGCGACCGAGGACGTCTCGAAAACATACGTCCCGGCCGTCGCCGAAGCGCTGGGCGCCGACTGGAGCGTCGTGGCGGTATCCGGACGCGGAGTCGTGAGGAACCAGGGCAACGAGACGTCAAGGACGATGCCGATCCTCTACCCGCTGCTCGATGACTACAACGCCACCGGTGTTCCCTACGGATTCGAGCGTCAGGCAGACGTGATCGTCATCAATCTGGGCACAAACGACGCCAGCGGGACGGTCAGCGGGCTTACACCCGATGAATTCGAGGCCGGCGTATACAACTTCATCAAGGACGTGCGCAGGCTCAATCCGAAGGCAGAGATCATCTGGTCGTACGGGCTTACCAAGGTCACGTACCAGAAGCAGATGAAGAACGCGATCGAAAAGATCAACGCGGAGGGCGACACTCACGTGTCGTTCTACCGGCTTCAGACATGCACCGACGCCGAACTCGCGCTCGGACATCCCACGGCCGAGGCGTACGCGTCGCGCGTCGAAGGACTGGTGAACGCAATAAAGGCCGCGACGGGCTGGGACGGCGGAGCGATCGCGGATACCGTCGTGACAGACGATCCCGGGCGGACGGAAGACATCACGACTGACGCGCCCGGAACATCGGACAGCGGCGACTCATCGGCAGGGGGCTGCAGCTCAGCCGCCGGAACGGCGGCCGCCGCAGCTGCCGCCGCGGCGGCAGCGACGTTCGGGAAGAAACTCACCGGACGCGGAAAACGCAAAAAAGAAACAGACGCGGACTGATGTAAAATAATCAGCCCGCGCCGGGAGCCTTGCGGGGCGCGTCCTTTCCGGACGCGCCCCTTTTGCGGCGCGTTATTTAAGGCAATACCGCACAATTCAACGGCGAAATCCGTCCCGGATTTCGCGTCGCGTCATTGACGGCTCTTTTTGCGCCTGTTATGACGTCGAAATCAGGTTTCGTTCAAGGAACGAAACCCAAAAACCGCCTGTTTTCCTGCGATTTCTCAGTCAAAACAGGCACAAAAATCTCTCG
>JAFTCN010000081.1 GCA_017454675.1 Clostridia bacterium
CGGCGGTCGGGATCGTCACGCCCTCGAGCGTGAGGGTGTCGCCCTCGTATCCTCTGACGGTGACTACGATGTCGTCCGGCTTTCCGTCGTCCCATGAGCCGTTTGCGACTTTGAAAGTGACCTTGTGCGACACAGGTGTTCTTTCGGTGACTGTCAGAACGTTCGGGATGGTCACAAAGGTGTCGGCGTACTGCTGATTCGACCTGTCGGCGTTGTACCTTATGGTCATTCCGTATACGCCGGGCTTGAGTCCTGAGTTTTTATAAGCCTTTTTTATGATACGTCCGTTTGTGATCCCCTCCTGGAATCCGCCTGCGGAAACACCGTTCGCATCGATGAAATCCACGGATATGCCGCCGTTGACAGGAGGCATTTTTGCAGATCCCGGGATGGATTCTCTGCGTTCCCGGCTTACTCCGTTCCATACGCCCGAAAGAACTATCTCGAGATCGAAGCTGTCTCCGTAGCCGATCTCGCTCTTTCCTTTGTATTCGGCCTCGGGTTCAAAGCCCTTGAATATCCTGAAGAAGACTTCGCTGCGCACCTTTTTGTTGCCCCAGAGTATGCTGGCATCGCTGACCCACTGGCCGCTGTCGTCAAGGCTTTTCTGATAGCTCAGCAGTCCGTCGTCGAGATTCGTTTCGAAGGAGAGCGTTATCGGTGTAAAGCTCTTCAGATGGCCGGACAGTTTGCCCTGAAGGCTGAAATCCCAGGTGGAGTTTTCCAGTTTCTTGTTTTCGCCTATAAGGATCCAGTCGGTAAGCCTGACCTCTCCGTGGTAGAGCCTGACGTAGACGTTGTCCATCTTCAGGGCGTCGCCGCCGTCCAGGCGGAGCTTCAGGTTCAGTTTGTCGAGAGGGATCCCCTCCCTTCCGAGTGGAACATAGTAGGTATACTCTTTTCCGTTCTTAAAATCGGTGCCCTCATTGTCCAGCAGGCTCGATTTTTTCCTGGAACTTCCGTTGTATGCGTCAAGATAGACGTCGTCATAGGTGCCGCAGTCCTCACCAACATAATCGTTCGCCTTGACCTTGATATACAGCTCGACCTCGTTCACCGTCCACTTTTCGATATTCCGGGTCCTCATCATCAGTTCTTCGTGGAAATTCAGGTCGACCGATTTCCCGCTGTCCATCTCGCTGTTTCCGACAAAACCTATCGGATCCATAAGCTTTATCCCGGCGTGGTAGGGCGTTATCTCAACGCCGGCGAAATTCCATGCGGAGGCTGCCGTTCCGGTGCTCTCCTGTTCGATCAGTATCTCGATCTCGTCAAGACGCACGGGCTGTCCGAGCTCCACGAGGTAGGTGTCCGTTTTCCCGGCTTCGAAATCGTTGTGGTTTGATATGTCGAGGAGCTTGTTTCTTATGACCTCGTACCCGTTGCCTTTTTTGCGCAGTATCAGTGCGTAGATGTTGTCGTCGGTGCCGCCGTGTCCCGAGTTTCCCGTCTTCATCTTAAGTTCAAGCGTCGTGGCGACGAGATTCGCGGGGTTTTTCTGATATGAATCCTGATCCACACCGGCGAATTTGCTGATGAAACTCTTAAAATTGTCGGGGCCCATGAGGATCAGTTTGAACATTACGAGAGTATTGTAGAAGGCTTCCAGGTCGGAGTCGAGCGCGTTGTCCAGCGCACCGCGATCACTTCCAAATATCAGATCAAACATGGAAACCCCCGAGAGCATCTGCTGTTCCAGGGCATATCTGTCCATGTAGATCTTGAATTCCGCAAAGTTATCCGTATCCTGCCGGAACGGGTTATCTTCGTGATCCAGCTGCACCTGAGGATTTGACATCCGGTCCTTGTATTCGTCGATCACCTTGTCAAGACCGGTAAAACCGAGAGCGGAAAGCGCCAGGCTCTCGACCTGTTCCAGCATCCATTCCTCGATGTCCTGGACGAATTCATCCAGACCTATCGCGCTCGTGATCATATTCAGAATATCTTTAGGGAAGGTTATTCCGTCGATCATTATATCGGGCGCCGGAGTAATGTATTTGCCGTATGAGTCGACCCATGCCTTCAGTTCCTCGGTAACGATGCCGGTGGTCGAGGGGTTCTTCTCGGTGACCATTCTCCGCGCCATGTTGTCAAAGCATCCGACCAGCGCGTAGGTGGCGTCGTCAAGGTCTTTTATCCACGCGTCCAGGTACTTCACCGCCGTCGTGTAGGCGGGATCGATGCTGGGGCGCCATTTTTCGGCTTTTTCGAACAGTTCCATCCTCAGATTGATCAGGTATTCGTACTGAACGGGAACGCTGCCGTATTTTCCGAAGATGGTTGCGGGGCCGTTGTTAACGTTGCCGTTGAACACCAGCGTGTCGGCTACGAACTGAACCGGCGCGGCGATGTTCAGATAGCCCAGCTGATTGTAGAAATCCCAGTTCACCAGACTGTCCATATATGTCTCCTCCGACATATGGCTCAGGATGATGTTGAGATTTTGGTCGGTCCCGTCGACGTAATTCACTTCGCTGAGCAGCGGATAGGTCCCGCCGGCGAACATGTTTATAAAGTCGTGACCGAACATATCTCCGCAGAAGTGGAGCATGAATCCGAGCGTGAAAGCCAGAGCCTTCTTGCGCTCCGGACTGTCTTTAGGGAGCATGTTGACCGAATTGCAGAGCAGAGTGATCCATTCGCCCGATCCGATCTTCTTATCGGCGTCATAGGGATGGATGTAGCCCTGGCCGGTGAGTATATCCGGATAGAAATCAGGTCCCATGGACCCTGCGCGGAAAGCGTCCGGATACTCAAACAGAGCCTCTTGGTATTCCGACGGTATCTCGTAGGAATACACATTGGTGCTGCCGTACGGCAGATTCACGCCGATGCCCGCTCTGCCCCCGTTCCAGGCGGCGGAACGCTGCAGCTCCAGAAGGATCAGATCGGCACTGTTTACGTGTGTCAGGTTCTTCCACGCAAAGGTGTTGACCGGGATCAGAGAGATAAATACGGCGATGACCATAAGCGCCGCGACCAGCCTTGCTGCGATACGTTTCATACTGTTTTTCTCCTTGCGGTTTTTTCTGTAAAAGGCCCCGGGCGGACGGCGGACCCGGCTGTCTGAAGCCAGTCGTCCGGCTGCCCGTTGTTTCATTTTGTGCTTTATTGAACCATTGAACTCAGCGGTCCCGGTCTTCCTGGCCGGCTCCGCTTACGTTGTTTTCAGGCGGAATGACAGCGTCATCCTTCCCGGACGTGCCTCCGCCTCCCGGCCCCGGCCTGCTCCTTATAAGAAGAACTGTCAGCGCGGCGCCGAGCGAGAAGGCGATGACCGCGATCAGGACATAGATTCCTGATCCGTCGAAGAGCATCGCGGCGCCGCTGTATGTCCCGGCGGTGCCCGATGTGTGCGCAGTGCCGTCGATGATAAGGAACCCCAGTCCCGCGGCGGAAACAGCACAGCCCGCTCCAGCGGCAAAAGTCATCCTGCGCTCTTTTTTCCGTCTTCGGTCTGCCATTTTTGTGTGAAGAGCGTCGAGCCTCTCACCGTCTGTCATGAAAAGCACCTCCTTTCTTCGGTAACCCCTTCACTTTATAAGTGTCTTTTTTTCGAAAAACCACTAACCGGTTTTTCAAAAAAAAATGACGCATTCAGCGCAAGTTGCCTTGCGTTTAATGCGTCATAATTCTTTACTAAAACTAAGAACAGGTACCGTGTTTAATAAGATACAGCCTCTGCCCGGCTCAGTAGGGCAGTCTTATCTTCCTGCGGAAAAAGATCAGATATACGGTCACCGCTGTCAGCGGGATCGCGCTGCCGATCCAGAAAACAGCTCCCGACTGGTTGACGAAGATGTTGAACAGGGCGTGAAAAGTTATGACGAAGCAGAGAAGGGCTAAGGTGCCTACTATCCTGAAGGATACCTGATCCCAGAGGAAGTATAGGCCCAGCGCGACAGCCATCCCGCAGACGACATGCATGGCTCCGGTCCCGAAGCCTCTTATGACGATCCGGAGCAGCCCCGACGTCCCGTAGGAGGTGAGAAAACAGACATTTTCGAAGGTGGCGAATCCCACCGACGTCATGAGAGCGCCGGTGATCGCGGCCTTCCTGTCCGGCTCGTAGATCAGGATATAGAAAAGCAGCGGGAGAGACTTCATTATCTCCTCTACGACGGGGGAGATCTCGTACGCAGCGGCTTCGGGGCCGATTCCGGTCGCTCCTGAGAAAAACGCGCTTATGTATGCCGAGAGCAGACAGACCGTCATTCCGGCCAGTGTAAAGCAGAGAGCTCTCCTTCCCTCCCTGCGCAGGATCAGGATCGCTATAAGCAGGGGGGCCGCAATGCAGATATAGGTGTTTTCTATGTAATTCATCCCGTCACCGCCTTTTTTGTCGCGGGAATGAAAAGTACGAAACTTGCCGTGAACAGAATGTCGAACCAGTAGTACGGGTTGGCAAGAGTATCACCGTCGAAGAAGCATGACGAGAACCAGAGGCCGTATTCGATGAGACAGAACACGAGGATCATGAATGAAAGAAAAAACTGTCTTTCGTAACTCCGCCTCCGCGTCAGCCGGCTGAGCGAAGAGAACATGAGCAGGCCCATGAGTCCGGCATATATGAGGTTCAGAAAGATCTCGCCGCGCAGCATGAAGAATACCGCGGATGCCGCCGTAAAGAGCGGCCCGATCCACGGGATGACCGTCCTTCCGGGGTTTTTGATCGGAGGAGCGGTCCGGATAAGAAGCAGATAGAGGAATATGTAGCAGGCGAACCAGCTGATGTCAGACACGACGGAGATCTGCGGCGTGTCTCCGAAAAAAAGAAGGTATACGAACCAGTATATGTCTCCGAGCGCAAGACTTCCGTAGAAGAAGACGAGGTGGGTCCAGCCCCGGCTGCGGTATTTCAGCGCCCGGGCCAGAGCGACCGACGCGCAGATCAGCAGAACGGCGATCTGTAAGGCGTTTTCAACTCTTTCTATCATCGCCGCAACTGTTTTCTTCAGACCGCTTCCTGAGCCGGAAGCAGAGCGCGACTACGAAAGCCCCGAGGCTGAATGAGAGAACGGCCACCATTATATAACCCAGAGCGCCGTGATCCGAGACGATGCTCCCCGCGATCCCTTCCTCCGGACCCGCGAAACTGACGGCAGGAACGGCGGAGACGACCAGCGCTGCCGCAACGGCAAACGCGAAACAGACGGCGAAGACAGCCGCCGACTTAAAAGCAAGACCGCGGCGTTCCTTTTCACGTCTTTTTTCAGACACGCGCCGGCGGAGCTCCTCCACCCTCTCTTCAGATGTCCGCATTTGTGATCCCCTCCTTTTCAAGTTCTGCCCTCAGCCTGGCCTTTCCGTTGTAAAGCAGGTTTTCGACCCGCTTTACTCCGCACCCCAGCACCGATGCGGCGTTCGCGCAACTCATTTCCATCGCATAGACCAGCCACAGTGCCTCTCTGTACTGCGGAGCGATGCGGTTCAGGCATCGCCGAAGAGCGGCGTTCCGCTCCTCTCTCGCGGCGGCCTCGACCGGAGTGTCGTCACCGTCGGCCACGGTGTCGATCAGCGTCTCGTCGAGGCAGAACTCCTGCCGCTTCGACCGGAGCTTCCGCATACGGCAAGCCTTGTGCCATGCCGTCCTGAAGAGATAGGCACGGAATTTTCCCTCGCCGATCCTCGGACGGTCGACGAATATCGACGCAAAGCAGTCGAGCATTATGTCCTCCGCGTCCTGCGGGTCGTGAAGGAAGCCGTCAAGGTAGGCGGTCAGGGAGTCTCCGTAGCGAAGCATCAGCCTGTCCCCGGCGGTACTGTCTCCGTCAAGATAATCACGGTAGAGCTGATCGTCGGTCATGTTTCCGCGCCTCTCGTCCACTGATAGGCTATCCTGGGCGAGCCGTCAGCGAGATGAATGATCCCGCACCTGACAAACCCGTGTTTGGCTACCAGGTGCCTCATCGTCGAGTTGTTCTCATGCGTGTCGATTCTGAGGTTGTCGCAGAGGCTCTTGCAGTAGTCGACGGCACATGCAAATATTCCTCCGCTGCCGTCGCCGGCGATACGGTGTATCGTCAGGTACTCCTCACCGTTCGGCCAGGCTCCGTCCTCTATCGATGCGTATGTGGGATCGGCGCCGGTAAAGAGCGCGAATACTCCCCGCACGGTGCCGTCATTATCGCAGACAACACGCGATCTGCCGAGCCTGACGTTGGCCTCGATGTCCTCCGGAAGAGGCTTCTGATCCCCCCACTGTGTCGGATTGCCGGTGCGCTTCATATATTCGCGGGCCGCCGTGTAGATCTCTGAGATGCGCGGTATATCTTCTTCCGATGCGGGTCTTACCGTCAGCTCTCTTCTGTTTTCAACCGCCTCCAGAAGGAAGCTTACGGGACGGAAGCCGTCGTTGCAGGACAGCATCGCCGATCGGGGGTCCTTCATCCAGCCGCCGAAAAAGTCTCCTCCTCCGGCCGCAAGTTCGGCGACGAAGGGCCGCATCGTCTCCCAGGCGCTCTCGCAGAGACCGTCGGGGCGCGAGTCGGGCCGGTCGGCGACAAATACCTGTCCGACCTTCAGGTCGCAGGCGTGCTCTATCGGGTTTTCGTATTTCCTGATCAGATCATCATACCGCGCTGCACGCATGACGGTGATCTTAACCTTGTTCATGACTCCCATCCTTCCGGCTTTTCGCGGTCCGCCGGTCCGTTTCGCCGTTACAGCGAAATATATCAGCCCTTGAAGGTCCAGTCAGCCCCGACTGTCCCTGCTTCACCGAACATCGCTGCGATCGAGACGATCTTCTTTTTGTAAAGCTCCGCCTCGTTCCCGGTAAGCGACATGCCTTCCTTCAGCGATGCGTTCAGGGCGTTCGTGAGAGCGTTCCTGTCGGATTCGGAGAGCTTGATCCCGCATTCTATGGGATCGATCTGCGGGGTCTCTGTCTCGTAGACCGTCTTTACCAGCGCCACTGAGATCACCTGCGAGCTCATGACTGACGAGACGAGCGTGCCGGCATCCGTTTTTCCGGGTTCGCTCCCGAACAGATTGCCGGAGATCTCCTGGCCGGATGTCGCGCCGGTACCGATCGCCAGCGAGTAGAGAGTGGTGAGCGCGGCAGTCTCTTTTGACATATCGACGCCGTTGCCCTCGGCGGCAGAGAGTTCGCTCAGGATGTTGTTTATGAGCTTCTGAAGGCCGGGGGCCTGCTGCGGCGGGATGCCGATCGATGTGAGTTTTTCCTCTGTCAGCTGCTCTTTCAGGGTATCCACCGTGTCCTTGTCGAGGTTTTCGGAGAGCCATTCGAGCTTTTCCTCGACCGACTTGCTGTCGGGCTGGCCTTCCGAGAGCTCCTTGACTATCGCGGCGGATTTCTGCGCGGCCGCGACGGTGTTGACGACCTCGCTGCTGCCTCCGTTCGCTATCTTTTCGGCGGTCTTTTCATCAATGATACCGCTGTCCTTTATCTTTTCGCTGTTCACGATGACCTCGAGCAGCCTGTCGGTACCGCCGTCAATGATCCCGCTGCCGTCAGCGGCGTCGAGCATGTCCTTCAGGGCGTCGGTATCGAGGCCGGTGAGGATGTCGGACGGCGATTTGCCGTCGACAGAGTCGCTCACCTTCATCGCCGAGACGATCATCTTCTCGATCTGCTCCGCCTTTTCGGGGGTCATTTCCGCGAGTTCGACCGAGATCCGGTCGAGGAGGTCCTCCTTTTCGTCTCCGTTCAGGCCGACGGCGTCGGCGAGAGCCCCGATCGCGGCTTCAGTGAGCGAATCGGCGACCGGCTGCATGTTGGGCACTTCGGATATCTTGCACAGGATGTCGGAGATGAATCCCGGCTCGGAGAGGGTTTCCCTGTTGAAGCTGAGCGAGCCGTCTTCGCCTCCCGTGATGAGTCCGGACCTGTCAAGTATCTCCATAAGGTCGGCGGCGCAGCCGAGGTCATTGGTCAGCGTCTTTGACGTGATCTCGGAGAGGACCTTCAGCAGAGCCTCTATGATCCCGCTGCCGTCCGTCTGAGGCGGTGCTGTTCCCAGAAAATCGTTTCCTGCCGCCCATGCCCTGCCGGCGGAGGAGAGAAGTTCGGACAGTATGTCAGGTATGTCGGGGTTGACCTCGAGATCCGAGACGAACGAGCGCACGAGTCCCGACGATGACAGCAGCGCCGCGGTCCCGTTGTCTGCCGCGCGTGCCAGTTCGAGCGCCGTCGCGGCCGGGGCGGCGAGGCTTTCTATGACCTCGTCCACCGGTCTTTTTTCATCGCCGAAGCGGACTTTTGTGAGCGAGTAGAAGATCGCCTCGCCTCCCAGCTTGCGCGTCGAGAGGAGCACGGGGTTTTTCGACAGCGCTCCGGGCGGAAGCTCTCCGTCGAACCCGGCGTACTCTCCGGCGGACTCGATGAACGATGCCGTTTCGGGCGACTCAGCCAGTTTTTCGGCCAGCGAGACGGTCCCTCCGAGCGGCATGAAAAGCATGACGAGGATCGCGATCCCGTTGACTATGCCGACGCCGAGGCCGGTCAGCCTGCCGGCCGCGCCCGACGGACTGTCCTTCGGGAAGACCTTCGCGATGAGCGGATTGAAGGCGCAGAAAAGGAGCTTGATCAGAACGAAGACGGTGACGAAGATCGCCGGCGCCGCGGCGGCCCCGGCGAACGATCTGACCAGAGAGACGAGCGTCGGGCCGGACTCCGCGAGTTCCGCGACGGTGAAGGAGGAGCCTCCGCTCTTCAGCGCCGCGTCGGCCGCCATCACGGCGAAGTTGGCCGCGGCTCCTCTGAGCAGCAGCGCGGCGGCGAAGGCGATCACGGCGGATACGGCCGTCGTCATTATGCCGGCGAATGTCTTGCGCGGGCGTCTGAAGAGCCCGAGAAGGGCCGTCGCGGCGAGCAGAACGAGCCCGGACGCGGTGACCGCGAGGGATATCAGCAGCAGTACCGTTTTTGAATCGGCAGACATGTGTTTATCCTCCTTCATTACAGGATGTCGGTGTTTTCTGTCAGTTATAATATCAAATTATTATACAATAAAACGGAGGAACTGTCAAGCACGTATGACAGACTTGACAAAACACATGACTGTGTGATATACTATTATGGTTTCATTCGCGCATATATTATTATAAACCCGAAAGGAATAAACAAAGTATGGATCAGGTAAAACTCGCAGAGTTGAAAAAGACCGCGGCAGACATCCGCCTCGGTATTCTTGAAGGCATACACGCCGCTTCATCCGGACATCCCGGCGGATCGCTGTCGATCGCCGAGATCATGTCCTATCTTTATTTCTCAGAGATGAGAGTAGATCCGTCGAACCCCGACTGGCCCGACAGAGACCGCCTCGTCCTCTCGAAGGGACACACGGCTCCCGCCCTCTACGCCGCGCTTGCCGAAAAGGGATTCATCCCGAAGGAGGACCTGAAGACCCTCCGTCAGGCAGATTCCTATCTTGAAGGGCACCCCGATATGAAGCACACCCCCGGCTGCGACATGACCACCGGTTCGCTCGGACTCGGCGTCTCCGCCGCCTGCGGAATGGCTCTCGCCGGAAAGATCGCCGGCAAAGACTACCGCGTATACGCTGTCGTCGGCGACGGCGAGACAGAGGAGGGCCAGGTCTGGGAGTCCTCGATGTTCGCGGCTCACTACAAGCTCGACAACCTTTGCTATATCCTCGACCTCAACGGCCTCCAGATCGACGGCAGGATCACCGACGTCATGAATCCCACGCCTCACGACAAAAAGTTCGAAGCCTTCGGCTTCAATGTCATAAACGCCGACGCCCACGACTTCGAGTCGCTCGAGAAGGCCTTCGCGGCCGCCAGAGCCTGCAAGGGCAGGCCGTCGGTGATCATCGCCCGCTCGACGAAGGGCAAGGGCGTCTCCTTCATGGAGAATCAGGTCGGATGGCACGGCGCCGCGCCGAACGACGAGCAGTACGCTCAGGCAGTGGCCGAGATCAAGGCGTCGCTCTGACGTCCCGTCCCCGAAAGAAAGGATCAGGAGAAACGAATCATGGCAGATAAGATAGCAACAAGAGAAGCTTACGGAAACGCCCTTGCCGAATTCGGCGAGAAATACGATTTCGTCGTGCTCGACGCGGACCTCGCCGCGGCGACCAAGACAGGAACATTCAAGAAGAAATTCCCCGACAGATTCTTCGACTGCGGTATAGCCGAGGGCAACATGATTTCGGTGGCTGCCGGGATCGCGACGACGGGAAAGACCGTTTTCGCTTCGTCCTTCGCTATGTTCGCGGCGGGCCGCGCCTTTGAGCAGGTCCGCAACTCGATCGGATACCCGCACCTCAACGTCAAGATCGGCGCGACTCACGCCGGCATCACGGTCGGCGAAGACGGCGCGACGCACCAGTGCCTCGAGGACATCGCGCTCATGCGCACGATCCCCGGCATGACCGTCATCAGCCCCGCGGACGCCGTCGAGGCGAGGGCGGCGGTCGAATGGGCCATCAACTACAAGGGTCCGGTCTACCTGCGCTTCGGCAGAATGGCGGTCCCGGTGCTCTTCGACAAGGAATCATACAAATTCCGCATCGGTAAGAACATCCGGCTCACAGAGGGAAAGGACGTAGCGATCTACGCCACCGGCGTGACCGTGAACTTCGCTCTCGAGGCCGCGAAGCTGCTCGAGGCCGACGGCATCTCGGCCAGAGTCGTGAACGTCGCCAGCATCAAGCCGCTCGACAAGGCCGAGATCGCGGCTACCGCCGCCGATACCGGCGCGATAGTCGTCGCCGAAGAGCACAACATCATCGGCGGACTCGGCGAGGCCGTAGCTTCCGCGGTCTGCGAATCCTGCCCGGTCCACGTGCTGAAGGTCGGAGTAGAGGACAGATTCGGCAAATCCGGAAAGGTCCCCGCGCTGCTCGAGATGTACGGTCTGACGCCCGCGAACATCGCCGCGAAGGCAAAGGCCGCCGTCGCCCTCAGGCACTGAAAAGCCGCAGGCCATGGCTGAGCTCATAACTGTCCCGAGGCCGCTGAGGCTCGGAGCCGCGTATCACGGGAACCGCATGCCACATCACGCGGCGGAGGATTTCAGGGATATGGCGTCGCACGGGATGGATCTCGTCGTGCACATGCTCTCGCACACCGATCTCGACAGACACCTTGAGGTCATGCGGAGGCTCGTCGGCATGTCAGAGGACGCCGGCCTCGAGCCCTGGATCGACAACTGGGGTCTCGGAGGGCCTCCCGGGGACAAGTCGCATTTTCTGTCATACAGCCCCGAAAGCCATGTCATCATGTCCGACGGCCGGCCCGACCCGGTCAGGGTCTGCGTAAACAGCCCCGCGTTCCGGCAATTCACCCGCGAGTGGATCGACGCCGTCGCGCACATCGGCGGGAAGACCATCTTCTGGGACGAGCCTCATCTCCCCAGGAAGAGCGTCGACGGAAAAACATACTACGGCTGCACCTGCGAACGCTGCCGCGCGCTGTTCGAGTCGAAATACGGGCACCCGATGCCCGAGTCACCCGACGCCGAGACCGAAGAGTTCGGTGCGGAGCAGATCGCGGGATATTTCGCCGAGATGACAGAATACAGTCACTCGAAGGGCATCCGCAACGCTGTGTGCGTCATGATCGGGACCTACGGGATGAGTCTCTCACAGGCCGACAGGATCGCGGCGCTTCCGTATATGGACAACATAGGCTCCGACCCGTACTGGATCGGACGCAAGAAGAAGGATCCCGGCCTCGACGTCTACCGGTTCGTGCGCTCCGAAGCGGAGAAGAACATAGATCTCTGCGAGAAGAACGGCAAGGACCACAACCTCTGGCTCCAGGTCTACAGCAATCCGCGCGGCTGCGAAGAGGACATAATCACCGCCGCCGACGCGCTTTACGACGCCGGAGCGAGGACTGTCATCGCGTGGGGCTACTACGGCAGCGAGTCGAACGACTACGGCGCGGAAAATCCCGTCGCCGCCTGGTCGAGGTGCTGCGAGGCGATGGCGAGACTCCGCGGATTCGAGCACGACAGACGTCTGGCAGCAGACAGGGCCGCCTATCGGAAAACAACGAAAGTCTGACCGCGCGGGTTTCGCGCCGGTCATGCGAACAAAAACTCCGCCGTCAGGGCTTTTCCGGCTGCACCGGATGCCGGCGGCTTGAAACAGAAAGAGCAAATCATGTTATTCGGAAAGAAAAAGGAGAAAAAAACGGTCATGACAGTAACCAGGGATACGGTCATCGGCGATCTGCTCGACGTCAATGCCGACGTTTCGCAGTTCTTCCTTGCCATCGGGATGCACTGCCTCGGATGCCCCGTCTCGCGCGGCGAGACGATCGAGGAAGCCTGCGCCGTCCACGGCACGGATGCCGACGAACTCATAAGATCCATCAACGATTTTCTCGCAAAAGAGAACAAGTAATAATAATTCGCAATGCGTGCGACCGGTCAAAAAGACCGGCGTAAGAAAAAACGCCACGGATCTTTCCGTGGCGATTTTTCCGGGGTACGACGGTCATTTGTTTCCGCTTCCCGGGAAGCCCGGCCCCTGCCGCGTCCGGGTGCGGACACGGTGCGGGCTTCTCGGGTTCAGATGACCGGCATGAACGGACAGCTTGACTGTTTCCTGACCGTCCGGCGCTCAGATTCCCTTTTCGAGACGGTCCATCTTTTCGACGTCGGAGAAGTTGTGGGTCGGAACATATCCGGGGATCGGAAGCAGCTTCTCGTGGATGCAGTCGATGATGGCGTCCGGGTAGGGGAAGAAAGAGGTCTCGAGCTCGTGAGCCGGAGTGATCCAGTTGCGGGAACCGAGAGCTACCGGCGGCGCGTCGAGATAGTCGAAGGCGAATTCGGCGATGTTGGCGGCCATGTCCTTCATGACCGATCCGCGCTCGCAGGCGTCGCCGACGATAATGATGCGTCCGGTCTTCTTGACCGACTCGACGACCTTCTTATAGTTGAAGGGGACGATCGAGCGGGCGTCGATGACCTCCGCCTCGATGCCGTATTTCTCTTTCAGGGTATCGGCGGCTTCGAGCGCTCTGTAGAGCACCGCGCCGATGGTCAGGATCGTGACGTCCCTGCCTTCGCGCTTGACGTCGGGATCGCCGAGCGTGACCTCGTAGTATCCCTTCGGGACGCCTTCGGGATGGAACTCCTCGCCCTTGTCGTAGATCCTCTGCGATTCGAAGAAGATCACGGGGTCGGTGCCCTCGAGCGCCGAGCACATAAGGCCCTTGGCGTCATAGGGTGTCGCCGGGAAGACGACCTTGAGTCCGGGGATGTGGGCGGTAAGAGCGGTCCAGTCCTGTGAATGCTGGGCGCCGTACTTCGAACCGACGGAAACGCGGAGGATGATCGGCATCTTAAGGATGCCGGCGCTCATCGCCTGCCATTTTGCCATCTGGTTGAAGATCTCGTCGCCGGCGCAGCCGATGAAGTCGGCGTACATGAGCTCGACGATCGCGCGGCCTCCGCACATCGCGTAGCCGACGGCCGAACCGACGATTGCCGACTCGGAGATCGGGGCGTTGAAGAATCTGTGGTAGGGGATCGAATCGGTGATCTTCTTGTAGACGCCGAACGCTCCGCCCCAGTCGCGGTTGTCCTCGCCGTAGGCGATGAGCGTGGGATCGTCGTAGAATTTCTCGATGATGGGCTCGCACAGACCGTCGCGGATGTTGTATACCTTCATCTTCGGGACGGGATTGCCTTCGCTGTCGCGGGCGGTGCGGATCTTGCCGGCCATTTCCTTGACTCTGTCGTTCTCGTCGTGAGGCTTCAGCATCTCGGCCTTGCGGGACGGATCCATGCTGTGGACCTTCTGATTCGAGAACATGATCGACGCGATCGCGTCGGGATCACGGTTGAGATCCATTCTGGGCGAGATGCTGTCGTCTGTCGCGAGCTTGATGATCTCTGTCATGCGGGAAACGATCATCTCGTCGAGGGCTTCGAATTCGGATTCGTCGGCAATGCCGCCGGCCGTCAGCTTTCTTCTGAATGCCGCGACGGGATCGGCTGCCTTCCAGGCCTCGATCTCCTCCTGGGTCCTGTATGTGGAGGAGTCGGAAGGAGAATGTCCGGATACGCGGTAGGTCACGACGTCGAGCAGGGCGGGGCCGTGTCCGGCGACGAGGATCTCCTTCTTGCGCTTCACGGCGTCGATCACGGCGAGCGGATCGTAGCCGTTGACTCTCTCGGCGTGCATCTGCTCGGGGTTGAAGCCGGCGCCGAGTCTCGCGGCCATGTCGAAGCCCATCGTTTCGCCTCTGGTCTGGCCGCCCATTCCGTAGTGGTTGTCGAAGATGTTGAAGAGGATAGGCATGCCTGTCCCGTGACCGTCGTCCCAGAGCTTGGTGATCTGGTCCATCGAAGCGAAGTTGAGCGATTCGAGGACGGGTCCGCGGCCGAGTGCGCCGTCGCCGCAGTTTGCGACGACTATGCCTTTCTTGTGGTTGGATCTCTTGTAGAGCGCCGCGCCGAGAGCGATCGGAGCGCCGCCGCCGACGATGGCGTTGTTCGGCATGATGCCGAAGGGGATGAAGAAGGCGTGCATCGATCCGCCGAGGCCGCGGTTGAAGCCGGTGGTGCGGGCAAAGATCTCGGCGAGGGCTCCGTAGAGCAGGAAATTCTTAGCCAGTTCCTTGACGCTGCCGTCGTTCTTCATATGCTTCTCGACGACCGACAGAACGGTGCCGTCAAGAAACTCCTTCATGATGTCGTAGAGTTCGCCGTCTTCGAGCTTGTTGATCGACGACAGGCCCTTGGCGAGGATCTCGCCGTGGCTGCGGTGCGAGCCGAAGGTGAGGTCGTTTATTTCAAGGCAGTACGCCTCTCCGACGGCCGATGCCTCCTGACCGATCGAAAGATGAGCGGGGCCGGGGTTGTTGTACTTGACGCAGTTGTACTCGCTCTTGACTTTGATCTCGTTGAGCATCGTCTCGAATTCGTGGATCGTGCGCATGTCGTGGTAGATCCGGAGAAAATCTTCTTTTGAATAGAGTTTTTTCTCTTCTTCCAGCGACAGACTGTACTGACATACCGGAATATCCTCAAAGTGGATAAAACCGGGAGTAAATGCCTTCTTGGGGTCTACAAACTGTGATTTTGGCATGATTTATTCTCCTTGAACCAATGATTTTCAGATCGAAAACGCGGCTTCCCTGATGACTTCGCCCACTGTCGGGTGCGGGAAGACGAATTTCTGCAGGTCCTTCGCGCGCATCTCGCGCTCTACTATGATCGCGCAGCCGTAGATTATCTCGGAGGCGTAGTTGCCGATCATGTGGATGCCGAGTATGTTGCCGTGCTCGCGGCCGGCGACAAGCTTCAGGATACCGTCGCCGCCCTCGTTTTCGGCCACATAGCGGCCGGACATCTTCATCGTGACCTTCTTCTCGACGGCGTCGATACCGCGGGCCTTCGCGGCTGCGGCGGTGAGTCCCACCGACGCCACCTCGGGGTTCGTGTAGATGACCGACGGGATGGCGTCGTAGTCGACCTCATCCTTCTGTCCGAGCATGTCTCTCACCGCGGCCTCGCCCTCGCGGTAGGCGGTGTGGGCGAGCATCGAGCGTCCGTTGACGTCTCCCGCCGCCCAGATGCCGGCGACGTTCGTCTGTCCGCGGCCGTTGGTCACGACAGCTCCGCGCTCGGTGAGAACTCCGACGCTCTCGAGTCCGATGCCGGCGGTCCTCGCGCGGCGGCCGATCGAGATCAGCACCCTGTCGCAGGGCACCGACGCCTCGGCTCCTCCGCCGGCGGGCAGGTAGTTCACCCTGCCGGTCCCGACGGAGGTGACCCTCGCGCCGAGCAGGAACTTCACGCCGCGGGCGGCGTAGTTCTTGAGAAGTATCGCGGCGATGTCCGCGTCCGTCGGGCCGCCGATGTGATCGAGCATCTCGATCACGGTGACCTCGGAACCGACGCTGTTGAAATATGACGCCATCTCGAGTCCGATGACCCCGCCGCCTATGACGGCGAGCCGCTTCGGGATCTCGCGCATCGCGAGGATCTCGCGGTTCGTCATCCCGAATCCTGACGCGACCGATTCGCGCAGGCCGGGGATGGGGGGCACCGACGCCTCCGAACCGGTGCAGATCAGCAGTCTCTTTCCGACGTATTCCTTTCCGCCGGCCTCGACGGACAAGCCTTCGGGGCCGCGGCCATTTATCACGCCCGAAGCGTTCACGACCTCGACTCCGAGGCCGCGGAGAGCGGCCGCGACTCCGCCGGTAAGCATCTTTACGACGCGGTCCTTGCGGTCGATCACGAAGGAGTGGTCGATCGTCGCGCCCTCTGTCTTAACTCCGTATTTTTCGCCGTGTTTCGCGTGGTCGTAGACCTTTGCGGAGTAGAGCAGTGTCTTGGTCGGGATGCAGCCCTCGTTGAGGCAGACGCCTCCGAGCGCGCGCTCTTCGATCACCAGCGTTTTCATGCCGGCGCCGGCGGCGCGCTCGGCCGCGTTGTATCCGGCGGGTCCTCCGCCGAGTATTATAAGATCGTATGTCATATGCCGTACCCTCCCTTATTTGAGCAGCAGCAGGCTGAAGTGCTCAAGGTTGAAGCAGAGGTCCTTCAGGAATCTGGCGGCCGGAGCTCCGTCGATCACTCTGTGGTCGAAGGTGAGCGAGAGGCCCATAGCGTCGTAGAAGACGTTCTCGCCGTTCACTAACTTTACGCGGCGGGTCATGCAGTCGACGCCGAGGATCCCGGTCTGGGGAGGATTGATGACGGGAGTGAAGCTCTCGACTCCGAGCGAGCCGAGGTTTGTCACAGTGAACGAGCCGCCCGAGAGCAGGTCGGGATTCAGCGAGCCGGCCTTCGCACCGGAGATGAGATCCTTGACTCTGGCGGAGAGTTCGGGGAGCGTGAGCGTGTCGGCGTTGAAGACCGTCGGGACGAGGAGTCCGCGCGGGGTGTCGACGGCCACTCCCAGGTTGACGTGCCGGAAGTATCTGACGGTCTCTTTGTCGGCGAAATAGTTGGCGTTGAGGTCGGGGTGTCCCGGCAGCGTTTTCGCGACGGCGAAGAGAACGATGTCGTTCAGAGTGATGTTTCCGAGTCCCATGCTCTCGCCCGAGGTCTTGACGGCCGCTCTCAGCGAGAGGATCTCGGTGGCGTCGAAGGAGGAGTTGAGCGTCAGCTGGGCCATCTCGGCGAGCGACGAATGCATCGCCTTCGCTATGACCTTGCGGATGTTGGGAAGCTTTTTGTCCTCATACGCGACGACGGGCACAGCTGCGGCCTGCGGCGCGGCTTCGGCCGACGGACGGGTGAGACCGCGGTCGAGGACGGCGTTGATGTCGCGCTCGATTATGCGGCCCATCGGTCCTGTGGGGACGGCCGCGGAGATGTCGGCGCCGGTCTTTTCGGCGAGACGTCTTGCGCGCGGGGAGATCCTTACGAATCCGTCACCGGATCTTTCTGCGGGAGCCGCTTCGGCAGCGGGCGCGGGAGTCTGCGCCGCGGGAGCGGGGGCGGCAGCGGGCGCGGGCGCGGGAGACGCGTCGGCGGGAGCCGCCGTCGGATGCGTGTTCTTTACCTGCTCGAGAAGAGCCGAGATGTCTTCTCCGGGCTCGCCTATTATGCAGACCGGCTCGAGGCAGGGTACGTCGTCGCCGTCGGCGGCGAATACTTCGAGAAGAGTGCCGGAGACGGTCGCTTCTTCGTCAAAAGCGGATTTGTCTGTTTCGTAGGAGAAAAGAACGTCCTTTTCAGCCACTTTATCGCCTTTTTTCTTCTTCCATTCGGTGATAACGCAGCTTTCAACGCTCTGTCCCTGACGAGGCATGATTACCAGTGTTGCCATTGTTTTCCTCCGAGATCTTTATGTCTGATTTTTTATTTCCGTCATACCGCCCGGCAGAGCGTGACACGCCTCCGGGCAAGAGAATACCGACTGAATATTATATCACACAACAGGAAAAAATACAATAATACAGCTTATAATAAATGAGCCGGGTGCCCCCTGAGTTAATTCCCGGAGTTAATACCGCAGCAGAATTGACCCCGGAAATTTCACGCGGAGACAAAATAACGGGTCGTCCCGCACGATGCTCTTTACAAAACGGCCTGTTTTTGATATAATATAATATTGAGATATTGTTTACTGCGAGGATCCCGGCGGTCTTGAACAGATCGGCCCGGGAGCTCGCGTGCTTTCAGGCTGCGGACGCCGGCCCGTAAAAGGCAAACGGAAGAAGGCGGGCCGGGATGAAAAAGTGAGCCGGCAGGAAGCATACATCGGACAGCCGTTTGAAAAAAACAGAAAAGAGACCGGAGAAAAAGATGGCAAATAATATGGCCGGACCCGGGAGCGCCGCGGCAAACGCGGCCCGGGACCGGGCGGAAGAGGAAGGACGCGTGCTTGCGGAAAAGCGCGTGGCATCGGAAGAGATATTCAGGGGGAGGATGCTCCACATCTTCAACGACACCGTCGAGCTGCCGAACGGCATGCCGGCGTCGCGCGAGGTGATAAGGCACGTCGGAGCCGTGGCGGTGCTTCCGCTGACCGGCGACGGACAGGCCGTCGTCGAGCGTCAGTTCCGATATCCCGTGGGAAAAGTGATCACCGAGATTCCCGCGGGAAAGCTCAACAGCAGCGACGAGGACAGGCTCGAGGCGGCAAAGCGCGAGCTGCGCGAGGAGACCGGCATCACCGCCGACGAGTGGACTGACATGGGAGAATTCATCCCCGCCGCGGCCTATTGCGACGAAAAACTCACCCTGTACCTCGCGAGAGGGCTTCACTACGGGCCGCGCGACCTCGATGACGACGAATTCCTAAACGTCGAGACGGTGCCGTTCGGGGAACTGGTCGACGACGTCATGAACGGCAGGATAGTCGACGCCAAGACCCAGACGGCGGTCCTCAAGGCCGCCTGTCTTACCGGATACTTCGGAAAAGGGAGCGGTGACTGCAGATGAATATAGTGGTCATCGGAGCCGGCAAGATCGGCAGCGCGATCATCTCGAGCCTTGTCGAGGAGGGGCACGACGTCACGGCCGTCGACACAAGCCCGCGCGCGATCGAGGAGATCACCGATTCCTACGATATAATGTGCGTTTGCGGCAACGGCGCGGACGTCGACGCTCTGCGCGAGGCTTCGGCGGGTTCCGCCAAGCTGTTCGTCGCATGCACCGAGTCGGACGACACCAACATGCTGGCCTGCTTCCTTGCCAGACGCATGGGAGCTGCGCACACGATAGCAAGGATACGGAACCCCGAGTACAACGACGACAGCTTCGGCTTCACCTGCCAGCAGCTCGACATATCCGAGGCGATCAACCCCGACAGACGTGCTGCGACCGAGATATTCAGGATCCTGAAGTTCCCGTCGGCCGTCAATATCGAGACGTTCTCGGGCAGGTTCGAGCTTATCGAGCTCGTGCTCAGGGACGATTCGCCGCTGACCGGCATCCCGCTTTCGGAACTGAGAAAAAAATACCCCGCCGACTTCCTGATCTGCGCTGTCCAGAGCGGTTCGCAGACTTTCATTCCGTCGGGCTCCGACGAACTGATGCCGGGCGACAGGATAGCCATGACCGCCTCCCCGTATGTGGTCCAGAAACTGCTCGGGAAGATGGGGATACTCAGAAAATCCGCGAAGGACGTCATGATAATCGGCGCCTCCAGGACGGCCTTCTATCTTTCGAAACAGCTCACTTCCGCCGGGATCCGGGTCAAGGTCATCGATTCCGACAGAGAGGCATGCGAAAGGTTCTCGACCGAACTGAACGACCCCGCGGTGACGGTCATCAACGGCGACGGCGCCAGCCAGTCGCTGCTGCTCGAAGAGGGACTCTCAGACATGGACGCGCTGGTGTCGCTCACCGGCTCCGACGAGGAGAACATACTCATCTCGCTCTTCGCCGCGGGCGCGGGCGTGCCGAAGACGGCCACGAAGGTCAACCGGCCGGAACTCGCCCAGATGGCGGAAAAGCTGGGGCTCGAAAGCGTCATCATCCCCGGAAAGATCGTCTCAAGCCAGCTTTCAAGATACGCGAGAGCGGTCCAGAATTCGGAGGGGAGCAACGTCGAGGCGCTCTACCGGGTGCTCGACGGCAGCGCCGAGGCGATAGAATTCAGGGTAAAACCTGATTTTCCCTACATCGGGATACCGCTGCGCGACATGTCGCTGCAGAAAAACATACTCATCGGCGGTATCATACGCGGACGCAGGGCGCTGATACCGACGGGCACCGAGACTATCATGGAAGACGACAGGGTCGTCGTGATATCGTCGGGGCACAGACTGCTCGAGCTGTCCGACATAGTGGACACCGACAATACGAATCCGCCGCGTCCGACGGGAGTCGCGCCGGAAAAATCCGGAAATCTGCGGGAAACGGTCTGACCGGCTGCCCGCGTCCGTACGGTACGCGCGGGTGATACGGGGCAGACCGTCTCCGGGAGCATCGTCCCGGACAGGTACAGAAAGCGAAAGGCGGGGTTGTCTGTTTGAATCGCCGCATGGTTTTTAACATAATCGGATATATCGCGATGGCCGAGGCGCTGCTGATGCTGCTTCCGGCGCTCGTGGCGCTTATCTACCTCGAGCCCGGCGGATGGTCGTTCGTAATATCGGCCGCGGTCTGCGCCGTTCTGGGTGCGGTGCTGATCCTCTCCTCCGGGACGAAGGACCACACGATCTACGCCAGGGAGGGATTCGCGATCGTCGCGCTTGGCTGGCTGCTGATGTCCGCGCTCGGAGCGCTTCCGTTCGTGATCAGCCGCGAGATTCCGTCGTACATCGATGCCTTCTTCGAGACGGTCAGCGGATTCACCACAACGGGCGCGAGCATCCTGCGCGATATCGAGGCTCTCAGCCACTGCATGCTGTTCTGGCGAAGCTTCACTCACTTTATCGGCGGCATGGGAGTGCTCATCTTCATCATGGCCGTCATTCCGAATCTCGCCGACAGATCGATCCACATCATGAGAGCGGAGGTGCCGGGACCTGTCGTCGGGAAGCTGGTGCCGCGCATCAGGGACACCGCGCTGATCCTCTATCTCATATACATCAGCATGACCGTCCTCGAGACGGTGCTGCTCGTGATCGGCGGGATGCCGCTGTTCGACAGCCTGATCCACGCCTTCGGCACTGCCGGAACGGGCGGATTCAGCCTGAAGAATTCGAGTATAACTGATTATTCGCCCTATCTGCAGTGGGTGATCGCGATATTCATGTCGCTCTTCGGAGTGAACTTCAACATCTACTACCTGCTGCTCAGAAGAAAGTTCCGGACCGCCGCCGGCAGCGCGGAGCTTCGGATCTATTACGCGATCATGATAACGGCCGCGGCGGTCATCACGGTGAGCATCCTGCCCCGGACGTCGGGGGCCGGCGAGGCGATACGGCTGGGATTCTTCAAGGCGTCGTCGATCATGACGACCACCGGCTATGTCACTGCCCCGTACAACGACTGGCCGCAGCTCGCAAAAACGGTGATCTTCATACTGATGTTCATCGGAGGCTGCGCCGGATCGACGGGCGGCGGCGTCAAGGTCACCCGCGTGATCATGCTCTTCAAGTCGATAGGCCGCGAGATCAAGCGGCTGATACACCCGCGCGCGGTCGCGAGAGTCGGTTTCGAAGGCAAACCGCTCGACGACCACACTCTGCACGGAGTGGGGAGCTACTTTGCGCTCTACATCGCGGTATTCGTCTGCACTTTCCTGCTGATCTCGGTCGACGGCCTCACTTTCGAGGAGAACTTATCGGCGGCCGCGTCATGCATAAACAACATAGGCCCCGCTTTCGGACGGGTATCCGCCGGCTTCTTCGACTATTCGGGCTTCTCGAAGGTCGTGCTGTCGCTGGCGATGCTCGGCGGCAGGCTGGAGATCTATCCGCTGCTGCTCACCTTCCTGCCCTCCACCTGGCTCAAGAAGTGAGCAGGACGCTCCGCGGCGGCGGAGGACCGCGCCGGCGCGGGACGGGGGCGCAGGTCTTGTGCCTTTCCGGCCCGGCATCGCGTGACGGCCCTGCCTGAAGGCCCATCAAACGAAGGAGAAATACCTTTGCAAAACAACGAACGCAATACAGTAAGCAACGAAACAGAGAAATCCGCGGTCAAATTCAAGCGGTTCTATGCCGGTGAGAGCCGCCGTTCGGTCGGAGGTCCGAAGATCAGGCGGCCGATGAACGTAAGCCAGTTCATCGCGCTGGTCTTCATCGGGATCATACTGACCGGGACGGTCCTTCTGTCGCTGCCCGCCGCCTCGCGCGACGGAACCCCGGCGGGGTTCGTCGAGTCGCTGTTCACGGCGACGTCGGCCACCTGCGTCACCGGGCTCGTCCTCTCCGACACCTGGACGCAGTGGAGCGGATTCGGGCAGACCGTCATCGCTATGCTGATCGAGATCGGCGGACTGGGATTCGTCTCGATCGCCTCTTTCGTCATCTACGCCGTGAAAAAGAAGCTGAACGTCAACGAGCAGATGCTCGTCGCGCAGTCGATCGGGACCGACGACATTACCGACTCGCTGAGAGTTCAGCGCAAGGTCATAGCCTACTGCCTGTCCGTCGAGGCGGCCGGGGCGGTGCTGCTGACGCTCAGGTTCTGGCCGGAATACGGCTTTCTCAGTGCACTGAAGCTCGGAGCCTTCCACTCGGTATCCGCCTTCTGCAACGCCGGGTTCGACATAATGGGCTTCGAGGCCCCCGGCGGGAGCCTGACGAAATACGGCAGCGACCCCGCGGTATGCGGCATTCTTTCGCTGCTCATAGTCATCGGCGGGCTCGGATTCCTCGTCTGGGACGACATCCTGCGCAACCCCCGCCCGCGGAAATGGAGCGTTTACACCAAGCTGGTCGTCGTTACCAACCTGGTCCTGATCTTCGGCGGAGCGGTGCTGTTCTTCATCCTTGAGTACGGCAACCCCGGCACGATCGGAGAGATGTCCGTCTTCCGCAAGGTGACGGCTTCGTTCTTCCAGTCGGTCACGACCCGTACCGCCGGATTCGCCGGTGTCGATCAGGCGTCTCTCACCGAAGCCGGCAAGGCGGTGACGATAGTGCTGATGTTCATCGGCGGCAGCTCGGGCTCGACCGCCGGCGGACTCAAGACGGTCACCTTCGCCGTGCTGATCCTCTTCCTGTGGTCGAGGGTCACCGGACGCAAAGCGGTAAGAGCGTTCAAGCGCACCGTCCAGGACAGCCACGTGCTCAACGCGCTGACCGTCTTCGGTCTGATGATACTGCTGTCGGTGGCCGGAGGATCGGTGATCAGCGCGACGTCCCCTGTGTCGCTGACCGACGGCCTGTTCGAGAGCGTTTCGGCTCTCGCGACGGTCGGCCTTTCCACCGGCGCGACGCCGGCCCTTTCCACCGTGGCAAAATTCATGATCATAGTCCTCATGTACTTCGGGCGCGTGGGACTTCTGACGATATGCATCGGCTTTCTGCAGGAAAAGCGCAGCGTGAACAAGATCAAATACGCCGAGACCTCGCTGCTCATCGGTTAGCCCGGGGACGGCAGAAAGCGAACAGAAATAACCGGACGGCAGTCCGGGACGGAGGATACGTTATTGAAATCGTATGTTGTGATAGGACTCGGCCTCTTCGGCGGCGAGATAGCCAAGAAGCTTTATGAGCTCGGCCAGGAGGTCATCGCGATCGACAAAGAAGAGGAATTCATAAACGAAGTGGCGGACAGCGTGACGCGCGCCGCCGTCGGCGACGCCACGGACCCGCAGGTCCTGAAGGCGCTGGGCGTGAAGAACTGCGACTGCGCAGTCGTTGCCGTCGGTTCCGACCTCGGAGCTTCGGTGCTGACCACCATGAACCTCAAGAAGCTCGGCATCCCGTATATCGTCTGCAAGGCGCAGAACGAGACGCACCGCATGATCCTTGAGAAGATCGGCGCCGATCAGGTCATCATACCCGAGCACGTGGTCGCCGACAAGATCGCCCGGTCGCTCGCCACTCCGAACATCATGGAGTACATCGAGCTCTCGAACGACTACGGCATCATCGAGCGCAAGGCGCCCGCCGGCTGGGAGGGCAAGACGCTCCGCGAGATGAACATCCGCGCGAAATACGGCGTCGACATCATCGCGGTGAGGAACGGGGATAAGATCAGGGTGTCCCCCGGAGCCGACTACAAGTTCGGCGACGAATCCGATCTCGTCGTGCTCGGCGATTACGATTCGCTCGAGAAGTTCAAGAAGATCAAATAAGGAAAAAGGGGCTGTAAAACCGGTTTTTACAGCCCCTTGCGGCAGAAAAGCATGAAACTGCGGATAATAGCGGCTCCCGACAAGTTCAAGGGGAGCATGACGGCCGACGCCGCGGCCCGGGCGGTCATACGCGGGGCGGAGAAGGCGGCGGGCTGCCGCGGGATAGAGCTGTCCTGCGAGGCCGTGCACATCGCCGACGGCAGGGAGGGCACGCTCGAGGCCCTCGTTCCTCCCGAAAAGATAAAGATGTTCACCGTCACGGGCCCCGACGGCTCGGACGTTGAGGCGCCGATCGGCATCGACGGCTCCCGTGCCGTGATCGAGATGGCGCGTGCCTCCGGCCTGCTGCTCATGAAGAGCACTGCCGGACAGCGGGTGAAGAGGACCACGACGTACGGCACAGGCATGCTGATAAAGGCAGCCATCGACGCCGGCGCGTCGGAGATACTGCTGACCGCCGGCGGCAGCGCCACGAACGACGGCGGATGCGGAATGCTCGCCGCGCTCGGCACCGTATTTCGCGACAGGCAGGGGCGCCGCTTCGTCCCGGCGGGCGGGAACCTCGGGCGCATCGCCTCGATCGACATGTCGGGTACCGACAGCCGCCTGTATCGCGTGAAGTTCACCGTCGCGACCGACGTAAAAAACCCGCTCACCGGTCCCGACGGCGCGACGTACGTCTATTCGCCCCAGAAGGGGGCGGGTCCGTCGCTGCTGCCGGTGATGGAAGCGGGTATGAAGAATTACGCGAAGATAATAAAGAAGATGACGGGCACTGACGTCTCCGGAATGCCGGGATGCGGCGCCGGAGGCGGGCTTCCGACCCCGCTCGCAGCCTTTTTCGGCGCAAAGATCATGACAGGGATCGACGCTGTGCTCGAAGCCGCGGATTTCGACGACCTGCTGCGGTCCGCCGATCTAGTCATCACCGGAGAGGGGAAGCTCGACTCCCAGTCGCTCTTCGGCAAGGCGGTAAGCGGTGTCGCCGCCGCGGCGGCCCGCCGCGGAGTGCCCGCGGTATGCATCGCCGGCGTGTCGGGCCTTGATGAGGATGGGATCCGGCGCATCGGACTGCGAAAGCTCTATACCCTCGCGTCGGAGGCTCCGGACCCCGGATATTCGATGTCTCACGCCGAAGAGCTCACCGAGCTCCTCGCCGCCAGAGCCGTGGAGGAGTTCCTGTCGGACAGGGAAGTGGAAGGGTAAGCTTAATGCCTGCCGCCTCCGCCGAATCCGCCCCCGCCGAATCCGCCGCTCACCGCGGAGCCGTTCTGGACCGTCACGGAGGACTGCGTCCAGCTCGCGGCATCGGAGCCGCCGGCGGTCAGCCTGTACGAACTGCCCTGTTCTATTTTGTCGGAGCAGATCCAGCAGTTAGAGTACTTTGAAGGAAGGGTGAAACTCAATACCTCGTCGCTGCCGGACATGAGTTTGTACTCGCCGGCGGCGAATGTTTTTCCGTTCATCGTGACGGTGCATACCGAAGATCCTGACGGCAGCTCGCAAATTCCGCCGAAGGCAACGATCGTTCCGCCCGTGACGGTGATCCTGCCGTCGCAGTCGACCGAGCCCGCCATTCCGCCCTGTGAGCTCCCGCCCTTTACGAGCGTGAATCCGCCGGTGACCGTGATGCTGCCGTTGGAATCGAGTCCGTCGGTGTCGCCGCTGCGCGTGGTGACCTCGAGATATCCTCCGTTCACCGAGATGAGAGGCGAGGATCTGCCGGCCGTGGCGTTGACGCCGTCGTCGTTCGCGTTTATGATCACCGAACCGCCGTTTACCGTGACGAGGTTGCCTTCGAGCCCTTCGTAGGACTGCAGGACATTCACCGTCCCGCCGTCGATCTTCAGCTCGCCGTCGGCGTGTATGCCGTCGTCGCCGGTGGTAAGCGTCAGCGTTCCGCCCGATACGGTCACGTTTCCAAGCGGCGCCGCGCCGTTCTCAAGGGGGACGTCGCTGTTCGCGTGCACGGCGTCGTCGGTCGAGGATACGAGCAGACTTCCGCCGCTGATCACGACTTCGTTGTCGGCCTTGACGCCCTTGCACGAGTACTGCGTGCCGGAGCCCTGTCCCGACGTCATGCTGACCCAGTCGCCGCTGATTATACCCGACGCCACCGAGCTTATGAGGTAGGCGTTTTTTGTTTCGTTTATGCTCCCGCCGCGTGTCACGGATTCGGGATCGGAAGTCCCGGGCTCGCCGGTCAGGCGGTAGAAGGCAACGTTCGCGTAGCCTGAGGGCGCTTTGAGCTTCATTCCGTAATAGCGCGTCCGCCCGGACGAGACCATGCAGTCGTAGGCTGCCTTCGCCCAGACGCCGCCGTTCGGGTCGTCGTTGTAGTAATACGCGGCGTAGGTGAATCTGTCTGAGTAGTACGCCGTCGGAACGATGATATAGAAGTCGGTCCCCGACGAAGCGGCGATCTCGCCGCTGTACTTAGAGTAGCTGCCCGTGAGTACCGACACCGCCGCCGTGCCGCCGATCTCGACGTTATATGCGGCGTCGATGCCGTCGCAGGCCGCGTAAATGTTGACGTTCCCGCCGGTGATCGCGACGGTCCCGCGCTGGTTGCCCTTCGACGAGATGTCGCTGTCCTCGGTCTGTATGCCGTCGCCGCCGGTGGATATGATTATCAGCTCTCCCGACCCGATCTCCACCGAATCCTTGCCCTTGAGGGCGTTGTTCCTTGCCGTGACCTTGAGCGTCATGTTTTTGACCGAGAGGTCTTTTTTGCTGTGTATCCCGTTGTTGTACGTCCCGGTGACCGAGAGCGAGCCGCTGCCCGACAGCTTGAGGTCGCACACCGAATAGACGGCCCCCGCGGGTTCGTCGCCGGAACTCTCCTCCGTCCTCGCCGGGCGGCTGTCGCTGATCTCGTTGTAGGTGCCCTCGAGCGCCTTTATCTTTGCCTCTCCGCAACTGAGGAAGGCGATCGGGGCGCCGTCGGAGCAGGATATACTGCAGCCGCCGAGATCCAGCTCGACCTCGTCGTCCTCGCCCGCAGTAACCTCGATGCGGCCGCTGAGGCTCCCGGTCAGAGTATACGTTCCGGCGGCCGTGACGGTCACGACACTACCCGATACCGAATAACCGCCGCTGCCTTTTTCCTGTACGATCTTGAAATCCGACGTGATCTCGACTTTGTTGTCTTCGGCGTCGGCGGCCTTTGTCATTTCCGACGGATCGACGGCAGTCCCGGGAACGGTACCCGGAACGGATACCGCACCGCTTCCGGTGTCCGCCGTGCCTTTCTTTCCGACGATCCCGCAGGAGCAGAACAGAAGAGCCGCCGCGATGAACATCGCCGCCGCGGCGAGATACCTGCCGCCCCGTTTCTTTCTGTTATCTTTTTTTCTGAAAATCATGTCTTTCTACCGTACCTTTCCGCATCCGGGAGCGTTTTTCCGCTCCGGTGCCACTATTATACCCCGGAAAGATTAAAGAAACATTTAAAAGAGCGGCTGAAGGCCGGTTCTCATAAGGATGATAACAGAACCGGCCGATTTGGAGTTAAGACAAAAACCGAACTACCCATAAGAGAACCGCGGGGAAGTCAGGTTATCATCAGGATGATCATAGAACATGGGATAGTCCGGACAAGACTGAAATCAGAATAAATTACAGAAAATAGTTGACATCTCCTAAAACATTTGATATAATAGCATTGGATATTAAGTATTCCAACAAAAAAGGGAAAAGGAGGACTCCAAGCGATGAAAAAGCCGGGACAGATCTATAATACCGGTTTTGCGCATATCATGAACGGGAACTCCTTCCCCTGCGGGAGGTATTATCTCATCTTCATTTCACAGTGCGCATGACCGGAGTTGCCGACGATACGGTCGTGCGCATTTGTTTTAACAAGGCAATTAACCTTGTTTCCGCCCCCTCGGCAATTAAACATGTACCTTGAAAGATGAAAAAATGAAAAATATATACTTGTTTGTTAATATTTTTCTTATGACCGCCATTCTTGCCTCCTGTATTTTGTTGCCTTCACATGCCGCCGAGAATAGCGGGTTGACCGAGACCGATGCAAAAGAATTGGTACTAAAAGCATTTCAACTCTACTATAAGTATCAGTTCAGCGACAAAGTGCTCGTAAAAAACCGAACTGATATTTCATCGGAAGCAAGGAGCATCTATTCAGATGACATCGCCGACGATATGTGGATGAAAAGATGCTACGGATCAAAGAACATGCCCCTTTACGCAATGCTTTGCTATAATATCGGCCAACTGGAATCCGGATGGCAGAAGACAGAGCCGGGGTATTATAACATTGCACTGAACTATTACCGAAATCAGATCGACCGGCTCTACGGGAACGACGGAAAGACTTATACCGACAACGGAGACGGGACAGTCAGCATACTACCGTTCGCCTCGGATATTATGGATTGGAGAAAGTTTAACGACAAGGATTTCGGAATAAATATACAAAGTCAGTACCAATTCTGGCGTTTTGTTATCTCTAAGGAATACTCAAGCGATTATTTTTCAGAGAAGATCCGCCCGGCAAGCACGGACGACGTCGAAATAAGATCGCTGTCGGTGACCGGAAACTCTGCAGCCTGTGAAGTCCTTGTTTATCACGACAACCATCCCGTATGGGCGGACGCCAGATTTGAGCTCACCGTGAACGGGTGGAGGATCAGCGGAGGAGACCTTGTATACGTTCTGTCTGACTGGTCTGAGGTCGCTGAAAAAGAGTTCTTTCCACCGGACGTTAAAGAAGGGTTAGGTCCCACTGACGGCTTTGATCACAGCGCCCCTGTATCACGGTCCAATCACCTCCTGAAGGACCTTCCGTGTGTGCTTATCATACTATGGCATCTTGAAGATGAAAAATATCTGGACAGCAACTGGACGCCCGAAGAATACGCCGACCGCTATTATCGTAATTTCGGGTCATTCAATTCGAACGCCGGAGCTTTTAAATTTATATCTCAAACCGAGAACAAGGCGGTATATGAAATCGAGTGCGTAACTTGGACATATGAGTTCGGAACAAACAGCATCGGAGAAAAGGATCAGGTTTTTATCCGGTATCTAAACAACTACGGCACACATACTGCAGAATTCACCTATGACCCGGATTATAAATACGTCCCCATGTACGTACCGAGCCGTTCACTCACGGGAGCCTGGCGGCTGACGGGAGGCGAGTGGTATGATATCGTCACCGGAAAGACCGAGGCACACTTCGCGCCTTACACCGGTGACGACAGGCTGATTACTTTATTCTCCCTGTGTCTCGCATCTTTCGTTTGTACCGCAGTCAGTTTTTGGATAGCTGTCAATCGAAGAAAAAAGGGACGTTTGAATCCTTAAAACCACCCCTGGGTCATGGGTTCGCATACCTCACCTCAGCAGATCGACATCTGATTAAGGTTCATCGGAAACAGCTTCTCCGCAGATCAGTGCGATGCAGTCGCAGGCAAAGAGAGCGTCAGTGGAGAAAACCAAGTAAAAAACGGAAAGGACGGGCATTTTGACTGTCCGTCCTCTCCGTGCACTGTTAAACTAAAACATCCTTATGAGAACCAGCCTTCAGGCCGATTTTCATAAGGACGATAACAGAATCAGCCGATCGGGAGAAAAAATGAAAAAGATATACTTGTTTGTTAATATTATTCTTATGACCGCCATTCTTGCTTCCGGTATTTTGTTGCCTTCACATGCCGCCGGGAATAGCGGGTTGACCGAGACCGATGCAAAAGAATTGGTACTAAAAGCATTTCAATTCTACTATAAGTATCAATTCAGCGAAGTTGAGATTACCATCGCAAGAGAAGACATTTCCCGGGAAGCAAGGCAGATATATGTCGAAGAAATTGCTGACGACATGTGGATGAAACGGTGCTATGGATCGAAGGAAAGGCGGTTATATAATGAATTGAGCAGTTCTCTGAAATATATACAAAACGGTGTCACAGAAGTTGCTCCGGAATACTACGAAATTGCAGTAAATTATTATAAAAATCAGTTGGATCAACTTTTTGGGAATGGCGGGCTAACGTTTACAGACAATGCCGATGGCACGGTAACGATCTTGCCGTTTGCGAAATCAATCATGGATTGGAGACAGTTTCACCAAAAAGAGCACGGGATCCTTGCCTCAAACTCCTTCGGTTTCTGGGATTTTGTTGTTTCCACAGAATACTCAAGCGATTTTTACTCGGAAAAAATCAGGCCACATACGGTTACCGATATCATAACCCGCAATTTTACATCGGACTTGCAATATGCGTCTGCACAGGTGATGATTTATCAAGTTAACCGCTATTACGAACCGGTTTGGGTACCAGTCAATTTTAGCAACACTTCGTATGGATGGAGAATCAGCGGTGGAGATTTGGCGCTTGTTCTTAGTGACTGGTCTTCTGTATCCAATAATGACTTTCAATCAGATGTTACCACACCTAACTCAATTCTGTATTATGGTCAACAGAGCGAAGGAATAATGCCGGTCTCAGTTTCAAATCACCTGATGAGGTATGTTGCTTGCAGAATTTGCCAGCATGCTGCCGGAACCGGTCAACCCGATGCAGTTTACACAGGAGCATATCAGAGAAACGCTGTTACAGGTGAATTCAAATTACTGTACCAGGACAAAAACAAAGCAGTGTATTTGATCGAATGCATTCCCGTTATAAAAAGCGATTTCGCTGTCCGAAACAGAATCGGAGAAGAACATGGATCTCTCGTAATATTAGGAGAATCGAAAGGTTTGATGACAGCTGAATTCACCTATGATCCCGATTATACTTACATAATTCCACACTCTCTCTCGGAGACGGTCACTGGCGCATGGAGGCTGACAGGGGGTGACTGGTATGATATCGCCACCGGGAAGTTCGATACAGACAATGCGCCGAACACCGGTGACGACAGTCTGATTACTTTATTCTCCCTGTGTATCGCATCTTTCGTTTGCGCCGCAGTCAGTCTTTGGATAGCTGTCAATCGAAGAAAAAAGGGACGTTTGAATCCTTAAAAACAACCCTGGGTCATGGGTTAGAATTCAAACATGCGATAATCAGTCCGTTTATTGCAAGTTCCGCATGATTTTTCTCTGAAGTCCAGTTAAACCTCCGCCCCCCGTCCGGGTCTTTCCGGGCGGGGGGCGGATTCATTAAGAGCGGTTTTCGTGCGCTCAGTCTTCTTTTTTACCGGCGCTCATTGCCGAGCGGAATATAAGGCTGACCTTTCCCGGCTTTTTGACGAGTGCTCTCACCCACCTTGCGATCCAGCAGAACGGCAGCAGCACGGGCGCTTTTTTCAGCACCGGGTAGAGTGAGCACATCGAACGGTAGGGGAGGAAGGCCTTCCTTATGAAGAAGCCGAGCTTTCCGCGCTTCGCGACCTCGTTCCCGACGCCGTGGGCGAGTGTGCCGTAGGTTCCCGAGTCGATGACGTATTCGAGCATGTCGTTTTCTTCGGGAGGAAGACCGCTGACAGCGCCGGATGTTCCGTCGGTCCCGGCACTGCCGGCGACGGCGGTAGCGAAGGGGCCGTCTTCGCCGAAGAGGTCGAGCGCGAGGCGTCGCGCGGTCATCTCGAAGTCCGCGATGCCCAGCTTTTCAAGTTCGGCGGCGATGTAGCCTTCGTCGAGCCCGGGGTGCTTCTTCAGGAAGACGTATGTGTCGAGCAGCGACCGGAGGCCGGTCCCGCTGTGCGAGAAATGCTTGTATGCGTGAGCGGTGATATAGACATAGAAATCCTCGTCGGTGAACCGGTATTCGCATGCAGTTCCCTCGCGCAGGCGGAGCCTCGACCACACGCCGGCATAGTATCCTGTGATGACGGGGCCTGCGGTCTCGCTGACGAGCTCGCGGTGCATCTCGAAGTTGTATACCGGGTCTTTGTGGTATATGTCGTGCGCCGACGCGTCGAACTGCTCGGTCGAATAGCCCAGCGACTCCATGATTCGTCGCACGTCGGCGGCGCGGCCGGCGTCGATCAGGACGTCGTTGTCCGCCATCTGGCGCATGCCGTAGGAGGGGTAGTCGAGCTGGAGCACCGAGCCCTTAAGCGGCATGTGAGCGATGCCCTCTGCCTCGAAACGCGCGAAGATCTCGGCGCGCGCGCTGTCGAGCAGCACGTTCTTGCGGATCGCCTTTGCCTCCGCCTCGGCGAAAGCCGCGTCCTTTATCCCGGCAGACGCGAGCGCCGCCGCGACGGCCGACGTTATCATGTGTCTCTCGGCTGCCCTGAAGAGAAGTCCCGACTCTGTCAGAGAACCGATCTCCGGTGTCATCTCCGGTGCCGGATTTCTGCCTCCTACGGCGCAGCCGGCGAGATACGCGGCGCAGAGACAGGCTTTTCTGTATTCTTCTTTTGTCGTTCCGGTCGGCATCTGCGTAATGATCCTTTGCAAAAAGTATCGTTTTCCGGTGTCTGAGGACGGCACGTTCCGCGGCGCGGCTGCGCCCGCGGGAGTGCCCACGCCTCAGCTTTTCTTTTTTCCGCCGGTCAGCGCGCGCAGCGCCCTGCCTCCGGCGGATCTTATCCGCGCTGCGAGCTTTTTGCGCCCGACGCGCAGTTTTTCGGTTCTCAGTATTCTTGATGTGTATCTCAGATAAGCCGGGTCGGTCACACTGTGCGCCTTCCCGCGTCTGACGTACCCTGTCATCACGCCGATGACGTCGTCCTCGGCGATGCCGTACTCGCGGCGGACGCAGTTGTCGCCCAGCATCACGTACCCGCTGTCTGTGACTTCGACCACCCGGTGCAGCACTGTGGACTTCCCGCGGCGGTAGATGGCGACATCGCCGACCGACAGCCGCTCTCCCGGCTTTTTTGCCCTGACCGTGAAAAGATCTCTGCCCTGCTTCAGCAGGGGCATCATGCTGGTGCCGACGTTCGTGTATGTCAGCGTTCCGTTGTTCTCAAGGTAACCGGCGATCGACTGGGGGCCGTCGCTCCCGCGACCGGTGCCGCGTTCGCCGTCCGGCAGTTCACTCATCGATCGCGCCGATCTTCCGGAGAGCCTCAAGCGCCTTCGCGACGTCCCGCTCGACGGCGCCCTCGGGAGCGTCGAACCGCGCCTTAAGTGCCTTTACGATGTCCTCTTCAGTCGTCTCGCTCTTCAGGCATCCGAGGACCGCGCCGAGCGTCTTGTTGCCTTTGACGAGCCCCGAGAATCCGGCGCTTCCGGTCGGCACGAGCATCGTCTGTCCGTCGGCCTCGTGCAGAATGAAGTTCTTTGAGAGTTTCATATGCAGTTTTATCCTTCTTTCGTCATCATTTCGTATGAGACCCGGGCCGATCCCGGATCCAGGTTGCAGCCGAGGCGGTAGAATCTGACCGATTCTGTCATCCGGTCGATCAGTCCGAGCGTCGCGGCGAGCATGGCGGGGGAGTCGGGCCGGTAGATCTGCCTGACCAGCGTCGGCAGCGCCTCCGCTGCCGTGATCTCTTCGATGCTGTTTTCCGCGGCGCGTCCGAGGACGCAGACGGCCTTCAGCGGGACGGCGATGTTACTGCCCAGCCTGTGTTTGCCGCGCCAGGGCGAACCGTAGACAGTCGCTCCGCCGCCTGTGCCGATGAACGGCTTGTCGTCGTTGACCATGACCGCGCGGTCGCCGAGCATCTCTCGCCAGAAGCGCGCGTGCGTGGATTTCCCGGTGCCGCTCGGCGCGGTGAAGAGGTAGCCTTTTCCGTCGACGGCGACAGCCGATCCGTGCATCAGGAAGCGGCCGAATGAGGGCATGATCTCGGAGAGCCTCCGGCAGACGGCGAGAGTCTCGATATATCTGTCGGAATAGCCCGTCTGCCCGCCGGGAGAGCGGAGACGCTCGGCGTCGATGTCGCGCTGAGTCATAACGATCTCGATGTCGGGCTCGCGGCCGTCGCCTCCGGCGATAAAGTCCCGGCAGAAGTCGCGAAAGCCTTCGTTTACCGGGGTTATCCTGACAAGCAGCCCGGCGACGGAACAATCGAGCGCGGAACTGGCGCGGGGATTTTCCTGATCGCAGCCGTTCATACCGTTTCCGGGAAGTATAACCTGCGGCCCTGCCAGCAGCGGTCGGCGTCGTGGATGATCGAATAGTACTCGTCAGCGGTGGTGTTGTGCCAGGGGATCGCGTTGAAGCCCAAAAGATGCTCCGGAGATATCGCTCCCTTGCAGTAGCCCATGCACTGGATCGGGCTACGGGCGTTGGAGAAGGCCGATGTGACCGGGATCTGGTCGTAGCCGAGCTCGTCGAGTTTGTTGAAGGCCACCATCCGGTAGCGCGACGGAAATTCGGGGCGTGTGTCGAATGCTCCGTAGTACCAGTTCGACTGTATCACCGACTTCGGCATCTTCTTCTCGAAGACCTCGGGGTGATTCCAGAAGTAGTCGGAGAAGACCCAGGGACGCGCGCCGTTCTTTTCGCATTCGTCAAAGAGGGCGTATGCGTGCTCCCAGAAGACCGGCTCGTTCCTGACGATCGACATGCCGCGCGACTTCTGGTGCTCGGCGGTCTCCTCGTCGAGTCCCAGATGGAAGAAGCTGGGATGACCGAAGATCTCCGCGACCTCTCTTATGACGTCGCGGCAGAAGGGAAGGTATTCGGGCAGACCGACCTTGTATCTCCACTCCTTCTGCCATACGTTGTGGGCGCAGGAGAAGTTGAGCTTTGGTACGGGCTCGATGCCGCGCGCGCGGATCTCGTCGAGCTTTCCGCGGAGAAAATCGATGCTCCAGGCGTCGGGCGCGGCGATCTCGGGGTGCGAGGTGAGCTTTACGCCGTCGCCGACATCGATGACGATCATGTTGAATTTGCGCTCGGCGATGAAATCGAGCGTACGGTCGAAGACGTCGAGATCGATGTTGTTGTTCGGCGACCAGGGGTCCTGGTGGCTCCAGGGCATCCTTACAGTGTACTGATCAGCCCACATGTGGTTGCTGATCTGAAGAAAGAACGAGAAGATCATGGGTGCGTTCCTCCTGCACATGAGTGAGACAATTATACATTTAAACAGTTACTGTGTCAACAGGAAAAAAGGCGGTCGGGACGTCCGCACGGAGGAGGATGTACCGCGCACCATGCGCCGGTGCGGGACGGAGGCGGTCATGCCTGCTTCCCGGTGCCGTCAGATGTACGCAGGTGCTCTTCGACGGCGTCCAGCGTGCGGAAGAAACGGTGTGTCGCGATCATCGGTCCGAAACAGAGACAGCCCAGCATGTTCCACCAGAACATGTGACGCCACGAGGTCACGGGACCGTCGATCCCGAGTTCCGCGGCCTTTGCCCCGAGCTCGTCTGAAATGTCCGCCATCCAGACCAGCGGATATATGAAGAGAGTGGGTATGCCGATCAGATATGCCTGCCAGTAAGGCCTCACGGGATGCCCGAGGACATCCTCGATCTCCCGCTGGAGTCCCCCGAGGGGCATATAGATGAGGAAAAATAGCCCGGCTGTGAAAAAATCGATGAACCCGAGCCAGAATCCCGGCCTGCGGCGTTTGTTTTTCATGTCTATATCAATTGAACTCCTCTTCAAGGATCAGGATGAACAGCAAGAAGCCCGTCGGTTCTGAATTCGTGCGGAGCGCGAAGGGATTGCTGTAGAAATACGGCTGGAGATAATCAAATGACCTGTCCAGTATCAGAGTTTCGACCATGCTTTTCATGAATTTGCCTCACGCCTTCTCCCATTTGTATCCGGGAGCCGGTTCGATGCTGTCGAACACCTGCCAGAGCCTGTCGCGGAGGCGCCAGTAGAGGTCTTCGTTCATCTCGCTGACGGCTCCTTCGCGGCCGTATGCCGCGTAGAGGAAGAATCGGCCGGGACCGCCTCCGTTGCCGTCGCGGGCGGACGGCGGGGCGCCGGGATCCGGCTGTGCGCCGTCAGATTCCGTGAGAGTCCCGAGGAGCTCGGTGAAGTCGTCGGGCCGGCGGATCCTTGTCCGGCGGCACCGCAGACTTACCAGGATCCCGCTGCAGGCGGGGGCGTCCTCGGCGAGGAGGACGATGTCGGCACGGCGCGGGCCGCGCTTTACGCCGACCAGATCCTTAAATCTGTCCGGAATTTCAAATGAATACTGTTCTCCGGAGTATTTCAAGGTGTTTTTTCGCCTTCTTTCGCCTGTTCCGACTTCTTCCGGGGGAAGGGGATCACGGTCCCGATGGCCCCGGTAGGGCAGGCGCCGATGCAGTCGCCGCAGCGTATGCAGTCGACGCTGTTGAGCCGCTGTCTTACCGGGATCGACAGTTCGCATGCCTTCTCGCACGCGCCGCAGTCTGTGCATTTTTCTTCGTTGAACCTGTATCTGTAGAGCGCGAAGCGGTTGAAGAGTCCGTAAAGCGCGCCGAGAGGGCAGAGATAGCGGCAGAAGGGCCGGTAGATCATGACCGACGCGAAGGTGCACAGGACGAGTATCCCGAGCTTTACGAAGAAGAGAGTTCCGACCGACGCGCGAAGGCCGCTGTCGGCGATGACGAGCGGGATGCCGGCTTCAAGCGTTCCGGCGGGGCAGACATACTTGCAGAACCAGGGGTCGCCGGTGCCGAATGCGTCGGAAACGGCGACGGGCAGGATGATCACCATTACGGCGAGAATGAGATACCGGAGACAGCGGATGACGCTTTCCCCGGGCAGTTTTTTCAGCTTTTCGAAGAACGGGATCCGGTGCAGAAGGTCCTGCACAAGGCCGAAGGGGCAGAGGAATCCGCATACCGCCCGTCCGAGAAAGGCTCCGAAAAGGGTGATCATCCCGAAAGCGTACAGCGCGACGCGGTACTGTCTTGATGTCAGCGTCGCCTGAAGCGCGCCTACCGGGCAGGAGAGCAGCGCCCCGGGGCAGGAATAGCAGTTCAGTCCGGGCGAGCAGAGTATCTTCGTCGGTCCGGTGAAGATCCTCCCCTTCGCAAATCCCGAAAGGTATCCGTTCGAGAACACCGAGAAGCCGATCTGTATCCACCGGCGTCTGCCCGCCTTCTTCAGTTTCTTGCTTTTCATACCGCCCTCAGCCGAGGCCCATGCACTCGGTGCAGATCCGCACCGCCTTCGCAAGTACCGTTCCTGCCTCTCCTCGCAGCGCACCCGCGACGATCAGGGCGGCGCCCAGCGCGGCAATGACGACCGCCGCGGCGGTCTTTGCCTTTTCCGACATTTTCATTCTCCGAGCCCCGCGAGAATACCGTCGATCAGTTCCGACCATTCGGCCCCCGAGCGCGACCCGACGACCGCCGGCGCGATCTCGCGGCCTTCAGCGTCGACGAAGAAGGTCGTCGGCACGTACTGCACGCCGCATACCGATCGCATGCTCGCTGACGGTATCAGATGAATGTACGGCGTGCCCGTCTCCGACACAATGGCCTTTGCCTCCGATACGTTCTTTTCGATGCGGCGCCAGTTCCCGTCGACCGTGTCGACGACCACGCCTACGATCTGAACGCCCTTTCCGGCATAGTCGTTGCTCACCGAGGCGAGCTCGGGCATCTCGCGGATGCAGGGGCCGCAGAACGTCGCCCAGACGTTTATCACGCTCAGCTTCTTTCCGGCGAGGATCGACTGATCGACCGTTGAGCCGTCAAGGGAGTTCGCGGTGAACGACGAGAGCAGCCCGGTCCCGCCTGGGATAGCCGTCGCCGGCGGAGCGGACGTGTTTCCTCCGCCCTCCGCGACGCATCCGGCGGCGGAGAGGAGAAGAAGCGTCAGAGCGGCAAGCGCCGCGACGGTCCTTTTGATCGTAAGATGTCTCATTTCTGTTCTGATCCTTTCCCGGCAGTTTGCCGCCACCTGCCACCTGCCACCTGCCACCTGCCACTTGCTTCTTAAACCCCTGTCGAAAAGCTGCCTTCCGGTGCCGCCGGAGCCGCAGGTGAACACCGCGTTTTTAATTGTCTTACAAAACAGAATTATAACATATATGCATAGTAAAGTCAAGCGGAAGCGGCGAAGCCGCCTGCGGCCCCCCGAAAAAACCCTCTTGTATTCTCACGCTCTCCGTGATATAATTATTCGACTCAGAAAAGAATTCACTTCATTATTATCTTTTACAAGCGGGGAAAAAAGAATGAAAAAAACACTTTCCGCCATTGCCGCGCTCATGATCGCCGCGCTTTTCATCGTCTCTTCGGTCCTCCCGGCGGCCGCGGAGAAGAGCGACATCGAGAACGTAAAACTCTCCCCCGACGGCGCGCTCACCTGGGATCCGTACCCTGGCGCGACGCGGTACTGGATAATCATGGACACCGGCTCGTTCGAGCCCGAAGGCACGTCAGCTGATCTTGCCGCCTTTGCAAGGAGGATAAAACTGCCCAGCGGAAGTTACTCCTTCTCGATCGTTGCCTGCAGCGACAGCTGGGAGAACCTCTCAAACACCTACCACGGGACCTATGAATACACCGCGCGGGTCGGCCTCCCCGCCGTCACAAACATGCGCTGGGACGGAAAGACGGCGAGATGGGACGCTGTCGAAGGGGCAGTCGGATACAACCTCTACCTTTTTATCCGGGAACAGAGCATGGGCGTCTATTACACCACCGACCTCTTTATCGACTTTTCGGACAGCACCGATCTCAGGCTGGGGACCGAATACCGGTTTTCCGTTATGGCGATAGCCGAAGGAGACAACGACAACGGCCCGCTTGAAGGATTCAGCGAAACGATCATCGGATGGTATGAATTCAGGGAAATAGACAACGTCAGACTCGAAAACGGCGTCCTGTCCTGGGACCCCTATCCTGGCGCGACGCGGTACTGGCTCATAATGGGGAACGGAGGCTCCTACGAGCCCGACGGGACGTCGATCAACCTGGCTGCAGCTATCGGCGCCGATGGGATCGAAGGAAAGGCATACAGCTATAACCTCGTCGCCTGTCGCGACAACTGGACCGAACTCTCGCTCCATATGACCGGGAAATACGTCTTCAGCAAGGCCGATCTCGCGCAGGTTGAGACGACGGCCGAGGTCACAACAGCCGAGGTCACGACCTCCGAAGTCACAACAGCAGAGGTTACGACCGCAGAAATCACGACAGCTGAGATAACTACAGCCGAAGTCACGACGGCAGAGGTCACGACCTCCGAAGTACCCACCTCCGAGGTAACGACAGCGGACGTGACGACAGCCGAGGGCACTACCTCCGAAGTCACGACATCCGGGACATCGACCGCCGAAGCTTCCGAAGCCGCGTCCGGCACCGCCGGTAGCACCTCACGTCCCGATCCTGATGAGACGAAAGCCCAAAGCCGGGATAACGACGAGGCGCTGAAGCGCATGAGGACGTTGAAAGCCGTCGTCTTCGCCGTCACCGGTGTCGCCGCCGCCGCGGCTGCGGTGACCGTCATCACGCTTATCGTTGCAAGAAAGAAAAAGAAGTAAGAAGTAATACCGCGATCCGCCGACAAAACAGATCAGGCGAAAAAATATCCGGCTCCCGCGAGGGAAGCCGGATATTTTATTAACTCGGCGATTAAATAATAGTTGACAATTGGTTGGATTTATGGTATAATAATAGCACAACAAGAAAGGACTTGGAGTGCTATGGACGACACAAAAATCGATTACAGGAAAGTAACCACCCTGGAAGTGTATGCTATAAAAAAGACTATCATTCGGCAATGGAAAGACGGAAAAGATACGGCTGAAATCCATGATAACACAGGGATGTGCATCAATACTGTTCGCGAGGTGATTCGCAAATACAAAGAGGGTGGCATGAAAGCTCTGAAACCTCAGAAAAAAGGCAGACGCACAGGGACATGTATGAAGCTTACTGCTGAGCAAAGCAAAGAAATACAGAAGATAATCATCGACAAAGACCCGGACCAGCTTAAAATGCCTTTTGCACTCTGGACAAGGAAGGCCGTAAAAGAACTGATTAAAGACAAATACGGGATTGATATGCCCATCCGAACAGTTGGTGATTATCTCAAAAGGTGGGGTTTTACGCCACAGAAACCAGAGAAGATGTCAAGGCATCAAAATGCGGCAGCAGTAAACAAATGGCTCGACGAAGAGTATCCTGCGGTAAAAGAGCAGGCAAAGCGTGAAAATGCGCTGATTTTCTGGATGGACGAGACGGCCGTGCAGAACTGTAGCAACCTTGTACGAGGATATTCTCTTAAAGGACAGACCCCGGTTCTGAAACTGGAAACCAAGAAGATGCATATCAATATGGTTTCAGCAATAAACAATACCGGAGCGGTCTTTTTCAAGATCTATAAGGATGCCATGAACACGGATCTGCTGAAAGATTTCTGCGAAAGGCTGATTAGGGATCAGAAAGGGCGGAAAGTTTTGCTGATCTGCGATAATCTAAAAGTACATCATGCGCATATCTTTAGAGACTGGCTAGCTGAAAGGAAAGACAAGATTGAAGTGTTTTATCTTCCGTCATACTCTCCCGAATACAATCCGGACGAGTATCTGAACAACGATCTGAAACAGAATATCGCACTTAAACCTCAGGCACGGAATGCCGATGATATTCAGAAATACACTGAGGACTTCATGACCGATCTTTCAGATAAACCCGATCATGTAAAGGCGTATTTCGATCACGAAAAACTCAAATCATATAAGGGCTGATTCAACCATTTGTTAATCGCCGGAATAATAATCATTCTGTTTGTGGTTGTCTTGGCATTGAAAGGTTGTAGCCAATTTCTCTCAAAAGTGCCATCTGTACCCAGCGATTATAC
>JAFTCN010000082.1 GCA_017454675.1 Clostridia bacterium
GCGTGCGTGTATTGGCGAGAGATTTTTGTGCCTGTTTTGACTGAGAAATCGCAGGAAAACAGGCGGTTTTTGGGTTTCGTTCCTTGAACGAAACCTGATTTCGACGTCATAACAGGCGCAAAAAGAGCCGTCAAGACGCGTGCGTTGAATTGTGCGGTATTGCCTTAAATACCGCTCCGCAGGCCGGCCGTTCTCGAAAGAGGACGGCCGGATGTTATAGAAAAAAAGGGGCACCCGATCTTTCTTCGGGTGTCGCTTTTTTTCGCGGGACTGCATGCAGCCCCTTTCGTGTCGCAGCGTCATTCACTGATACGTTTTTTTTATCGCTTCAAATGACTCGTCGCTGATGTCGTGCTCGATCTTGCAGGCGTCCTTCGCCGCGGTGTCGGGATCGACCCCCAGCCTTATGAGCATCTCTGTCAGCGTCGTGTGCCGCTCATAGATCTTCTCGGCGATCCCCCGGCCCTTCTCGGTGAGGGCAATGTATCCGTCCGGGTCAACGATTATGCACTTCGACTCCTTCAGCTTGCCTACGGCGCGGCTGACCGCCGGCTTTGAAAATTTCATATATTCTGCGATATCGATGGATCTCACGAGATTTTTTCTTATGGAAAGGATGAGTATCGTCTCGAGGTACATCTCTCCCGATTCCATGATCTTGTCTTCCACGGCCGTTCCCCCCTGCTGTATTATCTTTATTATATCAATTATAACCCCGCGGAATAAAAAAATCAATATCTTTTTTTTGCAGGTGCGGACAATTCACCGGGAATGACCGCCGCCCGGATGACAGCTTTCGCGGAAAACACTGGAACAAATCTGTTTTTTTTGCGAAAAACCCTTGACAAATTAACGACGGTTAACTATAATATTATGCGGTTAGCGGGTGCTAACTGTATTCTTGTGCCTGAAGCCGGCCGCGGCGCGGGCGGAAGGAAGGAAGGAGAAGGAGCAACATGCTGCCGCTTTGTCTGGCGGAAAAAGGCGAACCGCAGATCATAAAGAAGATCGGCGGGACGCCCGAAGTAAAACAGCACCTTGAAAACCTCGGCTTCAACGTCGGAGGGACGGTGACGGTCATCAATTCGCTCGGTGGAAATGTCATTGTCAAGGTCAAGGAATCGAGGATCGCCATAAACGACGGTCTTGCGAGGAAAATCATGGTTTGAAACTATTCAAGGAGGAATAATTCAGTGAAAACACTCAGAGACGTCAAAATCGGCGAGACAGCCGTCGTCGTGAAGCTTCACGGAGAGGGCGCGGTCAAGCGCCGCATCATGGACATGGGCATCACGAAACGCACCCCCGTCTACGTGCGCAAGGTCGCGCCGCTCGGAGATCCCATCGAGGTCACGGTGAGGAACTACGAGCTGTCGATCCGCAAAGCAGACGCGGAAATGATCGAAGTCGAATAATCACAGATTATTTTTTTTCGGGCAAAGGTTAGCAATGGATAACCGCCCGGGAATCGGAAAGGAATAAGGAATCATGGATATCAGGATCGCCCTGGCGGGCAACCCCAACAGCGGAAAGACCACGCTGTTCAACGCACTCACCGGTTCCAATCAGTTCGTTGGGAACTGGCCGGGAGTCACCGTTGAAAAAAAGGAAGGAAAACTGAAGAAGCATGACGGCGTCATAATCACCGACCTTCCCGGCATCTACTCGCTCTCTCCGTACACCCTCGAGGAAGTCGTCGCGAGGAACTACCTGATCGGGGAAAGGCCCGACGCCATCCTCAACATAGTCGACGGCACGAACCTGGAGAGAAACCTTTATCTCACCACTCAGCTTACCGAGCTGGGCATTCCGGTCGTCGTCGCGATCAATATGATCGATCTGGTCAAAAAAGAAGGGGACAGGATAGATCTTGCCGAACTGTCCCGTCAGATCGGATGTCCGGTAGTCGAGATCTCCGCACTCAGGGAGACGGGGATCGCCGAGGCCGCGGAGGCGGCGATAAACGCCGCGAAGAACGGAAAGACGGTACCTCTGCACAAGTTCTCCGGAGCCGTCGAGCACGCCCTCGCCCACATCGAGGAGGCTGCGGTCCACGGACTTCCCGAGGAGCAGCAGAGATGGTACGCCGTAAAGATCTTCGAGCGCGACGAAAAGGTCCTCGAACAGCTGAAGCTCGCGCCTGAGCTTCTCGCCCACATCGAAGAGGACATCAAAGCGGCGGAGGCCGAGCTCGACGACGACGCCGAGAGCATAATCACCAACGAGAGATACATTTACATCGCCGAAGTAATAAAGGGCTGCTTCAAAAAGAAGAAGGAGCGGAAGCTCACGAAGAGCGACAGGATCGATAAGATCGTCACCAACCGCTGGCTCGGCCTCCCGATCTTCGCCCTCGTGATGTTCCTCGTCTACTTCCTTGCAATGGCGCCGGGAGCTCCCGGAACGATGGCGACCGACTGGGCCAACGACGGGCTCTTCGGAGACGGATACCACCTGTTCGGCATCGGGTCGAAGCAGGCGGCGGAAAAGGCTGACGATTACTCTGCCGCGTCAAATGCGCTAGCGGCTTTCGGATTCGAATTCGACACCGAAGACGAGTCTTTCGACGCTGACGCGCTGCTCGCAGAGATAAAGGGATTCACCTCCGACAAGGCGTCGGCGACGGTCGACGTGACAGACGAGGAGACTCTTGAGGTATCGACGGTCACCGTATATTTCGATACCGTCCCGTCCGGCGCCGACGAAGAGTCGACGAACGGAATGACATTCAGGGAAGCCGTCTCCTACTTCGGGGAGAAGGGATTTGACGAGCCCGATCCCGCCGATGACGGCGTGTGGGTGCCCGGCATCCCGGCTCTCATCGACAAACTGCTTCTGGACGGAGAAGGAAATCCTAAAGTCCCCGAATGGCTCTACGGACTGATCCAGGACGGCATCGTCGCCGGCGTCGGCGCCGTGCTGGGATTCGTTCCCCAGATGCTCGTCCTCTTCTTCCTGCTCGCTATCCTTGAGGGCTGCGGATACATGGCCCGCATCGCCTTCGTCCTCGACAGGATCTTCAGAAAATTCGGCCTTTCGGGCAAATCCTTCATACCGATGCTCGTCGGGACCGGATGCGGCATCCCCGGCATCATGGCGTCGAGGACAATCGAGAACGAACGCGACCGCCGTATGACTATCATGACGACGACCTTCATCCCCTGCGGGGCCAAGCTTCCCTTCATCGCGATGGTCGCCGGAGCTCTCTTCGGCGGGTCGGCCTGGATATCCGTTTCGGCGTATTTCATCGGCATGGCTGCGATCATAATCTCGGGCGTCATGCTCAAGAAGACAAAAAAATTCGCGGGAGACCCCGCTCCCTTCGTGATGGAGCTCCCCGCCTACCATCTTCCCACCTTCCGCAACGTTCTCCGTTCGACATGGGAGCGCGGCTGGTCCTTCATCAAGAAGGCCGGAACGATCATACTCCTGTCGACGATCGTCGTATGGTTCACCTCCTTCTTCGGATGGGTCGAAGGGACCTTCCGCATGCTCTCGGAGGATGAGATGGGTTCGTCGATCCTCGCCTACGCGGGCAAGGGCATCGCATGGATCTTCGCACCGCTCGGATGGGGCAACTGGAAGGCCGCGGTCGCGTCTGTCACCGGACTTGTCGCCAAGGAGAACATCGTCGGCACGATGGGCATACTCTACGGAGACTGGACAGGCATCGCCGCCTCCTTCCCGACGAAGATCGCCGGATTCTCCTTCCTGGTCTTCAACCTCCTCTGCGCGCCCTGCTTCGCCGCTATCGGTGCCATCAGACGTGAGATGAACAACGCGGGATGGACCTGGTTCGCCATCCTGTACGAGTGCGGATTCGCCTATGCGATCGCGCTCATGATCAACCAGTTCGGCAATCTTGTCACCGGCAATCTTTCTTCGGGCGCCGGGACCGCGGTCAATGTTACCGGACTGATCGCTTCCTTCCTGCTTCTCGGAGCGATGATCTACATGCTCTTCATAAGGAAGTACAGGGAAGCCACGAAGCTCACTCAGGAAGTAAAGATCTGACATCGCGGAGCGGCGGCCGGAATAGTTTTTCCGCCCGCCGCTCCGGTAAGAGAAAGGAGTCAGAAGCCATGTTCGCGTGGATCGCGGAAAACGCGCTGACGGTCACCGTCATCGCTGTCATACTCGCTGCCGCGGGTCTTGCCGTCTTCTCTCTTGTGAGAGACAAAAAGAAAAAGAAGGGCGGCTGCACCGGAAACTGCGCGACCTGCGGCATGGGATGTTCCTGCGGAGGATCTAAAAAAGACAATTGAAAAAAGGGGCTGTTGAAAACTCACTGACAGAGTTTTTAACAGCCCCCGTCCTGTCTCATTGGCACTGCCTTTTTTGAACGGGAAGACTGCGTGCGACCTTCGGTTTGTGATCATTTCTTCCGCAGCAGTCCGGCGACACGCTCTCCGAGCACGCGGCAGCTCTCTTCGTCGCTGGCGAAGGATGTGACGATACGCACCGTCTCTCTGCCGTCTCCGTGCACCTCCCAGCGCTCGAGACCGAACTCCGTGATCAGCGTTTCGGCCGCGTCCGCGGCGAGCCGTACGAATATCTGGTTCGTAGGCGACGACCCCGTGACGTCGGCGCCCGCCTTACGGAGCGACTTCCGCAGGCCTTCGGCGAGCCCGTTCGCGTGCTCCGCCATTCTGAAAAAGAGTCCGTCGGAGAAGAGCGCCTCGAACTGTATGCCGAGCACAAAGCCCTTGGCCAGCATCGCCCCGCGGTTCTTGATATGACGGCGGAATCCGCCGCAGAGCGAGCCGTCGCGGAATACGACTGCCTCTCCAGAGAGCAGACCGTTCTTCGTCCCACCGATGTAGAAGACGTCGGCGACCTGCCCGATCAGCTCGGGCGTCACGTCCCCTCCCGGAGCGGTCAGCGCGGAGGCGAGCCTTGCGCCGTCGATGAACAGATACAGGCCGTGTCTGTCGCATACATCGCGGAGCGCGAGAAGTTCCGACGCGGTATAGACCGAACCGGTCTCGGTGGCGTCGGATATGTATATGAGACCCGGCTTCACCATGTGCTCGTCAGCATGGAGAAGTATCAGTCTTTCCGCCTCTTCAGGAAGGATCTTGCCGTCCCTCCCCGGGCAGGTGATCACTTTGTGACCGCTTCCCTCGACGGCTCCGGTCTCATGGACGTTGATGTGACCGGTGCCGCAAGCCAGCGCCGCCTCGTACGGGCGCAGCAGATATGATATAACGGTCATGTTCGTCTGGGTCCCTCCGGTCAGGAGGAAGACCTCCCCATCAGGAAGCCCGAAAACGCGCCGTATGGCGTCCGCCGCGGCGGCGGAGTGTTTATCGAGCCCGTATGCCGTATTCTGCTCTCCGGCCTCCGCAGCCCTGCTCAGGGCCGCGAGGACATCAGGGTGGCACAGTTCGCTGTAGTCGTTTGTAAATTTTCTGCTCCCGCTCATCGCTTTATCCTCTTCCGCCCTTGTTTCTTCGGGACGGATATCATTCGTCTTTAACCGCCTGCACCCCCGCGGACTGTCGTCGCGCGGGGGTGCAGGCTTGTGGTGTATCGCCTTCATCCGGGAAGGCGATATACTATTTTATTTCTCAGAATCTCTTCTTCGAAACGTAGGCGATACCGAGCATCGCAACGACGGCAACACCGATTCCGACGACGGATTTGCATCCGCCGGAAGCGGCAGGCTCAGTCGTGGGAGCAGCGGTCGTCACATCACCGGCCGGAGCATCGGTTCCGGGCGCGGCGGTGGTTACCTCAGCCGTGGTGACAGCCTTGGTGGTGACAGCCTTGGTGATCTTTTCAGTGGTCACTTCATCGGTGATGGCATAAGCTTCGAGCTCCTTGAACTCGGGGTTGGTCCCGTTCTTGTAGCTGGAGCCGTCCTTCACGACGAAAGCGGAAGCCTTGGACGGAGTGGGTGTCGCATCGGCGCCGATGGTCTGGTTGAGACCGTTGATGCCGGCGGCCTTGTTGATCTCATAGCAGATCTGGCCGGTGGCGAGATCGGCAGCGGTCACCTTTGTCCACTTGTTGTTGTCCCAGCCCCACTGAGCGTTGTGTCTGTTGGCTTCGTTGGAATCGGAAGTAGCCCAGTTGGTCCATCTGATCTTGCCGGCATCATCGACAACGTAGTTGTGATGGATGTTCTCGTCATCAGCGTAGTTGACCGAAGAGCAGCCGAGGAAGGTCGGGAAGTATTCGGTAGCATCCGGAAGAGCTTCGAATTCACCGATACCGATGTTGTAGCAAAGGGTGTTGAACTTACTGTTCGAGTAGCTGACGAAGTTGGAGCCCCACTGCTTACCGATGATCTTACCGGTGTTGAGGCAGAACTCGAGGTCGAATGTCTGGTTGATATCACCGCCGTTGGTGTAGTTGTAACCGACTATACCGCCGCAGTAGTGGGTGCCCTGGATAGTGCCGTTGTTGATGCAGGCGAAGTATCTGTAGGGGGTGTTGCCCATGTCGTAGGCGCAGATGTTGGAGCCGAGTCCGGCATATCCGAGGATACCGCCGGCGTCGTATCCGCTTGTGATGTTACCGTTGTTGGTGCAGTACTCGAAGTTGACATAGTTGGTGAGAGCGTTCCAGGAAGCGCGGCCGATGAATCCGCCGATGACGGCAGTTCCGTTTTCGGCAGTGACGTTGCCCTTGTTCTCGCACTCAAAGGCCTCCATGGCATCGCATCTTCCTACGAAGCCGCCGGCGTAGTTCTCGATCGGTTTGGCTTCGCCGGTGTAGAGGGTGGTGACATCGCCTTCGTTGACGCAGCTCTCGAATCTGATCGAAGCGTACTCAACGGCGTTGCCCGTGAAACCGCCGACAGCAACTCTCTCGGCAGCGGTAGCGGGAGCGAAAGCGGGGTCGATGGTCAGGGTGACTTTTGCCTTGTTGGTGACGTTCTGAACAAGAGCATAGTCAAGGAAGGAATCGGCATAGGTAGCCGTTACCTTGGCGGCAAGCGCACCGGCGTTTCCGGTAGCGGCGATCTCGCCGTCGATGGTCAGGTTCTTAACGGTTCCGCCGAATTCCGCGAAGAGCGGAGCGGTGACCGTTACGGTGTGGCCGTTTCCGTCGAGCACGCCGACAAAGTTCTTGTCGTAGCTGGCGGAGATGCTGATGTCGGCGTCAAGATAATACTTGCCGTCTTCTTTCATCGCAGCGAATCCAGCGGCATCCTTGATGGCCTCGCCTTCAGCGGCGGATGTTCCGAAGCTGAAGAGCGAAACGATCATGATAAGGCCGAGGACGATACTTAATGTTTTGCGCATTTTTGTACCTCTTTCGATTAAAAATTTGATGATCGTATTTAAAGCGGACCGGTCTTCGGCACACGGCCCCCTATTTGGCATAAATTATATCAAATAACAACCAAATTGTCAATATCGACACGTCAAAAACGTCGTTTTGCACAAGATTCAGAGCCTCATTTTGTGCATGATGCCTGTTTTTCCTCTCTATTGCCTAAGTTCGAGAGCCCTTTTGTATCCGGCGGCCACGGCATCCATCACCGCCGCCCGGAAGGCTTTCTCCTCGAGCGCGTGGACTCCGGCGATCGTTGTCCCGCCCGGGCTGCACACCGCAGTCTTCATTGCGCCGGGATCCGCGCCGTCACCTGCGTCGAGGACGCTCTTCGCCGCGCCCAGGACGGTCTGGGAGGCAAGCAGCTTCGCGATGTCAGACGGAAGTCCGCATTCGATACCGGCGTCGGTCAGAGCCTCGATGAACATGAAGACGTAGGCCGGCCCGCTGCCCGACAGGGCGCAGGCGGCATCGATCATCTTCTCGGGGATGCGTATGATCCTCCCCGCCCCGTCAAGGAGCGGCAGGAACGACGCGTACTCCTCCTCGCTCACGCCTGCGGCCGGCGAGCAGAGTATCATCCCCTCTCCCGACCTGCACGGCATGTTCGGCATGATCCTTATGACCCGCAGTCCGGGAAGACCGGTCTCTTTTTTAATATAGGAAGTTTCTATCCCGGCCGCCATCGATACGAAGACGACGCCCGGTCGCTTCGCTGCCGCCCCCGCTATCCCGTGCAGCAGGTCCTTCATTATCTGCGGCTTCACGCCGAGGAACACATATTCGCAGGAACCGACGGCCTCTTCCGCCGATCCCAGCACCGACGCTCCCGTCGATGCGGCTATCGCCGCCGTCTTCGCGGTGTCGGGGTCGTACAGCGCGACGCCGCAGCCTCCGACCGCCCGCGCGCATACCGACGCCAGCGTTCCGCCCATGTTCCCGCAGCCTATGAATCCGGCTCTGTATTTCGATCCGCTCATCTGCTCTTCTCCTTTTCCGTTTTCATCCGCCCTCCGCCGCGTATCACGCGGCTCTTCGGCGTCTCATCTCGTCTGTCCGTTTCCGCGGATCCTGTACTTGTACGATGTCAGCTCCGCGAGTCCCATCGGCCCGCGCGCGTGGAGCTTCTGCGTGGAGATGCCTATCTCGCAGCCCAGCCCGAACTCCCCGCCGTCGGTAAATCTCGTCGAGGCGTTGCAGTAGACCGCCGCGCTGTCGACCGCGTTCAGGAAGTATTCTGCCGCCGCGGCGTCGCGGGTGACTATGGCGTCGCTGTGCCCGGTCGAATGGGCGGCGATATGGCGCACCGCCTCCTCCGTGCCGTCGACGACCTTCACCGCGAGTATGTAGTCGAGGAATTCGGTGTCGAAATCGGTGTCCGACGCCGGAGTGCCGTCTATGATCTTCGCGGCGCGGGGGCAGAGCCTCAGCTCGACCGGCTTCGCACCGGCCGCCTCGCGTCCGTCCCGCAGTCTCCGGGCAAGCTCCGGCAGGAAGCTCTCTGCTATACCGGCATCGACGAGACAGACCTCCTCGGCGTTGCACACCGACGGTCTCGACGTCTTCGCGTTCTCTATTATGTCGAGCGCCATCCGCGGATCGGCGGTGTTCTCGACAAAAACGTGGCATATGCCGGTGCCCGTCCTGATGACAGGCACTTTCGACTGCTCGACGCACGCCCGGATGAGCCCCGCGCCTCCGCGCGGGATGAGGACGTCGACGAGCCCCGTTGCCGTCATCATTTCCGCCGCCGCGGCGCGTGAATTGTCCTCGAGGATGTTCACTGCGTCCCGGGCTCCGAAAGGCGCGATCGCATCGCGGATGACCGCTGTTATCTCCGCCGAGCTCCTGTACGCTTCGCGTCCCGACTTGAGCACGCAGACGTTCCCGCTGCGGAAGCAGAGCGCGGCGGCGTCCGACGTGACGTTCGGGCGGCTCTCGTAGATGATTCCAATCACCCCCAGCGGGACGCTGACCTTCTCGATGACGAGGCCGTTCGGCCTTTCGCTCCTCTGCAGGACCCTGCCCACGGGATCGGGGAGCGCCGCGGCCTCCCTTATTCCGTCCGCCATCCCCTTTATCCTGGCCGGAGTGAGGCGCAGGCGGTCGGTCATGACCTCCGACAGCCTGCCCGCGGCCTCTTCGAGGTCGAGACGGTTCGCGGCGAGTATCCGCTCTCCGGCGGCTTCTATCGCGTCGGCCATGCAAAGGAGCGCGCGCGACTTTTCGGCGTCGCTCAGCGAGGCGACCGCGGAAGACGCGGCCTTTGCTCTTTTCAGTATCTCAAGGGTGGTCATGCGGTTACCTCAGTTCTTTTCGTCTTTGACGGCGCGGAAGTATGTGCATCTGACTTTTTCGGGGTCCGGCCCCCCCGTCGGGAAGCCTTCGATGATATCGTAGAGCACCGACGGGCATGCCCCGCCGGCTATCGCCATGTCGGTGGAGTTCTCAAGGCAGATCGACGCCGCCTCGAGCTTGGTCTTCATCCCGCCGGTGCCGAGCTCGCTGCCCCTTCCGCCCGCGAGCGCGAGCAGATCACCGTCGATCTTCTCCACCCTGCGGATGAGCTCGGCTCCGGGGTCCTCGCGCGGATCTGCGGTATAGAGGCCGTCGGTGTCCGACAGTATGACGAGCAGCTCGGCTCCGGCGCTGACGGCCACCAGGGCCGACAGCCTGTCGTTGTCGCCGACCTTTATCTCGTCGGTCGCGACGCTGTCGTTCTCGTTGATCACCGGGATTGCTCCGAGATCGAGCAGTCTGCCGAGCGTGTTCTTCAGGTTCTCGTGCCTGTCGCCGTGACTGAAGTCGGACGCGGTGAGCAGGATCTGCGCCACAGTGTGGCTGTACTTGCCGAAGAGCCTGTCATATGTGTACATAAGCTCGCACTGACCGACGGCCGCCGCGGCCTGCTTCGTCGTTATGTCGGTCGGCCTGCCCGGGAGGCCCAGCTTGCCGCTGCCCATCCCGATGGCTCCGCTCGTCACGACGATCACTTCGTTCCCGGCGTTCTTTATGTCGCTTATGATCTTGCATATCTCCTCGGTGCGGCGGATGTTCAGCCTGCCGCCCGGGTGCGCAAGCGTAGAGGTGCCTATCTTTATCACTATTCTCATCGGCTCATGTCCTCCCGCGGTCATTTCATTTGTCTGCGGACGTTCCGGATGCCTCGCGGCATGCCGCGTCCGTCTGTGTCCCGGAACCGTTTCCGGGGATACCTTCCCTGGCCGCCCCGACATTTTGTTCTGTCCCGGTCCCTGTCTCTGTCTCTCCCCCGTGCGAGGTTTCCGCTGCAGCGTTCTCCGGAGCGTTTCCCGTATGTTTCTCTTTATGTGTTTCCTGAGGTTTTACCTGAGATCCCGCCGGAGGTGTTTCCTGAGCTCCCGCCGGAGGTGTCTTCTGAGATCCCGCCGGAGGTGTTTCCTGAGATCCCGCCGGAGCTGTCTCCTGAGATCCCGCCGGAGGTGTTTCCTGAGATCCCGCCGGAGCTGTTTCCTGAGATCCCGCCGGAGCTGTCTCCTGAGATCCCGCCGGAGCTGTCTCCTGAGATCCCGCCGGAGGTGTTTCCTGAGATCCAGCCGGAAGTGTTTCCTGAGATCCAGCCGGAGGTGTTTCCCGAGGTTTTACCTGAGGTGTTGCCTCTGCTTCCTCTTCTTTCGGAAAGACCTTCAGGAGCAGCGGGAGCCCCGACAGCGACACCGCCGCTCCGAGGGCCGATATCACCGCCCACGAGACGACTGTCGTGCCCCAGCCCGACTTTTCGGTGAGGGCGGCGAATCCGTATGCCGACAGCGCGCTGCCGGCGTATGTCCCGAAGTTCGTAAGACCCGATACCCACGAAACATGCCCGAATCTCTTGAATCTTCGGGGAATGAAGCACGTAAAGATAAGATTCACGGCGTGCATGCATCCGACGACCGTCGCGAGCAGAAATACCGAAGCTATGACCGCCGCGATCCCCGTGGCCTTGCGGAATAGCAGCAGCGCAAGCGAGCACAGGACCGCGAGAACGTATACGGCCGCGGCACAGAGCATCTCGTTCTTTATCAGTTTTTCATAGACGAACGTCGCGACCTGATAGCTGATCAGCGTGAATACCGGGAGAATCACCCCCGAGAGGATCGATATGTCGGTGCCGAGCCCGAAGTTCTCCGAGACGTAGGACGGCATCCAGGTGTCGACGCCGTCGCGCATGACTCCCTGGATAATGATCGCGGTGAGCAGCACGGCAAAGAAGGCGGCGCTCCCCGCCGGCAGCCAGTCGCGGCTCTTCATCCCGCCGGTCCCGGCAGTCTTCGCCCCGGGCGCTGTCCGCGCGGCGGCGGAATGAGCGGGATATTTTCTGTCGAATCTGCCGAGCACGAGATAGATCACCGCGGCTCCGGCGACTCCGATGCCGGCGCACAGATAGAAAAGCGTTCTCCAGCCAGTGCGGACGACGAACCACGGAGCGGTGAGATAGATGAGGATCGTCGCGAAGGCAGATCCCCACGAGACCTTTACGCTGGCGTGCAGATAGTCGCGGTCGGACAGGAAGGTCGTGAGCGTCTTGACGATAGGAGGCCACATCATCGCCTGTCCCAGTCCGTTCACGCACCACACCGCCGTCATGAGTCCGACGTTCGGGCAGAGCGGCATGAGAACGTTCATGAGCGACGCGAGGATCAGTCCCCCCGACATGAGGTATTTCGGGTTGATACGGTCGCCGAGCCATCCGCTCACCAGCTGTCCGAGCCCGTATGTCACCGCCAGGCCGGTAAGCGCCACCGACGCCAGGTCCTTGGTTATTCCCTCCGACTCGACGACCGCCGCGACCACGGCCTTGTAATTGATCCTCGTCATATAGCTGGCGAAATACGCTCCGGCGCAGAGCACGGTCAGAAGGATCGCGTCCTTCCTTCCGGCATACTCCGCGCCGTCAGCTCCTTTTACGATCGACATCCGAAGTTCCTTCTGGGGAAAAATCATTTTACACGCGTTGATGCCTTTCGGCTGAAACACGTTCTCAATATAAATTATATCATATTTTATAGTATAAGTCCACATTTTTCTTTCGCCGCGCGGCAAACTCTCCGGCACGGGGGCGGACGTGCGGTCCGGCGCACGCCCTGACCGATGGCAAAAGCCCCGGAGAGCACGTCTCCGGGGCTTCCTTCATATGTGTTCGGCAGTCAGGTCCGCTCAGTATTTTCTGACGGGCGGGATGCGTGAGACCGGTATCGCGATGACGGCCGTGATCACGATCTCGGGAATCATGTAGCAGCCGTTATAGACCGCCGAGTATACGGCAGCGAGGCCGCCGCCGGTCAGGTTCTCCATTATCCACTTCGATACCGCAAGGTCCTTCAGTACGGTGTCGGTGAAGAACCACTCTGCCCACGCACCGTAGAAGAGGGCTCCGGAGACGAAATGGAAGAAGTAGCAGGCAAGGCCGGCGACGACCGAACCGAGCACAAGCGCGGCGGTCCTGCTTTTCATTTTTCTGAATATGCCGCCGAGCCCGAGAGAGGTGAAGGCCAAGATATAGTCGAGCATGATGACGGCTACGGCGATGCCGATGCCCATGAAGCTGTCGCTCGAAGGCGTGAAGAGGGCGGATACCGTCTTCATACCGACGACCATCTGCATCAGGGCGAACACCAGCGCGGATCCGAAGCCCCATGAGAGGCCGTACATATATGAGATCAGCACGACGGGCAGCGTGCTCGCGATAGTGATCGTCCCGCCGAACGGGAGATTCAGGAACGGTATGAATTCGCATACGAACGATATGACCGTGCCGACGGCTATGAGCATCGCCGAGGTCACGAGTTTTTTGGTGTTTCCGATTGTTCCGGACATGGTTTTCTCCTTATTATGATAATATAAACGGTCAGACAGAAAGTCCCGCCCGGAAATACCGGACGGGAACATATCTGTCACATGATAGATCGATAGTAAAATCCCTACGCCGGCATTATCCGTATCAGGTAAGGTCGAAGTCTCCGCTTCCTCTCAGCCCGCTCGTGCGAGCTCCCTTATTACGGCACGAATTATACCACCGAAGAGCCTTTTTGTCAACACTTTTTTCGGATACGGAGCGCCCCGGATGCCGTATGCCGTGCTTTCCGGGGCGCATGTGGGAAAATATTACTTTCCGAGCTTCACGTCTGCGTAGATCGCGCAGTGGTCGGACGTGTCGATCATGATCCTGTCTGTCAGCACGTTGAAGAAGAGAAACTCGAGATCGGGCGAGCCGAAGATGTGGTCGATGGCGTTCGCCTGAACGTCGGATACCGGCGACCCAAGCGAGTGCGTCGTCTTGCAGGCTCTGTTTACGACCTTCGCGGAGAATTTGGCGTCGGCGAAGCCGGTCTTCTCAAGGAAGTTGGCATACTGCGTCGAGTCCTCGTTCACGTTGTAGTCTCCCGTCGTGACCACCGGACAGCCGTATTTCGCCTTCAGTTCGAGCGCCAGCGCAGCCATTTCGTTCGAGTGGAGCGTCTGCCACGCGGCATTCTTCCCGAGGTCCCAGTGCGTCGACATCGCGATAAAGCGTTTTCCGCCGCCGACCGTCTCGAAATAACCCCATGTGGCAAGCCGCAGCCGCGGGTCGTTGCCCGCCGAGTATACCTTCGTGCCGTGATCGAGCAGCTTTACCCTCGAGGGATCGTACGCCAGCGTCGAGAAGTTCGTCTGTCCTCTGGCGGTCTTCCGGTCGGTGAAGAGATATCTGCCCTGCCAGATGCGGTCGAGAGCGGCGTACCACTTGTCAGACATCTCCTGCAGCCCGATGACGTCGGGAGAATACAGGTACATCGCCGAGACCGCAGATCTGTCGCGGCCGTCGACCGGCACCTTGGCGTCCCAGAGCTCGCACAGCAGGTTGAACGACATCACTCTGATGTCGGTCCCGTCCGCGCGCTCCGGCGGATCTCTGAACGCGAACTGTCCTCCGTCCATGTAAAAGTCCTCCTTAAAGGTCAGAGCGTATGAAAGCCCGACCGGTATCTGCTTCGAAATGAAATCGGACACCGCGAGTTTTGTCATCGTGTCGCTGTCTCCGATGATCACGAGCGAGCCATCCGACGCCGCGGCGATATAGCTGCCGGGGGCGACCGTCTGCCGGTACTTCGCGCTGACGGCCCGGTTCGTGTCGCCGATGACGATCTCTTTCCCCGACGGGGGCGTCGAGTCGCTCACCGCCTCCGGCTTCACTCCGTATGCCTGGATCATGCTCCTCCGCATTTCGGACGCCGCGGCGGCGCACTCGGCCGAGCCCTCCCTGTATACGATCCTGAAATCAGCCGCGGACGAGCCGCTGTCAGAGAGAAATCCTCCGCCGCTGCCCTTGTCGACGAAGCTCCCGGACACGACGGCCCGCAGCACCCCGTCCTTTTCCTCGACGCGCAGCATCTCGGAGCAGAAACGGTCGACCGCCTCGCGCAGCTTGTCCTCAGTGTGGGCAGCGATGACTATCTTGTTTCCGACGAAGCCCGCGGCACAGCCGTCGAGCCCGATCGCCCGCATCACCGCGAGGCTCTCGGGGCGGTCGGTGTATCCGAGCAGCAGCTCGGGCACGCCCGTCATGTCGGTGCCTTCCTTTACCCAGTCGGTGCCGCCTTTGTACGCGGAGACCTTCCCGGTACCGCCGCCCGCGGCGCGTATGATCTGCGAATACAGGCTGATCACACCGGTGCCGGCGACATCCCTGCGGATGAGGGGAAAGAGGGTCTTCCCACCTTCGAATATGACGGCCTCGCCGCCGGACGGCAGGACGGGCTCTCCGGGGTCTGCGGGCATAGTGACCGGAGCCTCAGTACCGGCGCTCTGCTCCGACGTCCCGTCAGCGCCGCCCGGGACCCCGCACGACGCGAAAAACGGCATGCTCATTACGAGTGCGATCAGCACTGCGGCGCTTCTCGCCGCAGTGCATCGCAGCGCGGCATATCTCGCCGCAGTGCATCGCAGCGCGCCATATCTCGCCTCAGTGCATCGCAGCGCGGCGGTGCGCCCGGTCTGCGTTTTAACAGTATTTTTCATTGCTTTCCGTACTTTTCCGCGTCGCGACGCCTGATCTCGGCTCTCCTCACCTTTCCCGAGAAGGTCTTGGGAAGGGCGTCGGTGAACTCGACGATCCTGGGATATTTATACGGCGCGGTGTTCGTCTTGACGAAATTCTGGAGCTCCTTCACGAGCTCGGGCGAGCCGGTATACCCCGGCCTCAGCACTATCGTGGCCTTGACGAGGAAGCCCCTTATCCCCTTCGGGTCCGGGACTCCGGTGACGACGGCCTCAAGCACAGCGGGATGCTCGATAAGCACCGACTCGATCTCGAACGGCCCTATGCGGTAGCCCGACGACTTGATTATGTCGTCGTTCCTTCCGACATACCGGAAGAGTCCTTTTTCGTCGCGGTAGGCGGTGTCGCCGGTGTGGTACCAGCCGCCCCTGTATGCCTCCGCCGTCTCGGCTTCATTGAAATTGTAGTTCACGACGAGCCCGCACGGGCGGTCTTTTTCGCGGTCGGGGACCCTGACGCAGATCTCCCCGGTCACGCCGCGCGGGACGGGAGCGCAGTCCTCGTCGATGATGTGGACGTCGTATCCCGGGACCGGCAGACCGATCGCGCCGGGCGTCGGCTCGGTCCAGGGATAAAGCGTCGCGATCATCACCGGCGACTCCGACTGGCCGAAGCCCTCGTAGATCTTATGCCCGGTGCGGCGGAGCCACTCGTTGTAGATGTCGGGCCCCAGCGCCTCGCCGGCGGTGTTGCAGTGGGTGAGGCTTGAAAGATCGTATTTTTCGACGTCGGCCTGAAGTATCATCCGGTACATCGTGGGAGGGACGCAGAAGGTGGTGACCCGGTATTTTTCAACGACCGACAGTATCGCGTCGGCGCTGAACTTCGCGAAATCGTAGACCATGACGGCCGATTCGGCCAGCCACTGACCGTACACCTTGCCCCACATCGCCTTCATCCAGCCGGTGTCGGAGACGGTGAAATGAAGTCCGCCGTCGACGCACCTGTGCCAGAAGACGCCGGTCATGATATGCCCCAGCGGATACCGGAAGTCGTGGGTGATTATCTTGGGATATCCCGTCGTTCCCGACGAGAAGCAGAGGAACATCGTGTCGCCGGCCTTCGTGGCTCCCTCTCCCGACGGTCTTTCCCATTCGGCGGGAGTCGACTCGAACTCGCGGTCGAAGGAGCGCCAGCCCGGGACCTCCGCGGGGCCGGTGACGAACTTCATCTCCACCGTTTCGCACTCTGATGCGCCCTCGTCGAAGTGGGCGGTGCAGCCGTCCTCTCCGGTCACGATGACGCACCTGATCTTCGCGGCGTTGCAGCGGTAGACATAGTCCTTCGCCATCAGCATCGAGGTCGCCTGAACCTCCTCGGCCCCGATCTTGTGCAGGCCCATCAGCAGTATCCAGAAATAGTAATGCCTCTTTAAGACGAGCAGCACCCGGTCTCCCTTGCGGATCCCTATCCGCCTGAGGAAGTTCGCGGCCCTGTCGGATTCTCTCGATATGTCGGCGAAGCTGAAGATCTTCTCCTCCCCGCCGTTCCCGAGCCAGACAAGGGCGCGCTTGTCCGGCTTCTCGCGCCCGAGCACGTCGATGACGTCGTAGGCGAAATTGAAGTCTTCCGGACAGTTTATTCTGTAGTTTTCCTGTGCATCCTTCAGGGAGGTGAAGCTGTCTCTGTCCCTTCCGATGAATCTTTCGTAAATTGCCATATGGGAATACCTGTATATCCGTTCACTTGATCACTATCGCGAGGAACTCGGCGGGTGCGTCTCCGACCGCCTTGAGCGCGTGAGGATGCCCCGAATCGAAATACGCACTGTCGCCCTCCTCCATCAGGTACTCCTCGTCCCCGATGTAGAGTATCATCTTCCCCGATACCATATACTCGAACTCCTGCCCCTCGTGCGAGTTCCGGTGAGGTTCGTCGTCCGACGGCGAGACGGTAACGAGAAAAGGCTCAGCCTTCTTGTTCCTGAACGGGAAGGCGAGATGCTTGTAATTGTATCTCGGGTTGCGTGTGATGTCGTAGCCCTGCCCTTTTTTCACGAAGGTGCAGACCGAAAGCTTGGGCGACTCCCCGCTCATCAGATCGTGTACGTCGATGCCGAGTATGTCGGCCGCCTCGCAGAGAAAGCTGATCTGGAAATCGCGCTCGCCGCGTTCGTATGAGCGGTAGTCGTCGAGCGAAACGTTGAGACGCTTCGCCATATCCTCGGGCGAGATCTCGCAGATCTCACGCATGTCGGACAGGCGCAGACCTATTTCTTTGAGTGATTCCTGACGTGAAGCGGACATTATCGTATCCTCCGGAAAGCGCCGCGCAGGGCGGACGTTTCATTTGTATTTTTTATACTTTCTGTAGCCCTGGCACTTCGTTCCGTCCTTGCCGTGCTTTGCGTAATGCCGCAGAAAATAATAAACGGCAAAACAAGCAAGCAGAAAAGCGGCGGCGTAGCAGACGTACAGTACGACTTTAAGCGCCGGAGGCAGCGGATCTCCGCGGCCCGACAGTATCAGGACCGCGATCGACAGCGCGGCTTCCGGTATGACCAGATGCAGCGCAGACGTATAGAGGGCGTACGTGAACCGGGGAAGTTCCGCCGTCTGTCCCGCAAAGTACAGCCATCTGAAGAACGCGGCGGCGGGGCCGTGTTCCGCTCGGTATTCCCTGCGGCTTTTCTGCAGGAAGGTTTTCGAGTGCTTCTGCCTCAGCTTTTCCGAGAGCACGCTCCGGAATTCAAGGACGGAGATCAGAGTAAACAGAAGGGAAAGCAGCGAAAGGCCGGACTGCGAACCGTCGGCGGCGAAGAAGTCTTTGACCGCCGTCATCATCAGCCGAATTCGTATCCGAGCTCGATCGCCTTTATATTGAAGTCGTAGAGGTCCTTGTGCTTGGCCGACACGACCTTCGCCATCGCGGCGGGGATGTCCTTCCTGTCGATGACGGCGCTGTGTTCGATCACGCTGCCGAGCAGGATCATGTTGGCTATGCCGTCGAATCCCCGCTCGGTCGAGAGAGCCGTCGACGGAACGTAGTGGACGGTGACGTCATCTCTTTCGACTTTGCGGTCGACGAGCGACGAATCGATGTAGATCTCGCCGCCGGGGACGACGGCTTTCTCGAACTTGTCGAGCGACGGCCGGTTCATTGCGATGAGTATGTCGGGCTCGGTCACGATGGGCGAGCCGACGGGCTCGTCGGAGATGATCACAGAGCAGTTGCAGGTGCCGCCTCTCATCTCGGGGCCGTAGGAGGGCAGCCAGCTGAGCTGTTTGTCCTCGAGAAGCGCGGCGTAGGCCAGAAATTTGCCGGTAAAGAGGACTCCCTGTCCTCCGAATCCGGCGATAAGAATGTTCTTTGTCATTTTCGCGGCACTCCCTTCAACGGGCCTTTTCGGCGTCACCGGCGTATTTATCCTTGTAAACGCCGAGCGGATAGTAGGGGATCATGTTCTCCTCTGCCCATTTCATCGCCTTCGCGGGGGTCATGCCCCAGTTGGTCGGACAGGTGGAGACGACCTCGATCAGCGAGAATCCCTTCCCCTCCGTCTGGTATCTGAAGGCCTTTTTGATCGCCCTGCCGGCGGCTCTGATGTTCTTCACGCTGTTGATCGCCACGCGCTCTATGTACGCGGGACCGTCGAGCTGCGAGAGCATCTCGCAGACCTTTACAGGGTATCCGACCGCCGAAACGTCGCGTCCGTAGGGGGATGTCTGCGTGACCTGTCCCGGGAGAGAGGTCGGCGCCATCTGGCCGCCGGTCATTCCGTATATCGCGTTGTTGACGAATATGACGGTGATGTTCTCGCCTCTGGCGGCCGAATGGACCGTCTCGGCGGTTCCGATCGCCGCGAGGTCGCCGTCTCCCTGGTAGGTGAAGACGATGTTCTCAGGTCTTGCGCGCTTGACACCGGTGGCGACCGCCGGGGCGCGTCCGTGCGCCGCCTGCACCATGTCGACATTGAAATAGTTGTACGCGAATACCGAGCAGCCGACCGAGGCTACCCCGACCGTTTTGCCCTCGATGCCGAGGGAGTCGATGGCCTCAGCGACGAGGCGGTGTATGATACCGTGACCGCAGCCGGGGCAGTAGTGCATCGGCACGTCGGTCAGGGCGTGAGGTCTGTCGAATACAGTTGTCATATCTTCAGTTCCTCCCATCAAGCTTTGCGTGAGCGTCTTCTATGCTCTTTTTGACCTCGGCGGGCGACGGTATCATGCCGCCGACCCTCGAGCAGAGGGTGACCGGCCTCGTGCATCTGACCGCCAGTTCGATGTCCTCTATCATCTGGCCCATCGAGAGCTCGACCGATATGAAGGCCCTCGCAGTCTTCGCCCTCTCGAACATGGCCTTCTTCGGGAAGGGCCAGAGGGTGATCGGTCTGAACATGCCGGCCTTTATGCCCTCGGCTCTGGCGGCGTTGACCGCGTTCTTCGCGACTCTGGCGGCGATGCCGAAGCCCACGACGACTATCTCGGCGTCATCGCAGAGGTATTCCTCGTACAGGACCTCGTCCCGCTCGACCTTCGCGTATCTCGCGTAGCGGTCGACGTTCCACCTCTCGAGCTCGTCGGGAGTGAGTGACAGCGAGTTGATGATGTTGTGCTTCCGGCTCATGCCGGTGCCGGTCAGCGCCCATGGTTTGTCGACGGTCCCGCCGGTGCTCTCTCCGAGCTCGACGGGCTCCATCATCTGGCCCATCGTACCGTCGGCGAGCAGCATGCAGGGCATGCGGTACTTGTCGGCAAGATCGAAGGCGCGGACAGTCATCGCTGCCATCTCCTGCACCGACGCCGGAGCAAGGACGAGCAGGTGATAGTCGCCGTGTCCGCCGCCGCGCGTCGCCTGGAAATAGTCCGACTGCGACGGCTGGATGCCTCCGAGGCCGGGGCCTCCGCGCTGCACGTTGACGATAAGAGCGGGCAGGTCGCAGCCCGCCATATAGGAGATCCCCTCGCTCTTGAGCGAGACTCCGGGGCTCGACGATGACGTCATGACCCTGACGCCGGCAGAGGCCGCGCCGATGACCATGTTGATCGCGGCGATCTCGGACTCGGCCTGGAGGAAGGTCCCGCCGATCTTCGGCATCCGCTTTGCCATATAGGCCGCAATTTCGGTCTGAGGAGTGATGGGGTAACCGAAGTAGTGCCGGCATCCGCACGAGATCGCGGCCTCGGCAATGGCTTCGTTGCCCTTCATAAGTACTTTTTCGGACATGGTTACTCCTTTACTATCTTTATGACGCAGTCGGGACAGGTCACGGCGCAGCTTGCGCAGCCTATGCACGCGGACCTGTCGGTTATGCCGGCGGGATGGTGTCCCTGGGCATTGAGCGCGTTCTGATCCATCGCGAGCAGGTGCTTGGGACATGCTTCCACGCAAAGCCCGCAGCCTTTGCAGCGATCGGTATTGAAGGTGATGTTTACCATTTCGGCACCTCTTTTTTCAGCGGTTTTCAATTCCGCCGTGTGATATTGTGAAATCGAGCGGCAGCACAGGAGTCTTTTCCTCAAATGAGCCGCACAGTCCGCGCATGACGGCGGTGAATCTCACCGGAAGGCCGCACAGACGCGATACCTCTTCAGCGTATCCGAAGCTTTCCTCGATGACTTCGGGAGTCGTGGCGGAGCCGAGATTCGAGCAGTTGACGATCCCGGAAAAGGGCAGCCCGCAGGCAAGCTCTATCTCGCGCATGACTTCCGCGGCGTCGGCCGGAGCCGCGGTCAGCGGCCTGAAGCGGTTGATCACCGCCAGCATGTCGAAGTCGCCTTCGGCGAGCAGCGCCGAGGCGTATCTTCCCATCGCGAGCGCGCCCCTGTCGTCGCCGCCAACGTCGATCACCGTGTGCAGAGATCTGTCCTCGGTGATGCGGTAGGCACTCTCGGGCATGGCCGGAAGATCTACGTTCGACGAGGCGTATTCAGACGCTATGAGCTCTATCCCGAGCCTTCCGAGATCTTCCTCGCAGTCCTTCGTCCTGAAATAGGGATTGACGATATCGAGGTCGGCGACGGCCACCGGAGTCCCGGCGGGGAGCGAAGCGCGCAGCATCGCGGCAAAGCTCATCGCGACGGTGCTCTTTCCGCTTCCGTAATGTCCGCAGAAGAGCGTCACGCGCCTGCCCGCGATCTTCCGGTAAAGGCCGTCGGGATAATCGGGGAGAGAGGACATCAGTCGACGGTCACGGTCCAGCCGAACGGATCGGCGATCTTGCCCCACTGTATGCCGGTGACGGTGTCGTAGAGCTTCTGGCTGAGCGGTCCGATCGAGCCGTCGCCGATCGTCATGACGTCGTTCATGTAGCGGAGCTTGCCGACGGGAGAGATGACGGCCGCGGTCCCGCTGCCGAAGACCTCCTCGAGCGTCCCGTTCTTCTGGGCGTCGAGCAGTTCGTAGACCGAGACCTTGCGCTCTTCGACGTCGAGGCCCCAGTGGCGGCAGAGCCGGCATACCGAATCCCTGGTGATGCCGGGCAGGATCGATCCGTTGAGCATCGGGGTGACGATCTTGCCGTCGATCTTGAAGAATATGTTCATCGCACCGACTTCCTCGATGTACTTGCGCTCGACGCCGTCGAGCCAGAGCACCTGGGAGTAGCCGTCGTCATGCGCCTTGACCTGAGCGGCGAGCGAGCAGGCGTAGTTGCCGCCCGTCTTGGCAAAGCCCATTCCGCCTCTGACCGCTCTGACGTAGTCGTCCTCGATCCAGATCCCGACCGGCTTGAGGCCGCTGGCGTAGTATGCGCCCGACGGAGACAGGATTATGCAGAACAGATAGGTCTTTGAAGGCGCAACGCCGAGGAAGGCGTCGGTTCCGATGATGAAAGGACGGATGTAGAGCGAGGTGTCGGGCTCGGTGGGGATCCAGTCGCGGTCGACACTCACGATCGCCTTGACCGCCTCGACGAAATACTCCTCGGGAAGCTCGGGGATGCAGAGCCTGCGGTTGGAACTGTTGGTGCGCTTCGCGTTCATATCCGGTCTGAAGAGACGGATCTTTCCGTCGACTCCGCGGTAGGCCTTGAGTCCCTCGAACATCTCCTGGCCGTAATGGAGCACCACGCAGGCGGGAGAGAGGGTGAGGTCGTGGAAGGGCTCGATGCGTGCGTCGTGCCATCCGATCCCCTCTGTATAGTTCATGCAGAACATGTGGTCGGTGAACACCTTGCCGAAGCCTAAGGTCTTTCCGTCCGGCTTCTGAGCCGGGCTCTTTGTACGGGTCACTTTGATGTCAAGCATTTTCGTGTTCTCCTTTATCTGTATATTTCATTTCAAACCGCTTCATGCCGCGGGCCGCGGCGGCCTCACTGTCCGGCGAGGGGTCCCGCCGGGTCATTCAGCATCTCTGCCCCGGCCTGCCTCATTTTGTACTTGAGGATCTTGCCGGCGTCGTTCATCGGGAACGAATCGCAGATGTAAATGTATCTCGGAACCTTGTGCCTCGCGATCCGCTCGACGGCGTACTGTCTTAGGAAGTCGACCGTGAGGTCAGATCCTTCGTCCGGGATGATCCAGGCCATGCACTCCTCGCCGTAGCGCTCGTCGGGGACCCCGACCACCTGGACGTCGCGTACGCCGGGACAGCCGTAGTAGAACTCCTCCAGCTCGCGCGGATACAGGTTCTCGCCTCCGCGGATGATCATGTCCTTGAGCCTTCCGGTGATTCGGTAGTTGCCGTCGGGATCGCGGCAGGCGATGTCCCCGGTGTGGAGCCAGCCCTCGCTGTCGATCGCCTCGCGGGTCGCCTTCGGCATCTTGTAGTAGCCTTTCATGAGGTTGTAGCCCCTCGCGACGAACTCACCGTTCTGACCGTCGGGCAGCTGTGATCCGGTTGCGGGATCGATTATCATCGACTCGACGTGCGGGAAATCGTGGCCCACTGTCTCCGTCCTGACCTTGAGGCTGTCGTCGACCGAGCTCATCGTGCATCCGGGCGACGATTCGGTCTGCCCGTAAACGCTGACTATCTCGCGCATGTTCATGTCCTTCGCCGCCATCCTCATGAGGTCGGGCGGGCAGTTGGATCCCGCCATGATCCCGGTCCGGATCGACGAGAAGTCGGTCGAGGCGAAGTCCGGGTGCTGTCTCATCGCGATGAACATCGTCGGGACGCCGTTGAAGCAGGTGATATGCTCCCTGTCGATGCAGGCGAGCGACGACTTGGGGCTGAAGTACGGCATCGGCAGGAGCGTCCCGCCGTGTGTGAGAGTCGAGGTCATCGAGAGCACCATTCCGAAGCAGTGGAACATCGGGACCTGCACCATCATGCGGTCGGCGGTCGAGAGATCCATCCGGTCTCCGATGCACTTGCCGTTGTTGACGATGTTGCGGTGCGTCAGCATGACCCCCTTCGGGAAGCTGGTCGTGCCCGACGTGTACTGCATGTTGGCGACGTCGTCGGGTCTGACGGCCGCCGCGCGGCGTCTGACCTCCTCTGCCGGGACCGACGCTCCGGCAGCGAGGGCGTCCTCCCAGGTGATGCCGCCGCGCATCGAGAAGCCGACGGTCACTATATTGCGGAGGAAGGGGAGCCGGCGGCAGTGCAGCGGGCGCCCGCCCTCGGACGAATCGAGTTCGGGGCAGAGCTCGCGCATGATCCCCTTATAGTCTGAATCGCGGCAGTATTCTATCATCACGAGGGTGTGCGTGTCCGACTGCCGGAGCAGGTACTCGGCCTCGTGGATCTTGTATGCGGTATTGACGGTGACGAGCACCGCGCCGATCTTGACGGCCGCCCAGAAGGTGACGAACCACTGAGGTATATTGGTGGCCCAGATGGCGACGTGGTCGCCGGGCCCCACGCCCAGCGCGATGAGCGAGCGCGCGAAGGCGTCGACATCGTCGCGGAACTCGGTGTATGTGCGGGTGTAGTCGAGCGTGGTGTATTTGAAGGCGAGCTGATCGGGGAACTCCGACACCACGCGGTCGAGGACCTTCGGGAAGGTGAGGTCGATCAGTTCGTCCTTCGGCCACACGAAGCGGCCGGTGCGGGAGCGGTTCTCGGGGAGCCCCTGCCTGAAGGTGTCGCCGGTGAACCTGCTCATATATCCGCAGAACTGCGGGAGCAGGATGCCGGTGTCGCCGAGCTCGTCGACCTTCGACGGGAAGAGCTCGCAGGAGATGAAGCCGTTGTATCCGACCGAGCGGAGGGCGTCGGTCATCTCGCCGACGGGGATGTCGCCGTCGCCCATGAGGCACGGGACGGCGCGGCCGCCGTCACCGGGGACCGAATCGTGTATATGCGTGTGCTTCACGTAGGCGCCGAGATGCTCGATCGTCACGTCGGGGCTCTCTCCGCCGTATCTGAAGGTGTTGTGCATGTCCCACAGGGCTCCGAGGCTGTCGGAGGCGTAAAAATCGAGGATGTCGCGCAGGGCGGCGGTATCGCAGTAGATGCCGGCGGTCTCGATGAGGAGGGTGATCCCCTCGGAGACGGCGATCGGAAGCACACGGTCGATGAGCGAGCGCACGGCGGCGTCGGTCTCTTCGGCGGATCCCTCCCTTACCGCGTTGCCGGCTCCTCTGCCGAGCGCGTGTATGCGCACAAAGCGGCAGCGCAGCCCGACGGCGGCGTTGATGCAGTCGGAGATCTCGCAGACGCTGTCGTCGGCGGCCGCGGGATCGGCTATGTTGCACAGGGCGTCGACGCAGACCACCGAAAAGCCGATGTCGGAGAGCCTGCGCGCCGTGGCGGCCATGCTGCCGCCCGCGAACGGCTTGCCCGGGCCGGAGAGGGCGGGAGAGCTGACTCCGTGCAGTTCGATCCCAGAGAATCCGGCGGAGCGGGCTTCGACGAAAAGCTCCTCCCAGCCGTATTCCTCCCAGCCGTTTGTCGAAAGTGATAGTTTCATTGTTTATTACCGTTCGGTCAGTTTCTGCCGCGCTCGTAGACTATCTTGTTGAGCGCGTTGACGTACGCTTCGACCGAGGCTCCGATGATGTCGGTAGAGAGGCCCTTGCCCGAATAGAGCCTGCCTTCGGCGCGCAGACGCACGAGGGCGTCGCCCATGGCCTCGCGGCCTTCGGTGACGGCCTGGATCTGGAAGTCGTCAAGCTCGTAGTGATGGCCGATGATCTGCTCGATGGCGAGGAAGGCGGCGTCGATGGGGCCGTCTCCGACGCAGAATCCGCTGATCTTCTCACCGGCTCCGTTCCGGAGGGTGATGTGGGCGGTCGACGAGATCGTGTTCCCGCTGTTGATGACGTAGGTGTCGAGCCGGTATTCGGGCGGGACGTCGGGAGCGACCGACGCGACTATGGCGTCGAGCTCGCGGGCTCCGACCGTGCGGCGGCCGGATTTGTCGACCAGCTGCCGGAACGAGGCGTATACCTTGACCTTGTCGTCGTCGGAGAGCTCGTATCCTATTCCGGCCGCCGCGGCGGCGACAGCCGATATATCGGCGTCGGCGCCGAGCGAGACGCTGCCGTCGGCAGCGGCGCCGGCTCCGTTCTCGAAAGGCGTGCGGCCGCGCTCTCCCGAAGCGAAGCCGGCTATCCTGCCGGCGGTATGCCGCAGGAGCGTCATATCCGCCCCGGTGCACAGGCCTATGTCGCGGCCGCGGACCGAAAGCGCCTCGGCAAAACCGACAAACGGTACAGCTCCGGGATTGACCGAGCAGCTGACGGCGCCGGCTCCTGCCCTGACGGCCGCGATGGCGGCGGCCGAGGCGAGGCCCATCCTGTCGGAGCACTCGACTCCCAGGGTGACGCCGTCTCCGGCGGCGTTCTTCAGCCCTTCCACGACGGCAGCCATTTCGTCGGGAAGGATCTCCCCGGCGGCGTCGCAGATGACTGTCATCCCGGCTCCCGCCGACGCCGCGGCCGCGACGGCCGCGGAAAGGATCCCGGGCTCGGCGCGGGTGGCGTCGCACGCGCGGAATATGACGTCGGGGCAGAGGGTCTTCGCGTAGGCGACGAGCGCTTGGACCTCGCCGACCATCGCTGCCGGTTTTTTATGATACAGGTATTCGGCCTGGACCGTCGATATCGGAAGCGACACGGCAAGCCGCGGCCTCTTCGCGGACGACAGAGCGGCGGCGGCAGCGTCCGCCGATTCGGGGCTCGTCACTTCGACCGACAGCACGCAGTCTCCAAGCAGCGCGCCGGCGGTGCGGCAGAGGAGCGCCGCGGACTTGTCCCCGGCAGGGATCGGGCCGAATTCCAGCGCGTCGATCCCGAGTTTCCCGAGCAGTCGGACCGTCTCGAGTTTCTCCCTGAATGTGTATCCTTCACAGTGCTTGAGCGTTGAATCGGATATCAGTATGCGTCTGTCATGCATGATGTCTTCTCCTGCCGGCGAAAAAGAAACCGCCGATTTTACCATTGAAAAATAGATAATAGATATTATAGTACTTCCGGCGGACGATGTCAAGAATTATTTTAGGAAAGGTGGCGCGCCGGCCGCCGCGGACGCCGGTGTTTATTATGACCTTCGGACCTGATTGGCAAACTCCCCCGGCCGAGCGCGGCCGGGGGCCGGCCACGGCTCGTGAAATACCACTTCGAGCGCGGCGCCGGCCGTGAAAACTTCGAGCGGGTCTGAGCGCGCAACTGAAAAAGATCCCCGGGACAGC
>JAFTCN010000002.1 GCA_017454675.1 Clostridia bacterium
AGCCGGAAAATCTCAAAACTTATCTCGGCAAGCTCATCCGGGAGATTGCCATTAACCGATGGAAAAAGAACAAGCGGCAAAAGCGGATACCGTCCGAGGTCACACAGTCTCTTGACGAGATCGCGGAAATGGTATCCGGCGGCGATTTTGAAGAAGATCTTGAACGGAACGAACTGTCGGCTGAGATTTCACGGTTTTTATTCTCCATCGACGAAACAAAGAGGAACGTTTTTATCAGGCGGTACTGGCACTATGATTCTATAGAAAACATCTGTCAAAGGTACGGTTTCGGTAAAAGCCGGGTCCTCATGATGCTGAAAAGGACAAGGGATGACCTTGCCCAACACTTGAAGAAAGAAGGGTTTATCACATGAAAGAAGATATGATGAGGCAGGCTATCGGCGATATCGATGACAGGCTCATCGCAGGAGCCGAAAAGCAGCCGACCACAAGGCGCCCCGGCATTTCCTGGGTAAAATGGGGTTCCATTGCGGCGGCATTCAAATTGGCTGCTGTTGCCGCAGTTGCGTGCCTGGTCATCGTTTGTGTATTTGCAATCGTCCCGAACCTGAGGAAATCAGATTTATTCAACGCGAACGGTCCCGCGACGGACAATACTGCCGCGCCCAAAACTGATGATGAAACAGGCGACGGGTTGTTTTCATGGACGGAACATTATGAAAATGTATTGGTAGACGATAGTTATTGTCATTATAAAATGGGAAAGCACATCGAAAGTGATATGATTTCCGGTAAAATCTGTAACAGTAAGGTTCAAGGAGGCATGGTGACGCCTAATGGATGGAGCCCGGAATATGAATTCGATGCTGAAATATTATCAATATCCGGAGTATCACCCGAAGTTGCCGTTGCGGTAAAATCAAAGACATTGACTTACGAAATTAAGGACGATGGAGAGATTGTTGAACAAATTTTTAAGGATGATCTATACGTTATGTATAACCCGGAGGCGGATTTAACAACAATAAAAGACTATATCGTTACCTTCATCGACCCAAATCCATTCAGATATTAACAGTGAAACGAAAAAACGCAGTCGGGCAACTCCCCGATGGTCGGTGCCACCGTTGCCGTTGCCGTCGCCGTTGAAGAAGCGATGAAATAATAGCATCAAAATAAAGCCTCATTTTAAGGCAAAAAACGGCATTATTTGACAACACCCGCGGGGGATCCGAAGAAATTCGGGTCCCCCGCGGGTGTTTCTGTATGCAGATTTTTTAAGAGTTGTCGCAATCTTGACGCAGAATTTTTTTTGTGCGTCAAAAATGTTTGACAAAATCACGATACCGTGATATAATACTATTGATCAAAGGTTATTCGGGGGGATCGGTATGCCGGCTCTATCACGTTTTTATGGAATCATAATGCGTATGTACTTTCAACAAGCAGAACACAATCCGCCGCACGTTCATGCAATTTACGGCGAGGAAATGGCGGCAGTCGATATCAGGACCGGCGAAGTAATGGAAGGGAATCTGCCGCCCAAGCGCTGGCGATGGTTCGCAAATTGATCGGGCTGAACAGGGATGATCTTCTGAAAATGTGGGATACGCAGGAATTCAAGCAGTTGTCTCCGCTTGAATAAGGGGGAAAAAATGTTTCACAAAATCAAATCGGTCGGCGCGCTGCCGGAATTCCGACTTTGCGTTCAGTTCGCAGAGGGGTTAACAAAAATTTACGACGTCAAGCCGCTTTTTGAAAAATGGGAACCGTTCAAAGCGCTTGCCGGAGATCCAGCGCTCTTTTCGGGCGTCGAAGTTGACGCAGGCGGGTTCGGAATCGTCTGGAACGACGATCTTGACCTTTCCTGCGACGAGCTTTTTGAAAACGGACGGACGGTCAAATCGCCATTTGACGGGCTGATCGCATTCACCGACGCGACCGAGCTGTGGGGGCTTAATGAAAGCACTCTGCGCAAGGCGATCGCATACGGGAAACTCGTTCAGGGCGTCGACGCCTGCAAATTCGGCAAGCAGTGGATCGTTTCTGCGGAATCGATGAAAAGAGAATACGGAGAGCCCCGCCATGAAGGATAAGAACGATCAGGAAAGCTGGTTCAGAGAGTATCTGCTGCCGGGCGAAGCTGTAAGATGGACCGGCAGGCCGGGAAAAAGGATCGGTTTTCAACCGATTTATCTGTTTTTCGTTCCCTTTATGACCGTCTGGTGCAGCGGAGTAATATCCGCGACCGTGGCCGAGATTCTGAACTTCATAGACGGCAATGGAGAACTATTCCTTCTGTTCTTCTTTATCCCCTTCTGGGCCGGCGGAGCCTTCTTTGTATATATTCTATTTATACTTCCCCTGATGAGGCGAAAACTGACCAGATACGCCGTTACCGATATGCGTGTACTGGAATACTACCGCGGTACCGTCAATTCGGTTTCGATAGAACCGCACACTTCGATCATGATGACAAAGGTAAGCAAACACGGGACCGCATCGGTGACCGTCGGCGCCTCTTACGACGATCCGCGCATGCAGGTCAGGCAGCTCGGAACCTTTCACCCCGAGCAGCTCTACGGGACGCCGGGTATGATAACGATGAGAGATATCGACGAACCCTCCAGGGTCTACAGTCTGATCACGAACAGGACCGGACTCTGAATTAAAACAATACCGCCCGGGAAAATAGAGAAGTTGTGCAATACGGATATTCGCTTTATCTGGCTGCTGGACGGTGAACCGGCGCCGTCATTCGATCATTTCTGCGGGAGCAATTACCATTGACCTTTGATATGGTCAGATGATCCTAAATTGTTTCGGACTGGATTCAGTTGAATCCGGTAGTTTGGAACAGTCCGTATAAAAATCATTGATTGCTTAAACCAGGCGGAAGCATTTTGCTTCCGCCTGGAATCCTTAAAAACAACCCTGGACCTCCGCGCCCGCGAACGCGGCGCTCTCCCGGCTGAGCTGCACCCCCGGACCGGCTGTTTTGCGGTCGTTCCGGGGGCAGGCTTGTTACGCCGCGAAAGTCAAATACTCTTTCTCACAGATTCATTATTCGAGCATCGTTGCGGTCTGAAAATTTTTTTACGGAGTCTGAGGAATACTATTGACAGTCGCGTGATTGTGTGGTATAATATTGTTCGGTAAGATCAAAGGAGGAAAAACACAATGTTCTATCTTATTTTGTCTCTGATAACGATCCTGATCCTATTCGTGCTCCTCGGATTCTCGAAGGACTACACCGGAAAGGTCAACACATGGAAGATCAACCCCAAGCAGTTTCTGGCGCTCATCGGAGCGTTCTGGATGATCTTCGGCATGGTGGCCACAGTGCCTACCGGACACACCGGGATCCTTACTACCTTCGGAAAGGTGGAGGACCGCACGCTGGAGTCCGGACTGCACGTAAAATCGCCCTTCCAGAAGGTCGTGTGCATGGATAACCGCACACAGGTAGCGAGAGTCGAGCTCTCATGCTTCTCCAGCGACATCCAGGAGGTCATGATTTCCTACTCGATGAACTACCAGATCGAAAAGTCCAACGCCCAGACGATCTATAAGACGATCGGCGTGTCCTACTACGAGACCGTCATGCAGCCCCGCATCCAGGAGGTCGTCAAGAGCGTGATCGCAAAGTACACAGCCGAGAGCCTGGTCGACAGCCGCGACGCCCTCTCGAAGCAGATCACCGACACACTCGTCAGCGAACTCGGCAAGTACAACATCGAGGTGATCAGCACGTCGGTCGAGAACATCGACTTCTCCGACGCCTTCACCGATTCGGTCGAGGCCAAGGTCGTGGCGCAGCAGGCGCTCCTCAAGGCCCAGACCGAACAGCAGCAGAAAACGATGGAGCAGGAGCAGCTCGCCGCGCGCGCCAAGATCGCCGCGGAGGCCGACGCCAGCGTAGCCGTGATCCAGGCCACCGCAGACAAGGAAGTGCTCCAGATCCAGGCCGATGCCGCCGAATACGCAGGCAAAAAGGACGCCGCCGTCAACGACGCCATCTCGAAATCGCTCACCGACATCCTCATAGAATACTACAGGATCAAACAGTGGAACGGCGAACTTCCCGAATACTTCGTATCCGGGACCGACACCGTCCTCCCGATCCTCGGCCAGGCGGCCGCCGGCTCGGGGAGCGAGGCGGCTCCCGCTGCACCGTGATCACACGTCACGGCAATCTTTTGCGACCGCTTCTTGCCAAGAACGGTAATTTATGATATACTATTATCAATAATGATATCCGCGCCGGCGGAGCCCGAAAAGGGCTCCCCTGCGCGGATAAGCTGCTTGAAAAAAGGAAGGCAAACCATGGTCTTGATGCTGAATTTCAGGGCACAGTCGCTTAGCCAAGATACGGTGGTGAACGTGATACTGCCCGACGACAGCCCGACAGAAAACATCCCGACGCTCTATCTGCTCCACGGAATGCACGGCAACCACAACTCCTGGCTGAAAAACACGCGGATCGACGCCTTCGCGCAGTCAAGGCACATCGCCGTCGTCATGCCGGACGGCGAGAACAGCTTCTATCACGACATGAAATACGGCAAAAAGTTCTTTACCTATATCGCAGACGAACTTCCGTCGGTCATGCGCCGTGTCTTCCGCCTGTCGGCCGACCGTGGATCGAATTTCATCGCCGGGCTCTCGATGGGCGGGTACGGCGCGCTCCGTACCGCTCTGTTGCGTCCCGAGCAGTACGCCGGAGCCGCTTCCCTTTCTGGGTGCGCCGACCTCCCGCGGCTTCTTGAGCGGGCTCATTGGTCGTCCGAGGCCGCGGCAGTCTGGGGCGACGACTTCCGCACCTGCACCGCAGGCACCGACTCCGACTGCTTCCATCTGATCGAGAACTTTCCCGATGACAGACCGAAGCCGAAGATCTTCGTCGCATGCGGCACGCAGGACTCGCTTTACGGCGAGAACGTTCGGCTGCGCGATCTGATGAACGAAAAGGGCATCGCTAAAGGTTTCGATTTTACCTACGAAGAAGGACCCGGAATGCACACCTGGGACTTCTGGGCAAAGTGGATCGGCCCGGCCGTCGACTGCATAATGAGCCGCTGACCCCCTGAGCCTGCGACCTGACGCCGCGTCATTCAGAGCGCATTACGCAGAACACGGCTCCGGAGCACGGAGCATTAAAACAATAACCGAATCAGAAAGAGATCAAAACGCAAATGGATCAGTATGAGTCTCTTAAAACCGAAGAAAACGTCTGCAGGCAGATATCGGCTCTGCTCGACTATGCCGAAGAAAAAAAGCTGATACGGAAGTCCGACCGGGTATACTGCGCAAACATCCTCTGCGACGATATGCGGCAGTCGAACTTCGCGCCGGTACCGGCGGGAAACGGAGAGCGCCCTGAGCTTCACGAGATCCTGTCGGCTCTGTGCGGCGCCGCCGTCGAAAGAGGGATCATACCCGCCGGCACCGCGGCGTCCGACCGCTTCGACACGAAACTGATGGGCAGGCTCACGCCCTTCCCGTCGGACGTCATACGACGATTCAGAAAGCTGCACAAAAAAGACCCGCAGGCGGCATCGGACTACTACTACAGGCTCGCCCGCGACACCAACTATATCAGGACCGACCGTGTATCAAAGGACCTGAAGTGGAGCGTCGGTTCGGTCTACGGGGATATCGACATCTCGATAAACCTCTCGAAACCCGAGAAGGACCCGAGGGACATCGCGGCCGCAAAGAACGCGCCGCAGACCGACTACCCGCTCTGCCTCCTCTGCCACGAAAACGAAGGCTTCGCCGGCGATCCGCTGCGCCCGGCACGCCAGACGCTGCGCCAGATCCCCTTCAGGCTCGGCGGCGAGCGCTGGTATATGCAGTATTCGCCCTACGTCTACTACAACGAGCACTGCATAGTACTGTCGTCGGCGCACAGCCCGATGAGCATCACGCGAAAGACATTCGTGCGGATGTTCGATTTCATCACCGAAATGCCTCACTATTTCATCGGTTCGAATGCCGATCTGCCGATCGTCGGCGGCTCGATCCTCTCGCACGACCATATGCAGGGCGGCAGATACGTGTTCCCGATGGAGAGGGCGGGGATCGACGTGACCTTCGATCTGCCCGGTTATCCCGGGATCACTGCGGGTACGGTATCGTGGCCGATGTCGGTGATCAGGCTCCGTTCGGCCTCGCCCGACAGCCTCGTCGATGCCGCCGACCGCCTGCTCGCCTGCTGGAGAGTCTACAGCGACCCCGAAGCCGGCATCTTCTGCGAGACGGACGGCGTTCCGCACAACACGGTGACGCCAATTGCGAGGCGCAGGGGGACCGACTACGAGCTCGACCTCGTGCTCCGCAACAACATCACGAGCGCCGGACATCCGATGGGAGTCTTCCATCCGCACGCCGACAAGCACAATATCAAGAAGGAGAACATCGGCCTGATCGAAGTCATGGGCCTTGCGATCCTCCCCGCCAGACTGAAAAACGAGATGTCAAGGCTTGCGGAGCTCATAGAGAGCGGCCGAGCGGACGAGATCGGCGGCGACCCGATATGCGGAAAGCATGAGGAATGGTACCGCTCGTTCAGGGCAAAATACGAGGGTAGCGGGATATCCGCGAATAAAATGCTCCGCGAAGAGATAGGCGCCACCTTTGTAAAGGTCCTTGAGGACTCTGGCGTCTACAAGACCGGCGTTGAAGGCAGGGCAGCCTTCAGACGCTTTATCAATCATTTCATTTCGACAATAAAACAATAAGCGGCTGAACGGCTGCCTTCAGACGCTTCATCGATTATTATATTTCAACGATAAACCATTAAGCGGCTGAACGGCTGCCTTCAGACGCTTATCATCACGGAAGGATTAACAATGGTTCGGTTCCTTCATATGGGCGACATGCACCTCGACTCCCCCTTCGCCGGAATGTCGGTACAGGAGAGCGAAAAAAAGCGCGCCGAACTCCGCGCGCTCTTTTCGTCGATCCTGTCCGACGCCGCCGAAGACGGCTGCGACGCCGCGCTGATCAGCGGAGACCTGTTCGATCAGGGCTTCACGAATCCCGACACCGTGGCACAGATCAAGGAGGCGGTCGCGAAATTCGGCAGGCCTGTCGTCATCGCGCCGGGCAATCACGACCCCTACAACCCCGCGAGCGTATGGACGGCCGGCGCCTGGCCCGAAAACACACGGATCTTTTCGTCGACGGCCTTTTCGTCGTTCGACCTCGAACTGAGAGGCACTCCGGTCACCGTGTGGGGCTGGGCGTTTACGTCGTCGAAGCTCGACGATTGCCCGATCCCGGCCGGTTTCCGCGCAGACTCGAGCGGCGGCCGCGTAAATGTCATCTGCGCCCACGGCGACACCTCGAGCCCGATCTCGAGATACTGCCCGATCCACGAGCCGCTGATAGCCGGCTCCGGCTGCGAATACGCCGCTCTCAGGCATATCCACAAGGCGCCCGAGCCGAAACTTCTGGGCCGCACGCTCACGGCTTATTCCGGCTTTCCTCAGGGGAGGAGCTGGGACGAGCCCGGACAGGGCCGCGTCCTGTACGTCGATGCAGACGCCGGCCGCGCGTCGATACGGATCCATCCGACGGGAAACCACCGCTACGGCGAGATGACGGCAGACGTCACAGGCGCTGCATCCGACGAAGAGGTCTGCGGGATCGTCGCGGCGTCGGTGGCCGGCGATATCTACCCGAGCACCTCGCTCCGTGTCACGCTGACAGGGGCGGTTCCGCCGTCGTACCGGCCCGACACGGCAACCGTCGCGCGCTCGACCGATCTGCCGGACGGGATAACGCTGAGCGTCACCGACGCCACCAGCCCCGTCTACGGAGCCGACTATCTGATGTCGGACCTGACCGTCCGCGGTGAGCTCTACCGCAGCCTGCTGCCGGGGCTCGGATCGGCCGATCCCGACATCCGCCGCGCCTCGGCCGACGCCCTGCGCATCGGTCTGCTCGCCCTCGACGGCAAGGCGTTCATGCAGTAAAGGGGCCGCCATGACTATAAAAAAGATCGAAATAAAAGAATTCGGCGGCCTGCGCGACGTCTGCGTCGAACCCGCGCCGGGGGTCAACCTGATCCTCGGAAGAAACGAGTCGGGCAAGAGCACGCTCATGGCCTTCATAAGCTTCATCTTCTACGGCCTGCCGCCGCGCCGCAGCGCGGCCGACCGCGAGACATCGGACAGAGCACTGAGCTGGACCGGCGGAAAGGCTGAAGGCAGCCTCGAATTCGAATACAACGGAGGCGAATACAGGATAGAGCGCTCGGCCTCACTCACCGGCGGAAGGGATGCCGTGATCGACCGGACGACTGTCGTCGATCTGGCCACCGGAATGCCCGTATACGAGGGGAAAAAGCCCTGCGACATCTTCCTCGGCGTCTCTCAGCCCGTATTTGAGAGCGTGACGTCGGTAAAACAGCTCGGCGTCGGCGACCTCGCGGGGCACGACCTCGACAGCGCGGTGGAAAACATGCTCTTCTCCGCCGACGAGACCGTAAGCACCGAAAAGGCGCTGAAGAAACTGAACGCGGCGAGGGTTCAGCTGCAGCCTCTGCGCGGAAACGGCGGACGGATAGAGGAACTCGAGCGAAGGCGCGACATCCTGCGCGACCGCCTCGTGAAGGCGGAGCAGAATTCGGCGATGATCATCTCGCTGCGCGCGACCGTCGAGAAATACCGTCGCGTCACGTCCGACCTGCGGCACCGCGTCGACACCGCGCGCAACATCTGCTCGGCATATGAGTCGTACCAGGTGCTCAACCGCTTCGACCTGCTCCACGCGGGCGAGCGGAAAGTAAGCGCGCTCCGCGGCGAAGAGGCCGAGCTGATAAGAGAAAAAGGCACGGACGGACGTCTGCCCGACCGCGAATACGTATCAAAACTCGACGGCCTCTCGCGAAGGCTTTCCAAGAGCGACAGCGAACTCTCGCTCGCCGAAGCCGAACTGCGGCTCTTCCGTTCGTCGGCTCCGGGCGACTCGGGCAAGGCCGTCAGAGCAGAGGCGATCGAAAAAGCCGGCGGAGCGAAGGCCGTCGCGGCTGCTTACGCCGGCGGTATGCGAAAAAAACGCGGAAGGATACTGGCGGGAACGCTCCTCGCGCTCTTCGGTATCGCTGCCGCGGTGCTGTCGATGCTCATATGCCTGACTCCGCTCATCCCGTTCGGATGGCTGAAGAGCCGGCCGGCGGTCTCGTATATTATTACCGCAGCCGGCCTGCTGCTGGCCGTCGCGGGTGTCACTGTGATCCTCTCCTCCCCGAAACTCGGCAAAAAAGCCGCTATGATCCTGAGACAGGAGGGCTACGCTCCGACAGGCAGGGTCAAGGATGACTGCGAGGGGTTCATCGAATACGCCGGAAGCTGCGCAAAGGAAAAAGCCTCGCTCGACGGCTGGCGCGAGACGCTCGACGGCATGCTCACCGCCCTCGACGCGAAAAAGAGCCTCAACGACGGCATACGGAACGAATGCGCGGCCGCTCTGGCCGAATTCGGGTTCGACGGCGGAGTCTCCGACGCCGGTCTCTGCGACAGACTGCTTTCGGCGGCCTCGGAGGCGTCGGAGATGGCGCTCCGGCACGAGGTCCTGCTGTCCGACATCGGAAAATACTCAGATTCGGTGAAGGCGACGGCCGATTCGCTCTCGCCGTTCAACGAGGACGAACTTCGCGCCAGGCTGAGCAGCGAGATGCTCGACGCGCTGAAGGCGGCTAATCCGTCGGTACTCACATCCGAGAGATCGAGGCTCGAGGCGCAGCTCGATTCGGCGTCATCGAAGCTCGGAGAGTCGGAGAAGAACCTCGGCATCGCCGAACACAGCTACGAGAACCCGGCAAAGCTGGCGATCGAGCTTGAAGCCGCGGATGCCGAACTCGACTCGGCGCGGCGTCTGTACGCGGCGATACTGCTCGCACACAAGTCGATATCCGAGGCCGGCGACGCCCTGCGAAAGAACATCACTCCCAGGATACGCAAACGCGCCGGCGAGATACTGTCAGAGCTGACCGGCGGAAAATACGGCGAGATAGGCGTCGGCACCGACTTTTCGGTGACCGTCGCGACGTCCGCCGGGACAAAGAGCATCGCACTGCTCAGCGGCGGGACACGGGACATAGCCTACTTTTCGCTCCGCCTCGCGCTGACCGAGGTGATCTTCCCCGGACCGTCGGTGCCGCCGCTCCTGCTCGACGAAGCGGCGTCGCAGCTCGACGACGTAAGGGCGGAAAACCTGCTGCGGGCGCTCGGCGTCTTCGCCGGCAGGGGCGTACAGTCTCTCTTCTTCAGCTGCCACACCCGCGAGGCCGCGATATCGGATGCCGCGGGCATCGGGTATAATCTCATAACGCTCGGACAGTGAACACAGTTCACGGATGCCCTTCTCAAAAACCCGGCGGAGTTACGCTCTGCCGGGTCTGTTTTCTATTGTTTTTTACTCTTTCTTTTCCTTTTCTCCGGTCTTTTCCGGCAGGCTCACGACATACGACCTGACCGGCGAGTATACCGACAGCAGGAACGCCGAGAGGAGGATCCCTCCGGCGATGTCGGTCGCCCAGTGGACTCCGCTGACGAACCTGAACACGACGGTCGCTACGGCGCAGACGGCCGCGGCAGACTTTACGGCGATCCCGGCGATCCTGTTTTTCTCTCCGAAGAACAGCCCGTACGACAGCCACGCGCTGAGGAAGACGCAGAGCGCCAGAACAGTGTGAGACGACGGATACGAGGCCTCGAGCCCCTCCTCGCCGAGCACCGGACGGTAGTTGAGCTCAAGCTTCTCGAAGAGCAGATAGACGGCAAGCAGCAACGCGTAGAATCCGCCGACGGCGTATATCTCGCGGTCCACCGCCCTGAAGCTCCGCCCCTTTATCAGCCGGTAGACGCCGAGAGCGAAGAAGCACGCCATGACTGCTATGGCGAGATACCCGAGGATGTCTGATATCTTCTCCGCTGCGGTGTTCGTGCCGACCGCGTCGCGGACCGCGGCGTTGAGCTTCGAGAAACCCACGCTGCTGCCTTCGGGGCCTATCGCGTCGACGTCGTACGTGACCGTCATAACGGTGAAGATCAGAAAACCGATCCCTATGAGAACGGCCGTGATCACTGCCGGCAAATATATCGAAAACAGGCTTTTTTTCTTATCTGTGCCCATAAGGTCAGTACCTCCGTTATCAGCCTCCCGCGGCGGCCGCGGCGGCTTCTTTTTCCGCTTTGACTTTGGCGACGTTCGCGTTGTGCTCGGCGAGAGTCTTCGCCGGCAGGAGCTTGCTCTCCGCGTCGGTCACAAAGAAATAGTAGTCGGTTGTCTCGGGGTATATCGCGCATATGATGGTGTTGTAGCTGGGGTTGCATATCGGTGACGGGGTAAGACCTGCGTACTTGTAAGTGTTGTAGGGGTCGTCGTACTGCAGATCGCCCGCCTTCAGTTCGGTGATGCGCTTGCCGGCGGCGTGCGACAGCGCATAGACGACCGTCGAGTCGCACTCGAGGTTCGGATATGTCGCGGACTTCTTCAGTCTGTTCCAGATGACCGACGAACATATCGGATAGTCGTTTGCGAAATACGCCTCTTTTTCAACGATCGACGCGACTGTCAGCATCTCGTCGAGCGAATAGCCGAGCTCCTCGCACTTCTTGCGAAGTGTGTCGGTAAAGATCTCGTCGAACCTGACGAGCATCCGGCGGAGGTAGTAATACTCGGGCTGTCCGGTGTAGAAATCGTAGGTGTCGGGGAAAAGGTAGCCCTCGAGCCGGTAGTAGCGGCCCGCCCTCTCGGGGATGTCGGCGATGAACGGGAACTCGTCGCCGAAATCGTGGTTGTTGACGGCGTCGATCCAGCCTTCCTTCGTGCCGATGTCCTGCGCCAGGAAAAGGTTGATTATGTCGTCGACGGTATAGCCCTCGGGCACGGTGATGCGGACCGTCGTGACCTTGCTGCGCTTGACGAACGAAAGGAACAGCTCGTCGTAGTTCATCGACGAACTGACGGTATACGTGCCCGCCTCGAAGTTGTATACCTTGCTGTTCTCGTCGACATGCTTCATTTTGGCGTAGAGTCTGAAGAGCCAGGGATGCTCGATCACTCCGGCGTCTCCGAGTATCTCGGACATCTCCGTCGACGTCACGTACTCGGGAATCGTCACTTCGACCTCCCTGTCCTCCTTTACGAAGGCAAATATGTCGTTGAGCGACGTCAGGGCGAGGTAGGAGAGCGCGGCCGCGGCCACGACGATAAAGGCGATGTACACTACCGCCTTGATGACAGCGGTGACTGTGCTCGCCGTTTCGGTGAAACTTTTCTTACCGAAAAAGTCGCTCTCCTCGGCGACTTCCCTGTCGAGGTCCTTTATCGCCTTGTCGTAATCCTTTTCGGTGTATTCGGTTACTTTTTTCCGGTGTTTTCTCTTGCTGAATAAAGCCATTTGCAGTTCCGTCCGGATCTGTGTCCGGTTTTTTTATCTATCGTGTCAGAGCAGTATGATCACCGCGTAGAAGATGTAGCAGAGCAGCGCGGTGGGTGAGAAAAACGCTGTGAACGCGGCATACGCCCGCGGATGCTTCGAGAAGAATTCGGGAACGCCTGTTACGGAGGGGGAGGAGGAGGTATCGCGGCCTGAGCGGTCGCGCCTGACGGAAGTCCGGCTGCCGGAGGGGTCATTCCGTGATCCGGAACCGCCGTTCGTCTCCTCACCGGGTCTCTGCCCGGGCACTCCGTCCGCCGTCGTTTCCTTATTCCCTGCGCCTTTTCCGGCAGGTCCTGCGGCGTCGTTTCCGCCGGTCCCGTCCGCGCTGTTTTCGCCGGTCCCGTCCGCGCTGTTTTCGCGCCGGGCGGTCTCCGAAGCATCGCCTCTGTAGCTGTCGGAATAGTCTCCCGACGAATAATTCCTGTAAAGTCTCGCCGCTTCGGCGCAGAACAGGAAGGTAAACAGCAGGAACGCGGCTGCCGCGATGAATATGAAGAGCTTCTCGCCTCCGAGATCGTACAGCGTCCGCAGATAGGTGCGGCTGAAGATCGACAGCAGGTTGCTGGCGAAGTGGACGATGACCGGTGCGAGCACCGACCTAGTCGCGTAAAGCGTCAGGGTCAGCACGAGTCCCGCTCCGAGGTATGCGGGAAATCTGGCGGGGTCGAAGTGCAGCATCGCGAAGAAGAGCGAAGGCAGCAGGACCGCCGCGAACATGCTCCTTCTTTCGTATTCGGCGCAGAGCACCGACCTGAAGACGAGCTCCTCGCACACCGCGGGCAGCAGCGCGTACGCCATCACCAGAAAGAGGGTGTCAGACGCGCTTCCGTCGGTCTTGGATATGAATATGCCCCAGAGGTCGTAACTCGTCACAAGCGAGTCGTATCCGTTTATGAGCCAGTTCAGCAGGACTCCGCCGCTCTCGATCACGATCACGGCCGAGAGTATCAGCAGCAGGTGCCCGATCCCGACCGGCCGGATCCGAAGGCCTGCGGCGGTGTTCCTCGTGAGCGCCAGGTAGATCACCGCAGGTATGACGAAAATCATCAGCTGCAGCAGGATCACCGCGGCGTATTCGTTCTCCCTCGTGAGCTTCGAGTCGATATACACCGAGAGCCGGAGCAGCAGGAAGACCGCCAGCACGAGAAGCGGAGCGGTGATGTGGCTGCGGTATTCCCCGCCCTCGCGCGGAAGTCCGCGAAGCCCGGAGATCTTCCGGTCAGTCTTCATGAACGGCTGCCCGGAGCGAGCACCGACGAAGCCAGCTTCTTCGCGGCCGCCTCTCCCTTTACCGCCGCGACGATCTCCAGACCGAACTCGACGGCCGCGCCCATGCCGACCGCCGTCACGGTCATTCCGTCGCGTTCGACGCGTGCGCCTGTATGCAGCGCGCCCTTCAGCGTATCCTCAAAACCGGGGAAACAGACGGCGCGACGGCCGGCTAGCATCCCACGCCTGCCCGGCACCGACGGCGCCGCGCAGATCGCGCAGATGTATTTTCCCCCGTCAAAGGCAGCCCGGAGAGCGGCGTCGACGGTCTCCGAGGCGTCGAGATTGCGTGTACCGGGCATTCCGCCGGGCAGAATGACGCCCTCGAGGCCGGCTCCGGTGTATTCGGCGTCGGTCATGTCGGCTTCGATGCCTATCCCGTGCGAGCCGCGGATCAGTCTGCCTCCGATCCCGACGGTACGTACGTCGATCCCCGCTCTGCGGAGCAGATCGAGGGGGCTGAGCGCTTCGACTTCCTCGAAGCCTTCCGCGAGAAACATATAAAACATATCTGTTCACCGGGCCGGCTCACCTTTTGCGGGAGACGGCCTTTTCCTTTCAGTCGAGTCCGAAAACGCAGTTCGAGGGCTGATAATCGAGCCCCATATCTATCATCTTTCTCATGATCTGTGGCATGTCCGCGGCGCGGAGGCAGACCCGGACGCCGGCTTCGTGGACGTCTCCGATCAGTCCGGCGGGGCACATGCCGGGGTCCTTCACCTTGAACGACATCCCGGAATAACCGAGGTCGGCGAGCTCGGGAATGTGTTCGGCGGACGAGAAGATGTGGTGCACGAAAACAGCCTTCGAGAGCCGTCGCGCCTCGCGGATGTGGCGGATGTCGATCGCGGATATGACCGCGAAACTCTCCATCGAGCGGCGGCGCAGCTCCCTGATGATCATTTCGCAGGTGCCGTCGGTCTTGATCTCGATGAACGGGACGGTCCCGTAGCGCATGCAGATGTCGAAATACTCGGCCATCGTGGGGATGCGCAGCTCGTCGGCCGGCAGCGTGTCCGCCCCGACTCCGCAGTCGATGCGGCATTTTTTCAGTTCGTCGAACGTCATCTCGGATATGAGACCTTCGCCGTCGGTCATGGCGTCGACGCTCGCGTCGTGGTGACAGACGGGCACGCCGTCCTTCGTCAGCCTG